>JBGVIB010000060.1:0-24739 GCA_045122835.1 Lachnospiraceae bacterium
ATTACATTCATAATAACATGCCAAAATCCATGCAGAATCACCTACGGTGATGGATTTTGGCCTGCTGCCACTACGTTTTCATACGGACTGTGCAGTTCAGCACAATACAAGCTTGTATTGTCCTGGTTCTGAATAGTTACAAAATATCTACGAAATACACAAATTTAATTATATTATACACTGTTTGTTGAAAAAAAACAACAAAAATAGTCATCAAAAGTTACGGAAGGCTTCCTTTACAAAGGTAGGTGCATTTGCTATAATGAGTTCATTTCAAGGCAGTCATAGGAGGAGTGAAACAATGGAATTAGTGAATATCAGAGATATTTTTCGGAAACAAAATGAATATATAGGAAAAAAGATAACCATTGGAGGCTGGGTGAGAAGTCTCCGGGACTCAAAAACCTTTGGGTTTATCGTGGTAAATGATGGTACATTTTTTGAACCGATTCAGGTGGTATTTCATGATGCTATGGATAACTTTCAGGAAGTGACAAAATTAAATGTAGGAGCTGCCATTGTGGTAACTGGAGAGTTGGTGGCAACACCAGAAGCAAAGCAGCCTTTTGAGATTCAGGCAGAAACCATTGAGATTGAAGGCACTTCCACACCGGATTATCCATTGCAGAAGAAACGTCATTCTTTCGAGTATTTAAGGACCATTTCCCATCTGCGTCCGAGAACCAACACTTTTGAGGCAGTGTTTCGTGTTCGCTCCTTAGCAGCATACGCGATTCACAAGTTTTTTCAGGAGAGAGATTTTGTCTATGTGCATACACCTTTGATTACTGGAAGCGATTGTGAGGGTGCCGGAGAAATGTTCCGTGTTACTACGTTAGATATGGAGAATCCTCCATTAACAGAGGAAGGCAAGGTGGATGTGTCTAAGGATTTCTTTGGCAAGGAAACGAATCTCACAGTAAGTGGACAGTTAAATGGGGAAACTTATGCCATGGCATTTAAAAATATTTATACGTTTGGTCCAACTTTTAGAGCAGAGAATTCTAATACTACAAGACACGCAGCAGAGTTTTGGATGATTGAGCCGGAAATCGCATTTGCAGATTTACAGGACGATATGATTCTGGCTGAGAGTATGCTAAAGTATGTGATTCGCTATGTTATGGAAAATGCACCGGAAGAGATGGCGTTCTTTAACCAGTTTGTGGACAAGGAGCTGTTGGAAAGATTACATCATGTATTGGAGTCCGATTTTGGGAGAGTGACTTATACGGAAGCTGTGGAGCTGTTAGAAAAGCACAATGAAGAATTTGAATATCCGGTGAGTTGGGGCTGTGATTTACAGACGGAGCATGAACGGTATCTCACAGAAAAGATATATAAAAGACCTGTGTTTGTCACAGACTATCCAAAGGAAATCAAGGCATTTTATATGAAGTTAAATGAGGATAATAAGACGGTGGCAGCGATGGATTGCTTAGTACCGGGAATTGGTGAGATTATCGGTGGCAGCCAACGTGAAGATGATTACGATAAATTGGTTGCACGCATGGAAGAAGCAGGACTTAAGAGAGAGGATTATGAGTTTTATTTAGACCTTCGTAAGTACGGCTCTGCAAGACATGCCGGATTTGGATTAGGATTTGAACGTATGGTTATGTATCTCACGGGAATTGGAAATATTCGCGATGTCATCCCATTTCCTAGAACCGTCAATAATTGTGAGTTGTAGTTTTGACAAAGGTCAGTTTTTCAGTAGAAAAGTGGGTGAAATTCTGGTTTGCAGGGGGGATTTCACTTGTACTCCAGCACATAACGGCAATGTGAAAAATCGCCCCTTGACGCAACCAGTTAAATATGTTAGCCTAAAATAAATGACAAACACAACGACGTAAGAGAGTACGAATCCAATTCTTATTACAGAGAAGCCTTTAAATGCAGGGAGGCTGCATTTGCTGGGAGAAGGCATAAGAATGAATTCAGAAGATGGCTTACTGAGTGGCGCACCGAACGGAAAGAATTCCCTTAGGCTGCGACAGGCTCGCCTGTTATAGCGAAAGAGTGTAGCAGTGCTGCACTTGATAAGGTTTGTCCTGTGAGGGGCAGACGAATAGAAGTGGTATCGCGGAGTATTCGCCTTCTAAGCTGTGTAAAGCATGGCTTAGAAGGCGTTTTTTATATACCAGGAAATCACAACGGTTTATTATAGAATGATACCAGAGCGTGCAACCACTTAAGGCATTATAGAAAGAGAGGACCGAAAAATCATGGAAAATAAGAGATTTTACATTTCAACAGCAATCGCTTACACATCAGGTAAGCCACACATTGGTAACACATATGAAATCATTTTAGCAGACAGCATTGCCCGCTATAAACGTATGCAGGGATATGACGTATATTTTCAGACAGGAACCGACGAGCATGGTCAGAAAATCGAATTGAAGGCAGCAGAAGCAGGTATTACACCAAAGGAATTCGTAGATGGAACAGCCGGTGAGATTCGTCGTATCTGGGATTTGATGAACACCTCTTATGATAAATTTATCCGTACAACCGATGCAGACCATGAAGCACAGGTTCAGAAAATTTTCAAGAAATTATATGATCAGGGAGACATTTATAAGGGACATTATGAAGGACTTTACTGTACACCATGTGAGTCTTTCTTCACAGAATCCCAGTTAGTAGATGGCAAATGTCCGGACTGTGGCCGTGAAGTGCAGCCGGCAAAGGAAGAAGCATATTTCTTTAAGATGAGTAAGTATGCAGACAGGCTGATTGAGCATATTAATACACATCCGGAATTTATCCAGCCGGTATCCCGTAAAAATGAGATGATGAATAACTTCTTGCTTCCTGGATTACAGGATTTGTGTGTATCAAGAACATCCTTTACATGGGGAATTCCGGTTGATTTCGATCCAAAGCATGTTACCTATGTATGGTTAGACGCACTTACCAACTACATTACAGGACTTGGTTATGACTGCACAGGAGAAAGTGAAGAGAAATTTAACAAGTACTGGCCGGCAGATCTGCACTTGATTGGTAAGGACATTATCCGTTTCCATACCATTTACTGGCCAATTTTCCTTATGGCATTAGATTTACCACTTCCAAAGCAGGTATTTGGTCATCCATGGCTGTTACAGGGCGATGGCAAGATGAGTAAATCAAAGGGAAATGTAATTTATGCAGACGACCTTGCAGATATGTTTGGTGTGGATGCCGTTCGTTATTTTGTATTGCATGAGATGCCATTTGAGAATGATGGTGTGATTACATGGGATTTGATGGTGGAGAGAATGAACTCTGACCTTGCTAATACCTTAGGTAATCTGGTAAATCGTACAATCTCTATGTCCAACAAATATTTTGGTGGTGTGGTGAAAAATGCAGGCGTGGAAGCAGAAGTAGATGCAGACTTAAAGGCTGTAGTATTAGAAACTGTGAAGAAAGCAGACGAAAAGATGGCAGATCTTCGTGTGGCAGATGCTATTACAGAAATTTTCAACCTGTTCAAACGCTGTAACAAATATATTGATGAGACAACACCTTGGATTCTTGCTAAGAATGAAGCAGATTTACCAAGATTAGAAACCGTACTTTATAATTTAGTAGAAAGTATTGTAATTGGCGCATCTCTGTTAGAAGCATATATGCCGGAAACTGCTGCAAAAATCTGCACACAGCTTAACACAGAAAAGAGAGCCTACGAGGATATGGACAAATTTGGCTTATATCCATCAGGCAACAAGGTGACAGATGCACCGGAGATTCTTTTTGCCCGCTTAGATTTAGAAGAAGTAAAGAAGCAGGTTGCTGAAAGAATGCCAAAGCCTGTAGAAGAAAAGAAAGAAGAAAATGTAATTGATATCGAGCCAAAGGAAGAAATCACCTATGATGATTTTATGAAAATGCAGTTCCAGGTTGGTGAGATTATTGCCTGTGAAGAAGTGAAGAAATCAAAGAAATTACTTTGCTCCCAAGTAAAAGTAGGAAGCCAGGTGAAGCAGATTGTATCCGGCATCAAGCAGTACTATTCTGCAGAAGAAATGGTAGGTAAGAAAGTTATGGTGCTTGTAAACTTAAAGCCGGCCAAATTAGCAGGTGTTCTCTCAGAAGGAATGTTGCTTTGTGCAGAGGACGAAAATGGAAACTTAGCGTTAATGACACCGGAAAAAGATATGCCAGCAGGAGCGGAAATCTGTTAATATGCAAAAGGGAGAAATTATGTGGTATTATCAAATATTTGGGTTGACGGTAGCATCGGATTATGAATTGGGGGAAGCATATCCGATTGCACCGACTGATAATGTAGATGTTACGATTGCCTGGGAAGATATGGCGGATGAATATAAAAATCCAACAGAAACAGAGAAAAATAAAGGCACTGGTTGTATCAGTCATATCGAAAAAGACTGGGCATGCATTCGTTATATCCATAACGGAACATTTATGATATCAAAAGGTAATAAGATTTCTTATTATTTAGTTGAAGGTTATGATAAGACATACGTGAATCAGATTATGCTGTGTGCCTGTATGACAATTGTTGTATTCCAGCGTAACAGGCTTATCATACATGGCAGTGGCATTTTTTATAAAGGGAAAGCGCTTATTATTAGTGGTGACAGCGGAGCAGGAAAGTCATCACTTTCCACTGAGATTATGGGAAGAAATTATCTGCAGATGGCAGATGACCAGGTAGTTATTGATATAGAAGATAACAAGGCTATGGCATATCCTGCATTTCCTGTTAGAAAGCTTTGTGCAGATACCGTAGAAAAGCTAAATATTCCAAAGGAACGCTTGATTCCAATGCCGGATTTAGACAGAGAAAAATATGGAGTTATTTTGAAGAACGAGTTTTATAATCAGAAGGCAGAATTAGGTGGAATGGTAATCCTGCAGATAGGAGATGTACAGATGCCGGAATTGAAAGAGATTACTGGAAGTGAAAAATTAAAATATATAACCAGGAATTTCTTTCGTGGTGATATGTATCAGGAAAATGGTTTTCCTCCTGAATTGTTTATGAAGACAGTAATGGTAGCAAATCAGATGCCGGTTTTTGTACTGACGCGACCGGAGGGTAAAATGACAGTGAAGGAACAGGCGGATCTGGTGGAGCAGACACTGTAATTTACGATATAGTGTGAGCACAGAGAGGTGTGAAGCAATGAAAAAGATAAAACATATTGCCAGGTTAATTTACAATTTTATATTTACCAACAAAACCAGGTGGCTGACCATACGTGTTCTTGTTCTGGCGGCATGGTATCGGATGCGGATACTTACTGTTCCTATGAAAAAATTAGAACCTGATTTTGGTGAACGGGATAAAGAATCACCGGCTCAGGATACCTTTGAGAATACAAAAAATGCGTATTGGATAGGGTATCGTGTAGAGCGGGTGTGTAATAAAACCCCATGGGAGAGTAAATGTTTAGTCAGAGCATTGGTGGCGCAGCATATATTATACAAAAAAGGAATTCACACCACATTATATCTAGGTGTGGAAAATTCAACAGGCAAGATGACAGCACATGCGTGGCTTCGTTGTGGAACCATATATGTGACGGGTGGAGATGGTGGAAATAATGTAAAGTTGACAACATTTTACAAATAGTGAAACAAATGTTGTCGGAAAGTTGTTTTAAAAAATGAGGAAAAGAAATATTATAATAGGTTTTCTGGTAGTTATAGCAATTATAGTATTGTGGGTTGCTGTAGGATTTCATAATACATTAGAGGTTACGACCTATGTGGTAGAGATTCCGGATTTGCCGGAGGAGCTGCAGGATTTCAAAATTGTGCAGATATCAGATTTGCATTATAAAAGCTTTGGAGAGAACAATGAAGAACTGGTAGCGTTGATTAAAGGGGAAAGGCCTGATGTTATCGTAATTACCGGTGATACCATTGATGGAACAAAGGAATTGTTTGAACCTATTGAGGGACTGCTGGCAGGAATTTCTAATCTGTGTCCTGTTTATGAAGTGGGGGGAAATCATGAATTAGACAGTGAGTATTATTATGGAAGGCTGTTAGAGTTGTTTGAAAAATATGGTGTTCAGGAATTGCGTAATGAAAGTGTACGTTACACAAAAAATGGTGCGGATATTGTTTTTTATGGAATTCCCTATGGTATGGGATTAGAATCTATGCAAATTGCGCAAAAGTCAGAGGTGTCTGTATTACTGGCCCATGACCCTACCGTAGCAGATTATGTGACAACTTATGGATATGATTTAATGTTGTCCGGTCATGCACATGGAGGTGTGGTACGCATTCCTTTCGTAGGTGGAATTCTGGGAACGAATCGGGAATTTTTTCCAAAGTATGATGGAGGAGTCTATCGCTGTGCTGATATGATAATGGTAAATTCAAGGGGATTAGGTGGGTCTAAGTATGTACCCCGCTTCTATAATGATCCAGAGATTGTATCAATAATCTTGTCTGCAGGTTTGTAGAGAGTACTACTGCACCATTGATACTAAATTATTATTTGCCGCATTGTTGGCAGTGGGTGTAGCCATCACCACATTTCCCCTCCGCCTTAAGGGCAGAATGAAAGGAAAGATTGAAAGGCCGCCTTGGCGGTAGAATGAGAGGAAAAATGAGAAAATTACTTGCTTTTTTTAAGGACTGGCGAAACCAGTCAGGATACTTTGTATGGTTAATGCGGTATTCAAAACCATTTTTGGGGAGAATAACGCTGATGCTGGTGATAGACATACTGTTGTCACTTTCATCAGTAGCCCTTGCATTGGTGTCAAAGCATATTATTGATACCTCTGTGCAGGGAGCCAATGTAGCGGTCTATATTGTTGCCTATGTGGTAGTGGTATTACTTACCCAGGTGTTGTCAGTGATGTCTTCGCTGATATCAGTTATGCTGAATGAACGATTTTCTTTCGGTATTCGAAAACAATTGTATGAAAAAATTATTCATTGCCATTGGATGGATGTAAAAAAATATCACACAGGTGACCTGATGACCAGATTAACCAGTGATGCAGGAAACATTGCTGATGGTATTATATATACAATACCAAGCATTATCCAGTTGGTAATAGAATTGTTAGTGACCTTTTGTACCTTATTTTATTTTGAGCCGCTGCTAGCAGTATTAGCATTGCTGATTGCACCAATTGCGGCTTTAGTATCTGTGTTGATTGGCAGAAGATTAAAAAAATTACAAGTTAAAGTACAGCAGACAGAGGCGGCATATCGCTCCTATTTACAGGAAAGTCTGGCGAATCTGTTGGTGGTAAAATCCTTTGCTAATGAGGATTATGCAGTGGAACGTCTTGTAGAACTGAGAGAAGACCGTTTTAAATGGGTGTTAAAAAAGAACCGTCTTGGTGTTGTCAGTTCTACCATTATGGGGCTGGCATTTCAGTTTGGCTATATTGCCGCCTATACAGTAGGTTCTATCCAGTTATCAAGAAATGAAATTAGTTATGGTACAATGTCGGTATTTATCACACTGGTTAATCGTGTTCAGGCACCGATTATGGGACTGGCACAGAATCTTCCTAAAGTAGTATCTATTCTGGCATCTGCGGGCCGTGTGATAGAACTTCAGAACTTAGCAGAAGAAGAACGGGCAGAAGAAAATATCAATACAAAGCAAGTTGGTGTAGAGGTAAAAAATGTTTCCTTTGGTTATGTGGCAAATGAGCCTGTACTGAATGAAGCAAATCTTACCATCAGACCAGGAGAATTTGTGGCAATTGTAGGAGAATCCGGTATCGGTAAGACCACATTAATCCGTTTAATTATGTCCTTTATGAGCGATTATCAGGGAACCATTCAATTTGTGAATACCCATGGTGAGAAAGAAAATGCCAATGCATTGACAAGACAGTTTATTTCCTATGTTCCTCAAGGTAATACATTGTTTAGTGGAACCATTCGGGAAAATATACATATGGGTGCCTTAGATGCCACTGAGGAAGAAATGATAGAGGCATTGAAGATGGCGTCTGCTTACGATTTTGTGATGGAGTTGCCAGATGGCATTGACACAGTGATAGGAGAACGTGGTCACGGAATTTCAGAAGGACAGGCACAGAGAATTGCCATTGCCAGAGCTTTGGTCAGAAAAGCCCCATTTCTTGTGTTGGATGAAGCAACCTCATCCCTTGATGAGAAAACAGAGCTGGCGGTATTGCAGGGAATACAGATGCTCACACCAAGACCAACCTGTCTGCTGATTACCCATAGAAGGTCAGTGTTGTCTTATTGTGACCGTGAGATTTGCTTGTCAAATGGTAAAATAGAAGAAGTCATGGAGTAAATTTGTATGAGAAATGAAGAATATGAGTATACAAAATGTTACAGCATGACAGAATATAAATGGAACAATCTGTCTATGTTTCATATGGCCCGGGGTGTTATTGTCAGTTTTCTCGTGGTGTATGGGGTGTTTTTTGAAAAATTCTGTCATGAGCCCTGGTTTTACCTGCCAGCACGGGTGTTTACTACCTGTCTGGTTCCCATGGCATTTATTATGAGTGGTTATTACATCAAAAAAAGAAAATTTTTCTCCCAGATTTTTAGAATATGCCGCAAATATCTGCTATCGTTTCTTGTGGTAGCAGGATTAAGCGGTACGATTATGTATGTGAGAATTAAGCAATGGGTTGCAGATGGAAGCGGTGAACTCAGAAAAGTAATATGGGGATATGTATATGGAACCTCACACCGGACGCTGGTAGGCGGCGAGGAAACCTGTGGTATTCAGGAATTGTGGATATTTCTGGCATTGTTTATTGGTTTGTTTGTAATGAATTTACTGATTCGTCTTCCTGTTATATTACAGTATGTAGGCGGTATATTGTTCACAATTGCAGGATATTATCTTCCTTATGCTGGAATAGAGGTGTATTGTCTGCCACAGGCATGTATGGCATGTGGATTTCTTGTAGTGGGATACCGCTTAAGGGAAAGTAACTGGCTGAAAAATGGCGTAAAAAAATGGCAGCTGCTTCTATTAGGAATTATTGGAATAGCAGGGGGAGTTGTTGGCCGAATGGATATGGAATGGCAGGAATACCGTTATCCGGTATTAGTGATTCCCTGCGCCTGTATGGCAGGTATTTTTCTGCTTTATCTTTGCATTCAGGCAGGCTGGAGATGGCAGGGCTATCTGATTGTGAAGATACTCAAAGCAATTGGAAGCTACAGTCTGTGGATTACCCTGATATTTCACATTGTAAACAGATGCTTGCCAATGAGAAAAGTATTGAGAGGAATCGGTGTTTCTACTCAGCTTACGGAAGTGATGATATTTTTATATACCATACTATATCTTGCAATTGGCTGTGCTGTTTTGAATTATTTCAGAAGATTGAAATATAAGGGAAGGAAGATGAGAACATCACATGAATAGAGATGTGTAAAATTTTCTATGACAAAAGATAGTAAAAATGTATTATAGAAAAATACTAGACAAGTGTTTGAAAATTATATATACTATAAAATATGAGTGGGAAAATATAAAAATATGTAGAAAATTTATGAATAATTAACAAATAAGTAGTAAATTTTTTAGGAGGGGTATAAATGAAGTATAAGAGAAGCGTCTATAAATCTTTTGCAATGATCACGCAGTTTAGTCTTAATATGATTATCCCTATTTTATTATGTTCACTCATAGGTGTCTGGATTGATAAAAAATTTGGCACCTGGTTTGTGATACCTTTATTTTTCTTAGGAGCAATGGCAGGTTTTCGCAATATTTATATTATGGCGAAAGGAATTTATGATGATGACAAAGATTCTGGACATGATAAGAAGATGTAACAAGGTATTATTACAATTGATTATAGGTATTCTAATATATGGAATACTTATACAGATAATAGGATTGTTTGTAGTGGCAGACAAGGTGTTTTTCTCATACAGCCTATGGGTGGGAATTATCATGTCCATAGCTATGGCAATCCATATGCAGTTTTCCATTGAAAGGGCTATACAGCAGGAAGGAAGAGCCGCACAGACGGCGTTATCAAGATCTTATCTGATACGAACGGTACTGGTTCTTCTGATAATGGGGACAGGGGCATATTTTGAATTTTTATCAATTATTCCCTGTTTTGTAGGCCTTATGGGATTAAAGGCTGCAGCTATTCTACAACCGAAGATGGATAAGCTTTGGTGCAAAAATATGAAAGAAGGAGGGGATGAAGCATGTTAGACACATTTGCCGGGACGGCTTCACAGACTGCTGCTTTGTTAGCGGGAAGTAGTGAAGAAAGCATGGGCTTCATGATTAAAGGCTTATTTCAGTTTGAGCTGTTTGGTCAGGAACTGTGGATTACCACTTCCCATGTATGTATATTGATTGTAGATATCATAATTATAGCTTTCTTAATTGCTGCTAACCGTAAAATAAAAAAGGCGCAGGAGATTCCAAAGGGGTTTCAGAATGTTATCGAAATGATTGTAGAACTGATTGATAACCTGACGAACAGCAATATGGGTAAAAACGGAGCTAAGTTTGCAAACTATATCGGAAGCATTTTTATCTTCATATTAGTGAGCAATTTATCCGGTCTCTTCGGATTACGACCGCCAACAGCAGATTATGAAGTGACATTACCATTAGGTCTTATGACATTTTGCATCATTCAGTACAATAATGTAAGACATAATAAGATGGGTGCATTGAAATCATTATTTGAACCGGTTCCGGTGTTCTTCCCAGTTAACTTAATTGGTGAAGTGGCAGTGCCGATTTCATTGTCATTGCGTCTATTTGGTAATGTATTATCTGGTACGGTTCTGATGTCATTGCTTTATGCATTAGTACCAATATTTATTCAGATTGGTCTGCCAGCTGTATTGCATATATACTTTGATATATTTGCAGGTGCAATTCAGGCCTATGTATTCTGTATGCTTACTATGGCATATGTAAATGATAAGATCGCCGAGGAATAGTAACAAAAAATTGAGTGTGAATTATAAGGAGGACAATAACTATGAATATTACAGGTGAAGAATTAATTTTAGCGTGTTCAGCAATTGGTGCAGGTATTGCAGTTTGTTCCGGTATCGGTACTGGTATTGGACAGGGTATCGCTGCAGGTTACGCAGCTTCTGCGGTTTCAAGAAATCCAGGTGCAAAGTCTGACGTTACCACAACTTTATTATTAGGTGATGCGGTTGCCGAGACATCAGCTATTTACGGTTTATTAATTTCCATCTTATTACTTTTCGTAAAACCTTTAGTTTAAGAGAAGTATAAGAATGTACGAAAATAAAGCCGAAAGGAGGCTGAACCTTGGAAAGATTATTTAACCTTGATGCACAACTGCTTTTTGGTACTGTGATAGTTGCCATTAATGTGTTTATTATTTTCCTGCTGGGTTCCTATTTTTTATTTAACCCGGTAAGAGCATTTATGAAGAAAAGGGAAGATAAAGTTCGTAACCAGTTAGAAGGTGCAGAACGGGCAAACACAGAAGCAGAAGCGTTGAAGCAGGAATATGAGTCAAAGCTGAAGCTTGTGGACAAAGAAGCAGAAGAAATTTTAAGTGCGGCAAGAAAGAGGGCACAGCAAAACGAAAACAGAATTGTAAGTGCTGCCAAAGAAGAAGCAGCAGCTATCATTGCGCAGGCACGTAGGGAAGCAGAATTAGAGAAGAAACGTGTTGCTGATGATGTGAAGAAAGAAATGATTCAGATTGCTTCTGTTATGGCAGGTAAAGTAGTGTCTGCCGCTATAGATACAACCGTTCAGGAATCTTTAGTTGAGGAAACTTTAAAGGAAATAGGTGATAGCACATGGGCAAATTAGCAGCCAGCACATATGGTGAGGCGTTATTTTCCCTGGCTATGGAAGAAAATAAGATAGATGCGCTGTATCAGGAAGCGAAAACCGTGATTCAGGTATTAGAGGAAAACACAGATTTTGTGAAGCTCTTACTTCATCCTCAGATTACAAAGGAGGAGAAAGCCGGACTCATGGAAGAAGCATTCAAAGGTAAGGTGATGGATGAATTAACCGGACTTTTGAATATGGCAGTGATGAAAGGGCACAGCAAGGAAATTCCAGCTATCTTAACGTATTTCACAGAACAAGTGAAGGAATGTAAGAAGATAGGAACTGCTTATGTGACCACTGCTGCAGAGCTTAAGGAAAAACAGAAAGCAGATATCGTGGCCAAATTAATTGCCACCACACCATATGTGGAAATGGAAATGCACTATGCGGTGGATACTTCCCTTATAGGAGGTATGGTGATTCGTATAGGTGACAGAGTTGTTGACAGCAGTATAAAAACAAAATTGAACGATTTAGCTAAAGTGTTAGTCAATTGTGATTTAGATTACAATGCACTTGGCATATAGAATGAATTTGAAATCGAAAGAAGGTGCCAAAGCTTCATGAATTTGAAACCAGAAGAAATAAGTTCTGTTATTAAAGAACAGATTAAACGATATGCATCACAGCTTGAAGTGTCTGATGTAGGTACCGTAATCCAGGTAGCCGATGGTATCGCACGTATTCATGGCTTAGAGAACGCAATGCAGGGAGAATTGCTTGAGTTCCCAGGCGATGTATACGGTATGATATTGAACTTAGAAGAAGACAACGTCGGTGCTGTATTGCTTGGTGATAACAAAAATATTAATGAAGGTGACATCGTAAAGACAACAGGACGTGTAGTAGAAGTTCCTGTCGGCGATGCACTGTTAGGACGAGTTGTAAATGCATTAGGACAGCCAATTGATGGCAAAGGTCCACTTGAAACGAAGAAATACCGCCAGATTGAGCGTGTTGCTTCCGGTGTTATTTCCAGAAAATCCGTTGATACACCATTACAGACAGGTATCAAGGCCATTGATGCCATGGTGCCAATCGGACGGGGACAGCGAGAGTTAATCATTGGTGACCGTCAGACTGGTAAAACAGCCATTGCCATTGATACCATTATCAACCAGAAGGGACAGAATGTAAAATGTATTTATGTTGCCATCGGTCAGAAAGCTTCTACCGTTGCCAGCATTGTAAAAACATTAGAAGAATTTGGTGCAATGGCATATACCACTGTAGTAGCTTCTACTGCCAGTGAATTAGCACCACTTCAATATATTGCTCCATATGCAGGCTGTGCCATTGGTGAGGAATGGATGGAGAATGGGGAAGATGTACTGATTGTGTATGATGATTTAAGTAAGCATGCAACTGCATACCGTACTCTGTCCTTGTTATTAAAGAGACCACCAGGACGTGAAGCATACCCTGGTGATGTATTCTATCTCCATTCAAGACTATTAGAGAGAGCAGCCAGATTATCAGATGAATTAGGTGGTGGTTCTTTGACCGCACTTCCTATCATTGAGACACAGGCAGGTGACGTTTCTGCTTATATTCCGACTAACGTAATTTCCATTACAGACGGTCAGATTTACTTAGAGACAGAAATGTTCAATGCTGGTTTCAGACCAGCTGTTAATGCCGGATTGTCCGTATCACGAGTTGGTGGTTCTGCACAGATTAAGGCGATGAAGAAGATTGCTTCTCCTATCCGTGTGGAATTGGCACAGTATCGTGAGTTAGCATCCTTTGCACAGTTTGGTTCTGATCTGGATGCAGATACCAAAGAAAAGCTTGCACAGGGTGAGCGTTTGAAAGAAATGTTAAAGCAGCCGCAGTATAAACCAATGCCTGTTGAATATCAGGTAATCATTATCTATGCGGCAACACAGAAATATCTCCTTGATGTTCCTGTGGAAGATATTCAAAGATATGAAGAAGAGCTTTTCGCCTTCCTTGATACAAAGTATCCTGAAATTCCTCAGAAGATCCGTGAAGAAAAGGTAATCAGTGAGGAAAATGAGGCTGCTTTAGTGAAAGCGATTACAGAGTTTACAAAAAGCTTTAAGTAAAAGCAAAGGAAAGAGGTGAAGTTATGGGCTCAATGAGAGACATAAAGCGGCGGAAAAGCAGTATACAAAGTACGCAGCAGATTACAAAAGCCATGAAGCTTACAGCTACGGTAAAATTACAGAGAGCAAAGTTAAGAGCAGAACAGGCGCAGCCGTATTTTGATGCTATGTATGCTACCGTTACCTCAATGCTTGCAAAGACGGGAAACATTGACCATCCATATTTAAAGTCCGGTGGCACAGGAAAGAAAGCAGTGATTGTGATTACCGGTAATCGTGGACTGGCAGGTGGTTATAATTCTAACATCATTAAGATGGTAAAAGCACTGGAGTTTCCAAAAGAAGATATTGTATTGTATACCATTGGTTCTAAAGGAAGAGATGCGTTAGCTGCTAAGGGTTATACCATTGCACATGACTATTCTGAGATTGTGGAAGACCCTATGTACAGTGATGCTATGGTAATTGGAAAAAGACTACTGGATGCATTTGCAGCAGGAGAAATCAGTGAGATTTATTTAGCATATACTTTCTTTAAGAATACAGTAAGCCATGATCCACGTATCATTAAGCTTTTACCGGTTGAAATCAATCCGGAGGAGACGGAAGCTTCAGATGTTGTACCAGGAAGTTCAGCTCCTATGAATTATGAGCCGGAGGAAGAAGAAGCATTAGGACTGATTATTCCAAAGTATATTACCAGCCTGTTGTATGGTGCGCTGGTACAGTCGGTGGCAAGTGAAAATGGTGCACGTATGCAGGCAATGGATTCTGCGACAAGCAATGCAGATGCAATGATTGATGAATTGTCATTGTTATATAATAGAGCACGCCAGGGCTCCATTACACAGGAGTTGACGGAGATTATAGCCGGGGCGAATGCAATCAGCTAAAGGAGTGAGCAGGAAAATGGCAGATAGAAATGTAGGAAAAGTTACACAGATTATCGGTGCCGTCCTCGACGTGAAGTATTCGAACGGAAAGCTTCCGGAGATTAACGAAGCGATTGAGATTACAAGAAAAGATGGCGATAAACTGGTTGTTGAGGTATCTCAGCATTTAGGTGATGATATAGTAAGATGTATTGCTATGGGACCTACAGATGGTTTAGTAAGAGGTATGGATGCTGTGGCAACCGGAGCCCCAATTACTGTTCCAGTAGGTGAAAATACCCTTGGCCGTATTTTTAACGTATTAGGAGAAACAATCGATAATGGAGCTGCACCAACTGATGTTGAGTATGCTCCGATTCATAGAAAGGCACCATCCTTTGATGAGCAGTCTACTTCCACAGAAATGTTAGAAACAGGTATTAAAGTCGTTGACTTATTATGCCCATACCAGAAAGGTGGTAAGGTCGGTCTGTTCGGCGGTGCCGGTGTAGGTAAGACAGTATTAATTCAGGAGTTAATTCGTAACATTGCAACAGAGCATGGTGGATATTCTGTATTTACTGGTGTAGGTGAGCGTACCAGAGAGGGAAATGACCTGTATCACGAAATGAGTGATTCTGGTGTTATCAATAAGACTACCATGGTATTTGGACAGATGAATGAGCCACCTGGAGCTCGTATGCGTGTTGGTTTAACAGGTCTTACTATGGCGGAATATTTCCGTGATAAAGGTGGAAAGGACGTATTATTATTCATTGATAATATTTTCCGTTTCACACAGGCAGGTTCTGAGGTGTCAGCGCTTCTTGGACGTATGCCATCTGCGGTAGGTTACCAGCCAACATTACAGACGGAAATGGGTGCTCTGCAGGAGCGTATCACATCCACAAAGAATGGTTCTATTACATCCGTTCAGGCAGTATATGTGCCAGCCGATGACTTAACTGACCCGGCTCCGGCAACAACATTCGCCCATCTGGATGCAAAGACAGTATTATCCCGTTCCATCGTGGAATTAGGTATTTATCCGGCGGTAGATCCATTGGAATCTTCTTCCCGTATCTTAGACCCACGTATTGTTGGTGAGGAGCACTATAAGGTTGCCCGTGGCGTACAGGAGATTTTACAACGTTACAAAGAGTTGCAGGATATTATTGCAATCTTAGGTATGGATGAACTTTCAGAAGAAGATAAGTTAGTGGTATCTAGAGCAAGAAAGGTACAGAGATTCTTATCCCAGCCGTTCTTCGTTGCCACACAGTTTACTGGTCTGGAAGGTCGTTATGTGCCGATATCTGAGACAATTCAGGGATTTAAGGAGATTTTAGAAGGTAAACATGATGATGTACCGGAAAGCTATTTCTTAAATGCTGGTAATATTGATGATGTATTAGCGAAAATAAAATAATCATAGAAGGGAATGAGAGGAATCTATGGCAGATTTATTTGATTTAACGGTGATCTGTCCTGACCGTATCTTCTATGAAGGCAAAGCAAGCATGCTAGAGCTGAATACCACAGAAGGTGAAGTTGGTATCTACAAAAAGCATGTTCCGACCACGATGATTATTGCACCGGGAATTATGACGATTACCGAGGAAGACGGTCCTAAAAACGCCGCAATCCATGCAGGATTTGTCCAGGTATTAGAGGATAAAATTACTGTGTTAGCGGAAGTGGCTGAATGGCCGGGCGAAATCGATGTGAATCGTGCCCAGGCTGCTAAGGAGCGTGCAGAAGGAAGATTACGGGACAAGGATCCGGAGACAGATTATGCAAGAGCAGAGGTTGCGTTGCATAGAGCAATTGCACGTATTAATCTATTAAAATAAAGATTTGAAAAAAACTGGTTGCTGCACAGGTAAGGTGCAGTAACCAGTTTTTTGTATACTAGAAAAAGACAACAGTTTACTGTAGATGGCAAAGAATGAAATTTCCTAGTATATAAAAAATATGATGCATGTGTTGTTTACAGTGATTTATTTCATCAATTCATCTGTAAGGCGGATGACTTCAGGAGCGATTTTCTCACGCTCTTTCTTGATAACGTGGTTATATAGGGGATAGGCTGCACTGAGGAGTGCTATGCCGATCATCCCAATAATGATGCCGGGGATAAACCAGATTCCTGCCCATACCATGGTGCAGCACATGCCGATTCCCATGACAAGTGTGCCCACAATGCCGATGATAAGTGCAGCTGTGGTACTTTTGTGGGTGACGCTTTGATCTAACTTGCGAAGCTGTTCCATTTTATCGGGTTCTTTTGGTATGTATTTTTCACGGATTTTCTTAAGTTCTGCCTGTTCTTTTGCAGAATAGGTGTAGTTAAAACTTTCATTTTCGTTATTGTGTTCCATTATATGCAAACTCCTTTCGCGGCAAATTTTTTATATGTCCGGAAACATGTCGTTTTGTGTCCGCAGCAGTTTGATTTCTTTGTTTGTGCGGATAATCATGTAAATTGACATGGTAATTATAATAATGCTGACACCGGCACCGGTGGAGGCAATCATAATTCTGCGAAACTCCGGTGATTCAGCGGAACCGAATTGGGAGAGCATTGCTGTTTCTAAAGACAGCATGGATACCAGTGCGGCCGCAAAGTTGATTTCTTTTGTGGTCTGCATTACCGGGCTGTTATACTTTCGGTATTTAAAGATATTAATGACTGACTGAATGGTAACGTAGAAAGTATAGAGAGCCATTACATAAATCAACACACCATGATATTCATATCCTCTGTTCTGGTATAACATCATAAGCACAGAACCAGAAAGGACGAGATTTATTGTTATCAAAATAATTCCACAAAGCCGTGAGCGGCGTAGCTCTTTGATACGGTCTTTTCCAATTCCGGTTTTGTTTACATACCGCAGCAGCAGAAAGCGCATGACAGCCAGAATAGTATAGTAAGTTGCAAGTATGACAAACCATGCAGAACCATACCAGAATCCGGAGAACAAGTTTGTTGCTACATATAATAAATTCACACTGAGTGACAGATACAAGGATATATGAATTCGAAAAGCAGCGTCGGTCATGTATCGGTTGCCAATTTTATTTTTATAAATGTTTTGTTTTATTTTCCTGTAGCATCCGGGAAAGACTTTTATACACAAAATCGTTATTACCGAAAGGGTATAAAAAGATAATATATAAACTACATAAGCAATGGGTGTTGCATCCCATCCCATTAGGAAAACGCCAATTAGAGAAACAGTGCTGATAACTGTCAGAAGAAGCATCAGCCTGAACGGTGATGCCATCTTCAATATCCGTGTCAATATCAATTCCTTTCTGCTCCCAGATATTTTCAAATTGCAGCAGACTTATACATAGCTGTTCACTGAGATCGTATTCCTCAGTGGCTGGATAAATCTGTTGATTTTCCAATTTGTTCAATTTAAGAATGTTAGTAATAAGATTTGCCAGCCTGCGAGAGGCATCTGTTACGGATTTTGCATATTCTAACCTTTTTTCTTCAGAAAGTCCCGGCTGCTGCAGCATTGTTTCATAGTTTTGTATGATTGCAAGTGGTGTTTTTAGTTCATGAGATACATTTGCTATAAAATCAGTCCGCAAGGTTTCTGTTCCGGACAATTCCTCCGCCATCTGGTTAAAGCACTCAATAATGGGATTAAAATTATCTTCTCCTAAAAAAGTGTGTTCGGGCTGAATGCGGATGTCAAAATCTCCCTGCATTATTTTCTCAGCAGCATGGATGATTTTCTTTATGGGTCTGATAACTGTTAATTTTCTTCTGACAAGATCTATAGCAGTGAATAGGGTTGTCAAAAGCAATACATTGCCGAAGGTGAGCTTTGCTGCAGTCTGCAGATGCTCATTTGTAAATGTAATTTCCAGACTTTCTGACAGTGTAGATACAAACAGCATCATACAACAGGTGATTACAAAGGCTACAAGCAGGAAAAAAATTATATAATGATGTAAAAAATAAAGTACTCGTTGTAATTTTGTGTCTTTTTTCATGTAGGTCTCCATTTTGATGCTTTTGTACATTGTAAGTGAAATTTAGTATTCGATGTACTAATAGCATAAAAGATAATTGTTATTCTCTTGTTATATTCTTGTTACATAATGACTGCTTGTAACTATTCAGAACAGGACTGTGCTGAACTGCACAGTCCGTATGAAAACGTAGTGGCAGCAGGCCAAAATCCATCACCGTAGGTGATTCTGCATGGATTTTGGCATGTTATTATGAATGTAATTCATAATAACATTGGTAACCTATCAGGGTACTAAATAGTTACGACTGCTTTATATTCAAGTCCGTGGACTGTAACAATTTCAAAGGAATCACAGTTACTTAGTTTACTGCGCAACTTTGTCATATACACGTCTACTGCACGAGGGGCTGTCTCTGTATCCGCATCCCAGAACTCATCCATAAGCTGCATGCGGGTAAATGTTTTCTTTGGGTATGACAAAAGCTTGTATAAAAGATTGAACTCCCGGGTGGTCAGAGGAATCTCCTTATCATTTAGATAGGCGGTATGTTCATCCGCATCCATAACAAAATTACCTACCTCTAGCTTGCGGCTGGAAGCAATTTTCGCCCGGCGCAGCAATGCACCAATACGCAAAAATAACTCATCCAGATCAATAGGTTTTATCATGTAATCATCAATGCCTACACGGTATCCTTTTTGCTTGGAAGCAAAATCATCTCGTGCTGTCATAAATAAAATTGGAATATTTTCATTCATGGAGCGGACTGTTTTCACAAATTCAAAACCGTCAATTCCCGGCATCATAATATCGGAAACAATCAGATCAAACATGGTATCGTACATGGTATCATAGGCATCATTGGCATTTAAGCAGCCGGTTGCCTGATAGCCCGTTTGATTCAAAAATGAGCATACTGTACGGTTGAGCTCTGAATCATCTTCTACTACTAATATCTGAAACATGGACATATCCTCCTTTGTATGGTTTCTTTATAACAGTATATCGTACATTAAATAACTATCATGTTGTTTAAAATATAGCAGTTATTTAAATTACGATAAAAAGTCACATTTTCTTTATTATACTACATAAATGTTAAAATTTTGTTTGCGTTTGTTTACTTTGGAATAAAAAAGCGAAGTGGGGATGTTTTTGAAAGTTTAGAAAAATGTTTCTGTTTTGTTAAAATTCTGGTTCCAATAACATCAAAAAACTGGAATAAAAAAACCATTTTTCCTCCATACTGTATATACAAGAAAAAATTTCCGCCCACTGCGGAGCCGAATAACAGGGGGAAGGTTATGTGGAAGAAAGTAATGTTAGTTGTCACAGCCGGTATGTGGATATTGGCACTAGGTCAATTATTTTTTGTGGATAAAATTGATTCCATGCACGCAAGACAGGAAGTGTTCAATACAATTAAGGAAGAACAGGGAGTTTATGAGATACAGATGACAGGAAAATACGAAGGCGAATTTCTGACAAGAGAAGAAGAAAAAGATGCCCTTGCAGAATGGGGAGAAGGATTATCCCTGTCTCTGGAGGAAATTACCTTTTTTGATGTGGAAAATGGACATGTGACTTATAGTAGCGTAGAAGGAAATGGACTGACAGGACATTGCAGGATTATAACGAAGGAAGCGCAGATATCCAGCCAGGCATACCAGTGTACCCAGTATGTGTCTTATTACCTTACATCGAAAGATGACTTTTCTAAGATGCGTACAATTCGTGATCAGCTGCAGAATTTTGCAGAGGAGAAGCAAATAGATGGCATTCCTGTTCTTGTAGCTGAATATGAAAGCCGCAACAGTATGACAGAAAAGGAGCAGGCGTCATTCGTACATTCCCTTGCAGAATCGTTAAATGGAACGATTGTAAGCACAGCTGCAGAACGTTCTGCTTATTATGCTTATGGATACAGCAAGGAACTGTCCTATCGTCAGAAGATTGACGGAAAGGATATGAATTTTTTAATTTACATGAAGCCTTCCGATAATGGGAAAATCAGAATACATGTACAGTTTCCGACTGTTAGTCTGACATAAAAAATAGTGCATGATTTGCTGAATAATTGTTGCAACTCACGCTTTCCGTGCATATAGTAAAAGTGAATGAAAAGTAGAAATTATGGGAGGCGTTATGGACTATCGCAGACAGTACGACTATCAGGATGGTATGATGTATGGCATGGATAACCAGAATTTCCGTAATCCAATGTCATATAGTCGTGAGAATCAAATGATGAATCGTCCATATGGATTGGATACTTGGGGACAGATGTCATATAATCCATTTTTTGAAGATAGAGATGATGCAGAGGATGAGCGCGACCTTGCATACATGAGAGAAATGTATCCGGAACATGTGAAAACAATTATGCGTCATGTGGAAGAATTGTGTGACCGCATGGATTATGAGGGCAGCATGATGTATGATGAGTATCCAGATAAATTAATGCTTCGCAATATGTGTAATGAAATTTACGAAAAAGTAAAACACATGGATATGAGTGCAGGTGCTGGCATGACGCCTGGACAAAATAACAACATGAGATGGTCAGGAAACAATGGTGGCATGATGCCTGAAAATAATACTGGTATGATGATGCCTGACGCAGATAATAACGCTATGGGAATGATGCCCGGCACATCAGAAACAGAGGACGATATGATTGCTATGCAGTATGATGACAGAAGACGTGGACATTGCGTCGGCAGAGATTGTAATCCATTCCATAACCTGATAGAAGTATTGCTTCATCAGGAAATGAGAAGAAGGCGTCATAAAAGAAGATCGAGAAGAAGATACTGGTAGGATGTAGTTAATACAACCCACATTTTCAGAAAAATATTCTGTGTGCAACATATAGTTATTTGATGTGGGGCATACTCTAGGATGTTTGATGAGGGGGAGTGCAGCAATTGTTATTGCAAAGCATTCCCCCCCTTTTACTTTACTGAACGGAATAATATCCCTTTATTCATTGACTATGTTTTTATTTCCAAGTATTATATAGGGTAGAGATTAAGAGCAAGAAAGGAAGTACCAGATATGTATTATGTACCAGACAACACAGAAAAATGTGGTTATTATGAGTGTAAGGAATGTGGGATGAAATTTTTATCCTTGGATATGGAGCCGGAAACAGAATGTCCATATTGTGAGAAGGAATTTGACCCGGAGATTGGACCTGATGAGGTTATGCCGGAAGCAGGAAAGGACGCCAAGCTGATTAAAATTGCAGAGGGTGAAGAAGTAGAAAAATTAGACCAGCTATTAAGTCTGGCACTGACTGGGGGCAACTTTGACTGGCTGTAGATTCAGAGGAATTATATGTAAGATTTGACGAGAACATATTTGAAAAAGTATTCAATTTTCAAAAATATTCATGCAAATAGATATATGGGAAGATGGGGATGCATGGCATCGATAATGGTTGATGGAATAACAGATTAGGGATTTCGCATGCAGGAAAAAGATTGGATAATTACAACAATTCAATCTGGAAGTTATGGTGATATGCAAGGACTTTCCTAATAAATAAGCCGCCCGCGGGGCAGAATGAGAGGAAACATGGAACAGGCTGTAGTAAGATTAAGAAAAGGCGAAGGGCGCACCATTAAGGCAGGTGGAGCCTGGATTTTTGATAACGAGATTGACAAGATAACCGGTGATTTTGAAAATGGAGACATTGTTGCAGTGGAAGATTTTGACGGCTATCCAATGGGACAGGGCTTTATCAACACCAACTCTAAAATCACAGTTCGTATGATGTGCAGAAAAAAGGATCAGGTTATTGATGATGCATTTATAAAAGAGCGTGTAAAGGAAGCAGTGGATTATCGCAGAAAAACAGTAGATATGTCCAGCTGTCGTCTTATATTTGGCGAGGCAGATTTCCTGCCGGGATTAGTGGTGGACAAGTTTTCTGATGTGCTTGTGGTGCAGTCACTTGCCATGGGAATTGATAGATTCAAGCTTCAGATTGTGGAATTTCTTAAGGAAGAACTGCAGAAAGATGGCATGACCATTCGCGGTGTATATGAGCGTTCCGATGCTAAGGTCCGTAAGAAAGAAGGCATGGAGTGTGTGAAAGGCTTTATTGGTGAGCCATTTGACACAAAAGTGCCAATCGTTGAAAATGGTGTAAAATATATAGTAGATGTGGCAGAAGGCCAGAAGACGGGCTTTTTCCTGGATCAGAAATATAACCGTCTGGCTATCCAGAAGCTTTGTAAAGGAGCAAAAGTGTTAGACTGCTTTACCCATACCGGTTCCTTTGCGTTAAATGCAGGCATTGCCGGAGCAAGCAGTGTATTAGGTGTGGATGCCTCTGAACTGGGCGTGGAGCAGGCAAGAGAAAATGCAGCACTGAACAATTTACAGGATACCGTGAAGTTCCAGTGTGCAGATGTCTTTGATTTGCTTCCGGAATTAGAAGAACAGGGCGAAACTTTTGACGTGGTTATCTTAGACCCACCGGCATTTACGAAATCCAGAAATTCTGTGAAAAATGCTATCAAGGGTTATCGTGAAATTAACATGCGTGGTATGAAGTTAGTAAAGAATGGTGGCTATCTTGCTACTTGCTCCTGCTCACATTTCATGACACCGGAGCTGTTTACAGAAACCATAGCACAGGCAGCCAGAAACGTACATAAGCGCTTAAGACAGGTAGAATACAGAGAGCAGGCTTCTGACCACCCGATTTTGTGGGCTGCAGAGGAATCTTATTATTTGAAATTTTATATTTTTCAGGTGTTAGATGAGAAGTAGTAAAGCGAAAAGTGTTAGATAGGCAAGCTGATTTGAGTAGGTTTCAGTTACGAAAATTTTGAAATAGGAGAACGTTTCTCCTATTTCAAAAATTTGCGTATTCAGTGTATAAATAATAATCAAAAAAATATTATTCCCCAATAGCCGCAAGAATACCATTAACTACATTTAAATAAGCCACATCATATTCTAAAGTCACGTCCATTTCTTGTGCGGCTGAAGTTACTGTTTCAAAACATCCGTTAAATTCAGAACGGATATCTTTACCTTCTGTTTCTTCCATCGTCTGAAACCAATCGTTTGCCATAGTTTCAAAAGCAGTAGAAGAACTAGGTGCACCATAGGTAAATGCGTAATTTTTGAATTTTTCTGCAACCGCCTCCGCACTTGCAGCATCAGTACTTACTCCATAGATTTCTGTCATAATTGATGAAAATTCTGCATTAGAATCAACACCTGTTTCAGTTGATTCCGGTGTTTCAGTTGTGTCTTCTGATTCAGTTGATTCCGGTGTTTCAGTTGCGTCTTCTGATTCAGTTGATTCCGGTGTTTCAGTTGCATCTTCTGATTCAGTTGATTCCGGTGTTTCAGTTGCATCTTCTGATTCAGTTGATTCCGGTGTTTCAGTTGCATCTTCTAATTCAGTTGATTCCGGTGTTTCAGTTGCGTCTTCTGTTTCAGTTGGTTTTTCTGTTTCAGTTGTATCTTTTACTTCTTGTGTATGTGTAACGACTGTGTTATTCTCTTCCGGAGTTGTGCCTCCACATCCACCTAACATTGCCATAGATAAAATCCCTGCACATAAAATAACATTTTTCTTTTTCATAAAATTCTCCTTAAAAACTTTTTTGGTTAACATTTTTTGCCGTTTTATTGTAACATAATTATACTGTAATGAACATATCAAACATTAAATGTTATCAATTTTTGTAACTATTCTGTTTAGTTATAAAAATAATGTAACTATTCAGTGCCCTCATAGGTTACCAATGTTATTATGAATTCCTAGGTTAAATTTGTTCTTTTCTTTTTTCGATATAAATTTTCCTGTAATGTATAAATGCTATTCTGTGAAATAACAAATTATTGCAAAAAAAATTACCCATGAGTTTATGCATTCTTTGGGATTTCTGGCTTTGTATATGGAATATCTCACAAGATTGCCTCAATTTTTTGTAAATAAACACGAAAATGCAATAAATGCGTAAAATTTA
>JBGVIB010000061.1:0-2738 GCA_045122835.1 Lachnospiraceae bacterium
AATGCTGACTATCATATGATGCCTTTAACATCTTTAAACGTTGTACATCATTATCAATCTGCATCTTCTCCTTAATCAATGGATTTCCAGTAGCAACAGCTTTAATCTCTGCATAAGAAAGTGTTGCTTCATCAATATCCTCACATGTTCGGGATATGGACTTACTAGTCATAACCTGCGAAATGAACCGTTGTTTATTCTCTATCAGACTGTCGGGTAGGTCAGCGGTATTACTACCGCCTTCCCCCCTAAGAACCGTACGTGAGAGTTTCCCCTCATACGGCTCAAGCACTTATAAACCCTGTTGTTCTAACAGAGCCAGCTCATCATTTTCAATCGAGTAGTGTATCTTTCTGTGACAATCGGCATGAAGTAAATAATGTCTTTCCTTGTAGTCTTTGCCTAATGTCGTGTGTATTCGGAAACCTCTTTCAATCGTAATGCGTTCGTTACAGTGAGGGCATATTCCATTCTGCATTTTATACAGTGCGTTTATCTTCTTTCTTCCCTTTATCTCACGCATCATTCTCATAGTATCTCTTTCCTCAAAATATTCTTTCCATCTGCTGTCAAACGGTGTTGCTTCTGATTTTGTTTTCAGAAATCTCGTGATATGAGTATCTGTTGCATAAATCAGTTTTAGTGCAAAACCATCTTTCGTTGTGGCACAGAAAGTCCAGCTTCTTGTACCTATCTGTCTGAAATATCTCTTGGCAATCCACTTTTTACCCTTTTTCGGATGTCTGCGATAGCACCATCTCCAAAGGCTTCTCCATACATCGAAGTCAAATCTTTCAAACGCTTCATGTGATACATTGTATTTCTGATAATTAACCCAACCACGAATTACGGGATTTAACTGTCTGATTAAATCTTCCTGTCGGCATGTTGCATTACTTTTAATGATTGAACGAACTTTATCCACGATTGCTTTGTAATTCTTTTTAGACGGCTTGGTTAATAACTTATCCTTATACCATCTGATGTTACAGCCGAGAAAATCAAAGCCATCTGTGATGTGTGTGATTACCGTCTTTTCCTTAGACAACTCCAATCCTCTTTCTGCCATAAATTCCTCCACAATCGGTAGTACACCATTTTCAAGAAGTTCCTTTGTTTCGCCTGTGATAATAAAATCATCTGCATATCTGATAAAATTTACTTTTGGAAAATATGCTTTTCCTTTTATCTTCGTTTTATGGTATTTCGCTTTCAGTTTTGTTTCCAATCCATCGAGCACCATGTTACAGATAACTGGCGAGATAGCTGAGCCTTGCGGACTTCCCTGTTCCGTAGGGAACAGTTTTCCAGTTTCGATATATCCGCATTTCAGCCATTTACGCAGAATTTCCTTATCCAATGGAATATTATTTAAAATCCATTCGTGACTAATGTTGTCAAAGCATCCCTTGATGTCTCCCTCAAGCACCCATTTTGGCGATTTCGCCTTATTCAGACTTGTAAAGCACTGCTCTATTGCGTCCTGCGTACATCTGCCAATCCTAAAACCATAGGAATTAGGGTCTGCTGTAATTTCCGCAATCGGCTCTAATGCGAATTTATATAATGTCTGCATTGCCCTGTCTTTCATAGTCGGAATACTTAAAGGTCTCTTTTTCCCATTCTTCTTAGGTATATATACCCTTTTTAATGGTTGTGGTTTGTAGTTCTTGCGTTTTAAATCCAGAATTGCTTCATATTTGGACTTTGGTGTAGACCATAATACTCCGTCTACTCCTGCTGTCCTTTTTCCTCGATTTTCTGTTACCCTTTTTACTGCCAAAGCTCTAGCGTAAAAAGAGTGTGTGAGTAACCACTGCAAGGATTTTACCCTGCCATGTTTACCCTCTTGATGAGCCTTTACGATACGCATTTGTAGTTTTTTAACGTACGCATTGGCTTTGTTCCAATCAATCTTGTCCCATTCCTTTGCGACGTCAGAAGTCGCACACATTTTCATGTCCATTTGCTTTACTCCTTTCAAAAATTCTATAAATTCTCTCGTAATTAAGCACCATGCGGAAGTCTGCTCCCCTTTCGGGTGGGGCAAATTTTGAACCCCTATCCACTCCATTACAGAATGGCATTCGCTTTTTCCGCAATCCCATACCCGCATTCCCAACAGCTTTCCTTACGGTCTGCCTGCCCAATGGGCGGAAATACGGGCTTACCGTGTTCCACTTAATTAACATGATAGGTTAGGTTCCGCCTCTTCTCCGGCAGTCTTATGTCCGTGTACCCCCAAACATGGAGAGGGGTAACCAACTGCACACCTTTTGGTTCAAGCCTGTCAGCTACTTTGGCTTGTTTCGCCTTAACGAAGTTTATCAGCGGTTCACATATGTTAACCATACTATCAAAGCCTGCACCCTAACCACTTTGTAGCTAGCAGTTTCGATTTTAACCTCACGGTTTAAATCTCCAAGTAGGGTTACGTTTAATCACCGGCTTTTGAACAATGTCATTACTGACACAGCCAATGGTGACGGCTTCAGCCAACGGAATGGCTGGTTTGGTCGGATAGTCCGCCAAACAGTTAAATTAAGCGACTTCACGTCGCACCCACGAATAACTGTCGAAGGTTCCTTCTGTCACATAGCGGAAAATCTTAACTTTATCATTCTTGTTTCCCTGTCGCAAAATTCTACCTTCCTGCTGTTCAATATCTGACGGACGCCAAGGCACATCCAAGTGATGTAATGCAACCAATCTGTCCTGTACGTTGGTTCCGGCTCCCA
>JBGVIB010000062.1:0-13939 GCA_045122835.1 Lachnospiraceae bacterium
CACTACGTTTTCATACGGACTGTGCAGTTCAGGACATTACAAGCTTGTATTGTCCTGGTTCTGAATATTTACAAATATTCTTATAACTTGTACCAGCAAGTTGTGCAAACAGAAGTTGCACCCTTTGCAATAGGTTTTACATATACATAGTATGTTTTGTTGTTACTAATCTTAGAACTTCTGAATTTCTTTAAAGTATAAGAAGTCTTTTTATTACTTAATGTAGCCACTTTTTTGTAACCATCATTCTTGTTGTAAGAAACATATACTTCATATTTAGTAGCCTTAGGAACTTTCTTCCAGGAAATAGCTAACATACCTGTTTTCTGCTTTAAATTTACCTTAGGCTGGAAGATGAAAGATTTAGTTGTAGTTTTGCTATATACCTTCTTATTGTTCAGTGTTAAGTAAGAAGCAACTTTTACCTTGCGGTAAACACCATAGTTACACACAGATTTTCCTGGATGTACAGAAGCTTCATAGCTAGACAGTCCATTTTCAAATTTTTCTGTGATTAATTTACCTTTTTGATTATAAAAACGTACACGGTATCCATCAGCGTTTGTTGCTGGTAATACGAAAGAAGCATTAGTAATGCTATAACTAGCATCAGCCTTCACAGATGGCGCCTTTGCAAGAGTAGTAACATATACATAAGGGAAATAACTATGTTCAGCTATGTAACCACTTGCTGACTGCTTAAATGGTGATACATAAAATTTATATTCAGTATCTGGTGTTAAGCCTGTTGCCGTAAATGAAGTAGCGTCAGTAGAACCTATTAAGGTATATTGACCATTAGATTCTCTTGTGTAAATACGATAACCAGTTGCACCTGGTGCGGCACCCCAATTAAAAGTTGCAGAATTAACTGTAGCACCTGTCTGTAATGCTGTTGAATTAGTTACTATATTATCATCACTTGGTATGGTAACCACTTCAAATGGAGCAGACCATGGGCTCTGCTGTCCATCATATGTAGTAGAAGCAACCTGTACAAGGTAGCTACCACCTGCATTTAAGCTATAAATAGTATCGTCGGTACGACTGGTAGAACCTGATTCATTAATCCAAGTAGCACCCCCATCATAAGAGTAACGTGTAACATATTTGTTAGCGCCGTTTACTGGGTTCCACTGAAAAGAAACATAATTTCCATAAGTTCCAGTCTGTCCAGTAATAACTGGTGCGTCTAACGCTTCAGCCGTAATGGAAAAGGCTGCGCTCATTGCAAATGTCGCAGCTGTAGCAGATACAGCAGTCGCAATTTTCTTGAAATTTAAATGCATAATTATCCTCCTCATTTAGATAATAAAGAAATACGCTGTACACATTTATGTACAATTAGAAACAAATTGAGAATAGCAAAAAACACCAGAACTGTCAATATAAAGTTACTCGGTAAAATTCGGTATAAAACTAGAGAGTGTTTGAAAAACACATGCATAAATTTCCATATAATAGGAATAATATTGTAAATCCGCTGTTATGTAACACGAATATCGGGGTATATATGGAAGAAAGTCCCTTATTTAAAATGAATAACATAATAAGAAAAACGAAAAATAATCTTAAATTTTAAAATTAACCCTTTAAAAAAAAAAAGATATCGTATATAATAAGATTATTATGTGTAACTATGTCTAAAAAAGATAGTGTAAGTTGATGGAAAAGGAATTTTGTCGTACAATCACATAAGAAAAATAGAATGTAGGAATGTCGTCAATTTGACAGCATATAACGTATATAGAATCCTGAAATAGGAAAGGGGAATAGAAATGGCAGCAGATATAGGAATTGATTTAGGAACTGCAAGTATTCTTGTTTATATAAAAGGAAAAGGTGTAGTGCTCAAGGAGCCTTCCGTTGTGGCATTTGACAGAGATACCAACAAGATTAAGGCAATTGGTGAAGAAGCACGTCAGATGTTAGGTAGAACACCAGGGAATATTGTAGCGGTCAGACCGCTTAGACAGGGTGTTATTTCAGATTATACTGTTACCGAGAAGATGGTAAAATATTTTATTCATAAGGCAATGGGTAAGAAGACTCTCCGTAAGCCTCGCGTCAGCGTGTGTGTACCAAGTGGTGCCACAGAAGTTGAGATTCGTGCGGTAGAGGATGCAACTTTACAGGCAGGTGCAAGAGAAGTTTCTATTATAGAGGAGCCAATTGCAGCCGCAATCGGATCAGGTATTGACATTTCCAAGCCGTGCGGAAATATGATTGTAGATATTGGTGGTGGTACCGCAGATATCGCAGTTATTTCCTTAGGCGGTACCGTTGTCAGCACGTCTATCAAAGTGGCTGGTGACGATTTTGATGAAGCAATTGTACGTTATATGAGAAAGAAGCATAATCTTCTTATTGGTGAGCGTACGGCAGAAGATATTAAGATTAATGTAGGTTCTGCTTATCCAAGAGCAGAAGTTGACTATATGGATGTCAGAGGACGTAACCTTGTAACAGGTCTTCCTAAGACAGTTACTGTAAGCTCAGAGGAGACAGAAGAAGCATTGCGTGATATTACAGCCCAGATTGTGGAAGCGGTACACAGCGTGTTGGAGAAGACACCACCAGAGTTAGCATCTGATATTGCTGACAGGGGTATTGTAATGACTGGTGGTGGAAGCTTGCTTCGCGGCCTGGACGAGTTAATAGAGAGCAAAACAGGAATTAATACAATGGTGGCGGAAGAACCAATGACAGCAGTTGCTATTGGTACAGGACGTTTTGTAGAATTTATGAGCGGTCACCGTGATCCGGAATAAGAGATAAAATGGAGGTATACAATGGTTAAGGGGTTATATACAGCCTACACAGGAATGAAGTATCAGCAGGAGAAAATGGATGTGATTACGAACAATCTGGCTAATTCTGCAACGGTAGGCTATAAACGCGAAGGTGCAACCGCACAGACATTTAAAGATGTGTTGGCAATTAAGATTAAAGATGCATCAGAAGCCTTTGTAGATAAAGGAATTGGAGATATGTCCATGGGTGTTCACTTTGGTGAGACTTATCGTGATTATTCCCAGGGCTCTTTGAAGGAGACAAGCAGCAATACAGATGTGGCATTAGAGGGAAGCGGTTTCTTTACGATTTCCTATACAAATAAGGCGGGAGAGACCTCCCAGAAGTATACAAGAGATGGTTCTTTCATTCTGACACAGACCGGGTATCTTACAACAAAGGATGGAGATTTTGTTCTTGGTAACAATTCCGCACCGATTCAGTTAGATCCTGCAGCAGAGGTGGAGATTGATTCCTTAGGACGCATTTTCCAGAATGGTGAATTTGCAAATCAGCTTCGTATTGTAGATGTGGAGGATACCAATTATTTAAAGAAATTTGGTGAAAATCTCTATGAACTGACAGAAGGCGGTGCAGAGACAGAAGCTCCGGCAACGGTCCGTCAGAGTTATTTAGAGCAGTCCAATGTACAGGTTGTTTCAGAAATGGTAGAATTAATTACAGTAACAAGAGCTTATGAAGCGAACCAGAAGATGATTCAAAACATTGACAGTACATTAGATAAGTCAGTGAACACAGTGGGAAGAGTATAATAGATAAATAAGAATAGATGTAACTATGCAGGAAGTAAATAGTTACAGGCAGATAAATGTTAGGAGGGTATCTTTATGATGAGATCATTATGGACTGCAGCAAGCGGTATGATTGCACAGCAGCAGAGTTTGGACAATATTTCTAATAATATTGCAAATATTAACACAGTCGGATATAAGACACAGACAGCAGAATTTAAGACGCTTTTATATCAGAATTTGCAATCAGAGACAACAACTGCTAATGCAGATCCGAAGCCAATTAATGCAGAAGTAGGTCTGGGAACCAGACTGGCATCTATTACAACCCAGTTTACACAGGGAGCATTTACAGAATCTGAGAGTGATACTGATTTTGCATTAGAGGGTAAGGGATTTTTCTCTGTCAGAGGTTTAGATGGTAATACATATTATACAAGAAACGGACATTTTCAGTTAGTAGAGAATAGTTCTGGCGGTCTGATGTTAGCAAACTCTGATGGACTTGCAGTATTAGATACCAATGGAAATGCTATTGAATTAGATGCCGGATGTGTGGCATCCAAGGTAACCATTACCACAGATGGTAAGGTGTATTATCCGGATGCAGATGGCACCCTTCAGGATTTAGATATGCAGTTTGGGTTATATCAGTTTAATAATCCGGCAGGTTTAACCAAGATGTCAGAAAGCTTATATGCGGTATCTGCTTCTTCCGGAGAAGCAATGAGTGAAGCGACCAATGAGGATCTGGACAAAACAAAGACAGTACAGGGATATCTGGAAGCTTCCAACGTTCAGTTAGCCGATGAAATGGTAAATATGATTGTGACACAGCGTGCCTATGAGATGAATTCCAAAGCAATTCAGGCATCAGACACAATGTTAGAGCAGGCAAACAATCTGAGACGTTAAGGTATGTAGGAAGAAGGATTTTCTGTAACTATTCAGAATCAGGACAATAACAATCCTTTTTGAATGGGAAAGTCGTTCACACGGCAGAATGAGAGGAAAAAATGGAAATAATATCATCCGGTCTTGCAGGATTATATGATTCGGCAAGCACAGCATCAACAACAAAGTTAGAGGACAAGCTTTCCAACGATTATTCTTCAAAAACAAATGAAGAATTGATGGATGCCTGTAAGGAATTTGAGGCGTATTTATATGAGCAGATGTTTAAAGCAATGCGTAAGATGGTTCCGGAAAATGAGGAGGAAGGTTCTAGCTCCATGCTGAAAGAATATTTTGAAGATGAGCTTTACTCCGAGTATGCAGCCACAATGGCAGACCAGAACGCAGAAGCAGGTGTAGGCATTGCCCAGACAATGTATGAACAAATGAAACGTAACTATAACTTATAAAAATCAGAATACCTGTGCCTTTCATAGAGGTGCAGGTATTTTCGCATAAAAAGTTGTAACGAAAGGCAGGCAATCATGGCATTAGAACAGATAAGTGGCTACATAGATCATATCATATTCCGGAATGAAGAAAATGGATATACTGTATTAGTACTTGTCAATGAGGACGAGGAAATAAGCTGTGTAGGCTGTATTCCTTATATTGAAGAAGGAGAAAGTGTCCAGATAGAAGGGGAACAGACAGAGCATCCGGTCTATGGAACCCAGATAAAAATTCATTCCATTGCTGTGATTCCGCCGGAGGATACCGTTTCTATCGAGCGCTACTTAGGCAGTGGTGCGATCAAAGGAGTTGGGCCATCTCTGGCAGCGCGTATTGTGAAAAAGTTCAAGAAAGATACCTTCCGCATCATAGAAGAAGAACCGGAACGATTAGTAGAAATCAAGGGAATCAGTGAACGCATTGCCAGAGAAATTGCAGAGCAGGTCTGTGGCAAAAAGGAATTGCGCAATGCCATGATCTTTTTGCAGGATTACGGAATTACGCAAAATCTTGCAGTGAAGATATACAGCACCTATGGGCCGGATATGTACCGGGTTATAAAAGAAAATCCCTATAAAATGGCAGATGATATTCAAGGTGTGGGTTTTCGCATTGCTGACGAAATTGCTATCAAATCAGGAATTCAGACAGACTCCGATTTCCGAATCAGAAGTGGTGTACTGTATACCATGCTGCAGGCGTCTTCAGAGGGACATACTTATCTTCCCTGGGAAGAATTAGCGGACCGCACAGGCACTTTATTAGGCGTAAATGCCCAGGCAGTGGAAGAATGTTTTACAGATTTGCTGGTGGAAAAGAAAATTATTATCAAAGAAAAGGATGGACACAGACAGGTATATGCCTCATCCATTTATTATCAGGAATTAAATATCGCAAAAATGTTATGGGATATGGATATATTTTCTTCAGAAAAAGACACAAAAATATATAAGCGGATTGAGCGTATTGAAGCTGCCGAGAACATAGAGCTGGATGATAAACAGCGTCTGGCAGTAGCTGAAGCTGCAAAGCGGGGACTGTTGATTATCACGGGAGGTCCCGGTACTGGTAAAACCACAACCATTAACACTATTATCCGATATTTTGAGTCAGAGGATTATGAAATTGCACTTGCTGCACCTACCGGTCGTGCGGCGAAGCGTATGACGGAAGCCACTGGCTATGAAGCCCGGACCATTCATAGATTATTGGAGATTAACGGCGGAATGGAAGAGGACAGAAACAACTCCTTTGAGCGAAATGAGGAAAATCCCATAGAAGCAGATGTTGTCATTATTGATGAGATGTCCATGGTGGATATTTATCTCATGAACGCCCTGTTAAAAGCAGTAGTTCCGGGAACAAGACTGATATTAGTAGGAGATGTAGACCAGCTTCCGTCAGTTGGACCCGGTAGTGTGCTTCGCGATATTATTTCCTCAGAGAAATTCCCGGTGGTATGCTTAGAAAAGGTATTCCGCCAGGCAGCAAAAAGTAACATTGTTGTCAATGCCCATAGAATTAATGAGGGCAAGCCTTTGGATTTAGTGAATAAGCATACGGATTTCTTTATTATGCGCCGGTACGACACCACGTCGGTACAGGTAATGATGGAAAAATTAATCAAAGAAATTTTACCACCCAATCTGGATGTGGATCCTTTTGATATTCAGGTGCTCACCCCTATGCGAAAAACAGCTCTGGGTGTGGAGGCCTTGAATGTATGGCTGCAGGAAATTTTAAATCCAAAGGATAAAAAGAAGCGGGAAAAGGAAGTGGCAGGCCGACTGTTCAGGGAAGGGGACAAGGTCATGCAGACAAAGAATAATTACCAGCTAGAATGGGAAGTGGTAAACCGCTATGGCATCCCGGAGGAAAAAGGAATAGGTGTATTCAACGGTGATATTGGAAAAATTATAGAAATCAATGATTTTTCCGAAACAGTAAAAGTAGTTTTTGATGATGACAGACGTGTGGAGTATTCCTTTAAGCTGTTAGAGGAGTTAGAGCATGCCTATGCCATAACCATTCATAAATCCCAGGGTAGCGAATATCCGGTGGTACTGATGCCTTTAATCAGCGGACCAAGAATGTTGATGAACAGAAACCTGCTGTATACGGCAGTTACCCGTGCTAAAAAATGTGTAACTATCGTAGGAAATGAACAGACCGTTCAGGAAATGATACAGAATGTAAGGGAGCAGACACGCTATACAGGATTACGGGACCGCATAGTGGAAATGGGGGAAATCGAATTTGACAGCCACGAAAATTAGTAAGCAGAAATTAGATATGGTGATACGGATTTTGTATCCACGCAGATGTCCGGTGTGTCAGATAATTGTAACAGATAAGGGCTATGTATGCAGGGAATGCAAACAGCAGCTTCCCTATATAAAGGAGCCACGTTGCAAGAAATGTGGAAAAAGTCTGGATTCAGAAGTGCAGGAGTATTGCTTTGACTGTACAAAAGGGCATCATGTCTTTGACAAAGGCATTGCCCTATGGCAGTATACAAAATCCATGAAGCAATCCATTCATCGGTTCAAATACGATAATAAGAGGGAGTATGCAGATTTTTATATAGAAGAAATACTGAAGCATTATGGGACATGGATAGAGAGCTTGCAGGTGGATGCAGTAATTCCTGTTCCCTTGCATAGGTCGAAGCAGAGAAGCCGTGGATTTAATCAGGCAGAATTGCTGGCAAAGGGCATTGGAAAAGCATTGCAGATACCGGTGGAAGCAAAAGTTGTGGAGCGGTATAGGAAAACAAAAGTACAAAATGTATTAAATGATACAGAAAGAAAAAATAATGTAAAAAAAGCTTTTAAAATTGCTGGTAATGTTGTAAAATTAAAGAAAGTGTTATTAGTTGATGATATCTATACTACAGGAAGTACAATCGATGCTATAGCAGAGGTTTTGAAAGAAGCAGGAGTGGAGCAGGTATATATCTGTTGTCTCTGCGCAGGCCGTGGATATTAAGGCTGTACCATTGCGAAATAATACTTTTGGGGGTAATTAGAAATTGGAAACAGCTCTATATAGAATATGGATGTTAGGAGGGGGCAACGATGGACGTAAGAAATTGTAAAATGTGTGGCAGGTTATTTAATTATTATCAGGGACCGCCGATTTGTAAAGCATGTGAGGACGAACTAGAGAAGAAGTTTTTCGAGGTAAGAGATTATATTTATGCAAATCCGCGTGCTTCCATTAATGAGGTGTCAGAAGAAAATGGAGTTTCCATAAAGCAGATTCAAAAGTGGATTCGTGAGGAGCGGTTAGCTTTTTCTGATGATTCACCAGTAACGATTGCTTGCGAAAAATGTGGTGCCATGATTAAGACTGGGCGTTTCTGTAAGGAATGTAAGGGTTCGTTGCAGCATGATTTAGACAGAGCATATTATGTCGAGCCAGAGAAGAAGGAAGAAAAAAAACCGGGACAGGCGAAGGGGCAGGTTCGTTTCTTGAATAAGTTGTAAAGCAAGGCAGGGTGAAGAATGGTTTCAATCAAGGATGTAGCAGAACATGCTGGGGTGGCAATCTCTACGGTATCGAAGGTGTTAAACAATTATCCAAATGTAAGTGAGAACACAAGAAAAAAAGTAGAAAAAGCAATTGAAGAATTGCATTATGTACCAAATACAATTGCCGCAGCATTGTCTTCTAAGCAGTTTGCAAGGGTAGCATTGATTGTGAATTTATCAACACAAACCCAGGCGATTGATGAAATTACCATGCAGTATCTGGCTGGAGGTATCAGCAAGGCAAAAGAGTTGAATATTGAGGTAGTTACTATCTTCTTTTCCATGATAAGTGAGATGTCTTTAGAGGAATTGACAAGATATCTGCAGTCCCTCAGCATTACTGGGGTGGTACTTTATGGGATTTCAAAGGAAGATCATATATTAGCAGAACTGGTACGTCGTCAGATATTCAAATGTGTCATTGTGGATGCACCTTTAGTGAATGCCAGTACAAGCTGCGTATGGATAGATCAGGAACAGGCACAGTATGATGTAGTCAGCAAAGCATTAGAAGACGACAAAGGCAAACGGGTTCTTTATATTGCAGGTAAAAAAAATGGTTTTGTTACAGACGGAAGATTGAAAGGTATTTACAGAATTGCAAAAGAGCGGGGCTTAAGTGTTAAGACATATTATGGTGATTTTAGTGAATTACAGGCACGCAACATTGCTTTAAAATATGCAAAATACGTAGATATCATAGCCTGTGCATCGGATCTTATGGCAATTGGTGCTATGAATGCCTGTATTGATATGGATATTTTCCGTCCCGTTTGTGGATTTGATGGAATTACTTTGATGGGGTATGTTGGTAAGCAGATGAATACAGTAAGACAGAATTTCTTCCAGATATCTAGTAAGGCTGTGGAAGAATTGTATCGCCTGATGAATGGCGGTGAAGGAATGGAATGTATTCTGCCCCATGAAATTATTAAATTATATTATAGGGATATTATTTGTTAGAGTGTGCAGGTTGTAGATGTGAATGTTCAGTATGTGCTGCTATTAGAATGCAGTTAATACAAATATATCCAAAAAGATGGATTTTAGTTTGTGCAAGTATGACAAATTAAAAAAAATTGCAAAAAAAGGGTTGCGGAAAACGTTTTCCTATATTATACTTCAAGTAAAGGAAGCGGGAAAACGTTTTCTTAAAACTTGGATTACCGTATTTGTGTGCATGAAATCAGCACATGGTAATTCAGTTCATAAAGATAACGATAGGATTTATTTCAAAGCATGTGCCATGGCCTTGATAAAAGGATGTGGCGGAATGGAGGAAAAATGAAAGTAACAGAAAGTTTACAGACAGCTTTACAGCAGAAGTACGGCAAGAAAGTAGCAGATTGCACAGATGCAGAGATTTACTACACACTCTTAGAAGTAACTAAGAAGGCAATTGAAGAAACTCCTGCAATCAAAGGACCTAAGAAGATTTACTACATCTCCGCAGAGTTCTTAATTGGTAGATTATTATCTAACAACTTAATTAACTTAGGTGTATATGATGAATTAAAAGAATTCTTAGCTGCAAATGGCAAGACTTTAGCTGCAGTTGAAGAAGTAGAACCAGAACCATCTTTAGGTAACGGTGGACTTGGCCGTTTAGCTGCATGTTTCTTAGATTCTATTGCAACATTAGGTCTTCCAGGCGAAGGTATCGGTTTGAACTACCACTATGGCTTATTTAAGCAGGTGTTCAAAAACAATTTACAGAAAGAGACAAAGAATGACTGGATCGAAGAGCAGGGCTGGCTTACAAAGACAGATGTTAGCTTTGATGTAGCTTTCGGTGATTTAAAGGTTAAATCAAGATTATATGATATCGATGTAGTTGGTTACAAAGAAGGTGTGAACAAGCTTCGTTTATTCGATATCGAAACAATTGATGAAAGCCTTGTAAAAGACGGTATCGATTTTGATAAAGAAGATATCGCAAAGAACTTAACATTATTCTTATATCCAGATGATAGTGATGAAGCAGGCCGCTTACTTCGTGTTTACCAGCAGTACTTCATGGTAAGCAATGGTGCACAGCTTATCTTAAAGGAAATGAAAGAAAACGGTTATGACTTACACAAGTTATATGACCATGCTGTAATCCAGATTAACGATACACATCCATCTATGGTAATTCCTGAAATGATTCGTTTATTACAGTTAGAAGGAATCAGCTTAGATGAAGCTATCGAAATCGTATCTAAGACTTGTGCATATACAAACCACACAATCTTAGCAGAAGCATTAGAGAAATGGCCAATCGCATACTTAGAGAAGGCTGTTCCACAGTTAATGCCAATCATCAAAGAATTAGACAAGCGTGTAGCTGCTAAGTACAAAGACCCAGCTGTACAGATCATTGATAAGGAAAACAGAGTGCATATGGCACACATTGATATTCACTATGGATACAGTGTAAACGGTGTTGCTGCACTTCATACAGAGATTTTGAAGAACTCTGAGTTAAAGCATTTCTATGATATTTACCCAGAGAAATTCAACAACAAGACAAACGGTATCACATTCCGTAGATGGTTATTATCTTGTAACCCAGAGCTTGCTAAGTTATTAATCGATACAATCGGTGATGGCTTCTTAAAGGATGCTGCTGAGTTAGAGAAATTAATGAAGTTTGCAGATGATAAGAAGGTATTAGACAGCATTTATGAAATCAAGGGACAGAAGAAGTTAGCACTTAAGAAGTTCTTAAAAGAAACACAGGGTGTTGACATTGATGAAAATTCTGTATTTGATATTCAGATTAAGCGTCTCCATGAGTACAAACGTCAGCAGATGAACTTACTCTACATGATTTACAAATACTTACAGATTAAGAATGGTACAAAGCCAGCAACACCTATGACATTCATCTTCGGTGCTAAGGCGGCTCCAGCTTATATCATTGCTAAGGATATCATTCATGCAATCTTAACATTATCTGAAATCGTAAACAACGATCCAGATGTGAACAAGTACATGAAGGTTGTTATGGTAGAAAACTACAACGTAAGCAAGGCTGAGAAGTTAATCCCAGCATGTGATATCTCTGAGCAGATCTCTCTTGCTTCTAAGGAAGCTTCTGGTACAGGTAACATGAAGTTCATGTTAAACGGTGCTGTTACATTAGGTACAATGGATGGTGCTAACGTAGAGATCAGTGATTTAGTAGGCGAAGATAACATCTACATCTTCGGTGAAAGCAGTGAAACAGTTATCGACTTATATGACAAGGCTACTTACAACAGTGGTGCTATCTATAAGAGAGATAAGCTTGTTCGTAAGGTTGTTGATTTCTTAGTAAGTGATGAAATGTTAAAGGCAGGCAACAAAGAGAACTTAGAGAGATTACATCACGAATTAATCAGCAAAGACTGGTTCATGACATTGTTAGATATCAAAGATTACATCGCAACAAAAGATGGTATGTTCGATGATTTTGCTGACAAAGAGCAGTGGAAGAAGATGATGTTAGTGAATATTGCTAAGGCAGGATTCTTCTCATCAGACAGAACAATCGCTGAATACAACGATGATATCTGGAAATTAAAATAATTAAAAAGAATAGAATAATGACGTGCATTATTACCACCCGGGTGAAAACCCGAGTGGTATAAATGCGTTAGAAAGGGGCATTTTCAATGAAAAGAGGAAGTGGTGTATTATTACCAGTATCCAGCATTCCATCTAAATATGGTATTGGTGCGTTTTCAAAAGAAGCATATGAATTTATTGATAAACTTGTTAAGGGAGGACAGCAGTACTGGCAGATTCTTCCATTAGGAGCAACCGGTTATGGAGATTCTCCATACCAGTCGTTCTCCACTTTTGCAGGTAATCCATATTACATAGATTTAGAGGCATTAATCCAAGAAGGTTTATTGACAGCAGAAGAATGTGACAGCGTAGATTTTGGTTGTGACGAAAGAAAAGTAGATTATGAGAAAATTTACTTCAATCGTTTTAATGTGTTACGCAAAGCATATGAACGCAGCCAGCACAAAAGCACAGAGGAATACAAAGAATTTGTAAAGCAGAACAAAGCATGGTTAGATGATTATGCCCTTTACATGGCTGTAAAGAATAGCATGGAAGGTAAGAGCTGGATTGAATGGGATGAAGACATCCGTATGCGTCAGCCGGAAGCAATTACCAGATATAAGAAGGAATTAAAAGACGAAATCGATTTCTATAAATTCCAGCAGTACAAATTTGCAGAGCAGTGGACAAAGTTAAAGAACTATGCAAACGAAAAAGGTATAAAGATTATTGGAGATATCCCGATTTATGTAGCATTCGACAGTGCAGATGCATGGGCTGGTCCGGAATTGTTCCAGTTTGACGAGAACGGCTTCCCAACAGGTGTAGCTGGATGCCCGCCAGATGCGTTCTCAGCAACAGGTCAGTTATGGGGTAACCCACTTTATGATTGGGATTACCACAAGAAGACTGGTTATAAATGGTGGATTAAGAGAATTTCTTATTGTTTCGACTTATATGATGTAGTAAGAATTGACCATTTCCGTGGTTTTGATGAATATTATGATATTCCATATGGCGATAAGACTGCTGAAAATGGAAAGTGGAGACAGGGTCCTGGTATCGACTTATTCAAGGCAATGAATAAGAAGTTAGGTGCACGCGAAATCATCGCAGAGGATCTTGGTTTCTTAACAGATACTGTTCTTCAGTTATTAGAGGATACAGGATATCCGGGAATGAAGGTATTACAGTTTGCATTTGATTCCAGAGAAGAAAGTGATTATTTACCACACAACTACACAAGAAATAGTGTAGTATACACTGGAACTCATGACAATGATACCCTTCAGGGCTGGTATGCAGTATTAAATGAAGATGATAAGCAGTTATCTAAGGATTATTTAAACAATGCTGGTACACCTGTAGAGGATATACACTGGGATTTCATCCGCAGTGCAATGGCTAGTGTATCGAATCTTTGTGTAATTCCGGTTCAGGATTACTTAGGATTAGGCAACGAAGCCAGATTCAATCTTCCTTCTACTTTAGGAGATAACTGGGTTTGGAGAATGACACCAGCTGAATTAGATGATGTTATCATTGATAAGATGTATGATTTGACTAAGCTTTATGGCCGTCTTGCTTCTAAGGATAAGAAGGAAGAGGAATAAATATAGAAAAGAACATCCCGTCACAGGTCAAATGTGGCGTGGGTGTTCTTTTTTTGTAGGTTAAATTGTTTTTGGGATGGGGGGTTAAGGGGGATAGAGTATATGTTAAATTCTGGTTTTTGTAATTGATGTATCATATTCGTTACCCGTTCGTGAATTGGCAGAAGGGGCTCCCAGGGGCAACTCAGACTTACACTGCAGGTGAGCCGCTTGCTGGCATGGCATATTCCACGCAGACCGAAGCCAACGTTCCGGTGAACTAACTCCCAAGTACGACTAAGACATTCGGGGTGTGGCCCTCATG
>JBGVIB010000063.1:0-4765 GCA_045122835.1 Lachnospiraceae bacterium
TCAGTGTAACGGATCTATCGTAGAATAATCTATAGTAATCAATTTAAACATTTTCCAAGGCCTTGCTTAGGCAGGGCCTTGGACTATATTTTCTATGGAAAATGGGCAGGGAAAACTTGCCAGGAGGTTAAGTATGAAAGGTGAAAAGAAACCGAAGAAAGTCTCAGATTTTGCTACACCTTACACCGTAACCAATGCTATAACAAAAGGTGGACTGTTTACAAAGCTTACCATGCTGGTCATGGGTCTTGGCAATATCGCCCACAAACAGATTATCAAAGGTCTGTTGTTTTTAGCGATTGAAGTTGCTTATATTTTCTTTATGGCAACAAATGGTGTTTATTATCTTTCCATGCTTCCGTCATTAGGAGACAGAGAACAGCAGGAAATATTTAACGAGACCAAACAGATATATGAATATATTCCGGGAGATAGATCCGTATTATTACTGTTATATGGAGTCGCAACTATCTTCATCACTCTTGCATTTTTCTTCATGTGGAGAGAGTCTTTAAAGAGTGCTTATAGAGCAGAGTGCCTGGCAAAACAGGGACGCCATGTAAATTCCTTTGGTCAGGATTGCGGATCTTTATTAGATAAGAATCTTCACAAAAGTTTATTGTTTTTACCGATACTTGGAATTTTGATCTTTACAGTTTTGCCATTGCTTTTCATGATTCCAATGGCATTTACTGATTATTCAGATCTCAACCAGAAACTTGTATTATTCGACTGGGTAGGACTGGATAACTTTAAGACAGTTCTTGGTTTGGGTGGAAAACTCGGTAAGACCTTCTGGTCTGTTCTGGGTTGGACATTAATTTGGGCTATTTTTGCTACATTCCTGAACTTCTTCTTTGGAATGATTTTGGCAATTGTAATTAATAGAAAAGAAACTCACTGCAAAGCATTCTGGAGAACTTGCTTCGTAATCTCTATTGCAGTTCCTCAGTTCGTATCATTGCTGGTAGTGAGAACTATGTTACAGCAGCAGGGTGCTGTTAACAACCTCTTACTTGAGTTGGGATGGATTGATAATCCACTTCCATTCTGGACGAATTCAACTTGGGCAAGAGTATCCGTAATTGCTATTAACTGCTGGATTGGTATTCCGTATTCTATGTTACAGGTTACCGGTATCTTACAGAACGTTCCGGCAGAATTGTATGAAGCTGCAAAGATTGACGGAGCTAATCCGGTGCAGATCTTCTTTAAAATCACACTCCCATACATCATGTTTATTATGGGACCATACATTATTACACAGTTTACTGGTAATATTAATAACTTTAACGTTATTTATCTGTTGTCGGCAGGAAATCCGACGCCGGTTGGTTCAACGGCAGGAAAGACAGACCTTCTGGTTACCTGGTTATACAAGTTGACGGTAGACTTCCAGTATTACAACTTAGGTGCTGTAATTGGTATCTTAACGTTCATTGTACTTTCCATTGTCGCGCTTGTAACCTATCGTAATACAGCATCCTATAAAGATGAGGAGGGATTCCAATAATGAGTAAGGCGGTTTCAAAACAGAAAAGACCTATAACAGGTGCTAGATTAAAAAGAGTTTTTACAAACTCAATGGTACATGTAATCCTTGGAATCCTTGCAGTAATTTGGTTATTCCCTATTTTCTGGGTTGTTATGACCAGTTTACGAAAAGAGTCAGGTGCATATACCAGCTACTTCTTCCCGAAGCATTTGACATTTGACAATTATATTCGTCTGTTTACAGAGACAACACAGTTGAACTTCCCTAGAATGTTCCTGAATACATTTATTATTGCAATCTTCTCTTGCATTATTTCAACCACATTTGTTCTGTGTGTTTCTTACTGTATGTCAAGACTTCGCTTTAAGATGCGTAAACCATTTATGAATATCGCCATGATTCTGGGATTATTCCCGGCATTCATGTCCATGGTTGCTGTATACTTCATCCTAAAAGCATTAGGATTAACGGAAGGAAATATGACTTATCTTTCTCTGGTTCTGATATATTCGGCAGGATCCGGAGCAGGATTCTACATTGCAAAAGGTTTCTTTGATACTGTACCAAAGTCTCTGACAGAAGCAGCGGTATTAGATGGATGTAATCAGTTCCAGGTATTCTACAAGATTATCCTTCCACTGAGTAAACCAATCGTAGTTTATACAATCTTAACTTCTTTCTTAGGACCATGGCTTGACTTTATCTTCTGTAAAGTTATCGTTGGACCAAGAGATAAATACTGGACAGTATCTATCGGTCTTTACAACATGTTAGAGAAAGAGTTCGTTAACGGATGGTTCACAAGATGGGCTGCCGCAGCTGTAATTGTATCTATTCCAATCGCTATTCTCTTCATTATCATGCAGAGATTCTACGTAGATGGATTAACAGGAGCTGTAAAAGGCTAATCGAACCGCAGTTGTATATTCGATACTGAATTTTAAAGGGACTGGAGCCGGAACTGATTTATTCAGTTCTGGCTCCGTTTTTATTTACTGGGAAATTCTGTTGGAATTCCCCAGAAAGCAAAAAATACTTTTACACGAGGAGGAGACAGATGAAGAAAAAAGTTTTATCGGTTTTTCTGGTGGCAGCAATGACACTAGGCCTGTTTGCTGGATGTGCCGGCGGTTCTGGTAACACAGAGGGTACAGAGAATGCTTCTGCTACAGACAAAAATCTGCCAGCAATGTATACCGTAAATGATCTAGAAGAAAATATCATTGATGATAATTACCGCACAAGCTATGAGATATTTGTTTATAGCTTCTGTGACAGTAATGGAGATGGAATAGGCGATCTGGATGGACTTACATCTAAGTTAGATTACATTAATGATGGTGATCCAACCACAGATACAGACTTAGGATGTAACAATATCTGGCTTATGCCGATCATGCCATCAACAACATATCACAAATATGATGTTAAGGATTATAAAGATATTGATCCTGAATATGGAACCTTAGAAGATTTTGACGAGTTTATTGCGGCTTGTCACGAGAGAGGAATTAATGTTACTATTGATTTAGTAATGAATCATACTTCTACAAAACATGAATGGTTCCAGAGTGCTATCAGCTATTTAAATCAGATTGGCGCGGATCAGGAGCCGGATCTGAATGAATGTCCATATGTGGATTATTATAACTTTGCTACTTCAGAGAAGGCGAATTACTATGCAGTCGGTAACTCAGGCTGGTATTACGAAGGAAAATTCTGGAGTGAAATGCCAGACTTGAATCTGGAAAACGAGAATGTTCGCCAGGAATTTACAGATATTGTTCAGTTTTGGCTGGATAGAGGAGTAGATGGATTCCGTCTGGATGCGGTAAAAGAATTTTATTCTGGAGCAGATGGAAAAAACATTGATGTGTTGAGTTGGTTCTCTGATATGGTGAAAGAAAAGAAATCAGATGCTTATATCGTTGGAGAATCCTGGAACGATTACAACACATATACAAAATATTATCGTAGTGGATGCGATAGCTTCTTTAACTTTGCATTTGCAGAAAATGATGGTTACATAGCGAAGACTTTGAACCAGAGCACGAAGAGTAAAGCCAGCACCTACGGAAAAGCGATCGTGGCAGTACAGGAGCTGATCGCAGAGAATTCCGCGGAAGCAGGAGATGGCTTTACAGGAATAGATGCACCATTCTATACCAATCATGATATGGGAAGAAGCGCAGGATATTATTCAGGGGATTATGCCGTACAGAAGACTAAGATGGCTCAGGCAATGAACCTGCTTATGTCCGGTAATGCTTTCTTATATTATGGAGAAGAGCTGGGAATGAAAGGTGCCGGAAAAGACGAGAATAAGCGTCTTGGCATGAACTGGTCAACGGATGAGAATTATGAAGGATTATGCAAAGGGCCAGCAGATGCGGATTCTATCGAGCAGATCTACGGAAGCTTAGAAGAACAGCAGGATGATGAATATTCTATCTATAATTTTGTAAAACAGGTAATAAAGATAAGAAATGCATATCCTGAAATTGCCAGAGGAACTGTTACCTTTGAAGAAAGTCTTTCTAATGAGCAGGTATGTGTTCTTACAAAAGAATATAATGGAAAGCAGATCATGCTTATCTATAATCTTTCTGAAACAGCATGTGAAGTTGATCTTTCAGGAGTAACATTGAATGGAAAGAATGCTGGAGAAGTGACAGAAGCTGGAATGCTTCAGACCGGAGAAGAGGCTCCATCCTTAGATGGAAGCAAAGTAACTCTTCCCGCATATTCTGTAGAATTAGTTCAGTAGGATTAATTCAGTAGGATTAATTCAATAATTAATCCATTTCTGAAAGCATTTGTAAAACAATGTTTTGAGCATAAGCCCCGAGGTGTTTACTGTCTTCTTTAGAAAGAGAGGACAGTTCGATTGGGGCACCATATGAAACAGTAACCGGGTGTGATTTGATCCAAGGGAGATGATCTTCGAAGATTTCGGCGGTTCCCTTTATAGCAATTGGAACAATTTTGCATCCGGTTTTTTGTGCAATTTTAAAGCTACCATCTTTGAATGGCGCCATGTTCTCAGGGTGGGCAGAATCTTTATTTCTAGTGCCCTCTGGGAAAATACAGATAGAAATACCGGATTTCACCAGGTCAATAGCAGATAAGATGGTCTTTAATCCTTCTTTTACATCTGTTCGATTCAGGAAGAGACAATGAAGACGTTTCATCCAGAGAGACAGAAGAGGGATCTTCTCAATACTATCCTTAGAAATATACCCCGTAAGGCCTGGACACATAGTATAAGTG
>JBGVIB010000064.1:0-4603 GCA_045122835.1 Lachnospiraceae bacterium
CGTATCCGGCAGTTTAATTATTCTATTGGAGTAGCAATTAAAAATTTATATTTTGTAGGTACGAGGGAGCAGGTATTTATTGCCTGCTTCTTTGCGTATCGGAATGGAGGAATTTATGAGAAACACAGATAAAAAGAAAGAAAACATGGTTCTGATGTCCATGCGTATATCCGTAGAGGACAAGGAAGAGATTAAAGCAAAGGCAAGAAAAACCGGGCTTAGCACATCGGAATATATCAGGAGATGTGCACTGGGGAGAAAGCTTCCCTGTTATGGTGATGCCAGTCTGCTAAAGGAATATTCCATGCAGCTTGGCAAGATTGGCTCTAACCTAAATCAAATAGCAAAGCACTTAGATGGTGGCGGTGATTTTTATAGCATTTATTATGAATTAAAGGAAGCCATAAGAGAACTGTTGGATTTAAAATTTAAAATACTTCCTGCGCTGGAGGATGTTGCCTGTGGAAAGAAACGCAGGCGTAAAAGCAGAGAGGATGGTGAAAGTTAATGGCGATTTTAAAGCATATTTCAGTAAAGAACAGATTCTATTCCTCGGCGGTGGAGTATCTCACCTGCCAGTTTGATGAGTATACCAACAAACCTGTTCTGGATGAAAAGGGCAGAATACAGGAGCGTGAGAATTATCTGATTGCAGGTGTGAACTGTGATGTAGACAGCTTTGGTGCGGAATGTATCGAGGTAAACCGTCTGTATGGTAAGAACAATTCTATAAAGGATGTAAAGGCGCATCATTATATCATCAGCTTTGAGCCAAATGATCCCATTACCATGGAGCAGGCGTTGGAATTTGGTAAGCAGTGGCTTTCGGTATTCGCACAGGGGCATCAGGCAGTGGTTGCAGTGCATTCGGATGGTCACAATGGCAGTCAGAATATGCACATTCACATGGTTATCAATTCCGTTAGAAAGTATGCTGGAAAGCAGAACAAATGGCATGATAAGTCTTGTGAATGGAAGCAGGGCTGTAAGCACAAAAGCACCGGGAAGATGATGTTTCATGCAAAGAAATGGGTGATGGAGAAGTGCATCCGTCTGGGCTTTGGGCAGGTGAATTTGCTTGCCAAAAAGCATACGGACAACTATTGGGTGGAAAAGCGTCTGATGAATCAAAATGCAAAAGACGGAGTGGGCGTTACTTCCGACAGAGAGCTGATTCGGGATACCATAGACAAGCTGTTGCCTTTCGTGGATTCCTTTGAGCAGTTGGTGGAATGTCTGCAATTTATGTATAACTGGAAGAGTCGTGTGACGAATAAAACAGTGACATTTTCCACACCGGATATGAAGCAGGGGATTCGAGGAAATAAGCTGGGAGAGGGTTATGGTAAGGCAGAACTTGTGGAGAGAATTGCAAAGATTGTGGCAGAGCGTAATGCAGAAAAAGAGGCTCGCAGAATTGCAGAGGAAGAAGCAAGAATGAGAGCAGAAGCATTTGCTTGTGAAGAAGCTGCAAGGAAGGAGAAACAGCTACAGGAGGAGCGGAAGCAGAGAGAGCTTCTTGCACGAAAAAGAAAGCTGGCATTCAACCGAAATAGTATTCAGCAGGATTATTGTAGAAAGGAGCTTGAACGGGAGGACTGGAATAGAAATTATGTGGATTATCTGGAATCACAGTTTATAAATGTGAATGATGCAGGTGGATTTACAGAAGAAGAACTTACCTCACCGATTATGACCAGAGAAGAATTTGAGCATCATCAGGTAGTAGAGCTGTATCAAGAAAAAACTGCCAGAGCAGGAGTACTTTGGGATGATGCGTTAAGAGAACTTTCCGGTACCACTCATAAATGGAAGTGGGAGTATATGGATTATCTGGAAGATGTCAAATACAGAGATACAGTAGATGTAACTTTGGAGGAGGCGAAGGAAGAGATTATGTCGTATGAGGAATTTGCGGAATTAAGGGAGACAGAAAAAGAGATACAGGAGCTGATTTCTGAGACTGTAGAGGCTTCTAAGATTGTAGAGATTCAGACTGATTCAGTAGATGAGTCACAGACTATTGTAGTATCAGAAGAAGCAGAGACTGAAATTTTTGAGATAGAAGAAACAGTACCAGATGATGCTGAGGTTGTTCCGGAAGTGATTGATTATACCAAGCTGTCTATGGAAGAACGTGCTACACTTCTGCCTGTGCCTACAGATGATTATACTACAGAGTATGCTGCGTACTGTCAGCGTATGGGATATACGGCAGAAAAGATGAAGAGTATTCGTTATAAAATGGATGTGTATGATGAATTTATGGCTGAATATCAGTATCGTAAGAAACACTATGGTGTAAGAGATGATTCTGGAAGGGTAGTTTCTGAAAAGAATAGAGGAGCGAGATGATAAAGTAGATAAGAAGGACATTGTACTATTGGTTTTACGGCGAACTGTCATATGGCAGCAGTTCGCCGGCTGTAAAAGTCAAGTATAATACTAGTAGAAACAGTATTGGGATAACCACATTATGAAAGACATTTTAGAATGTAAAGGTGATTTTGTAATTTTAAATGGTTATAACATACATATTTATGGGCGAGGTGCTAAAGATTGTATTGAGGTTAGAGGAAAATGAAGATGAGTATGAGTGCAAATTAAAAAAATTATAATTGTTGAAACTTTTTCTCCTAATAGTTCATCAAATAAATTGAAGGATAGAAATCGTAAGAGATTTTGTTTGAATGAGTAATAACCTATTACATGAAATATCACTTGTGAAAGGAGAAAGCACAGAGCACATGAATAAGAATATTGCAGTATTCAATAATACTACAGACGTAGCAGAAATTAAGAAACCTTTGTTTGAGAGAGAAGGATACAATATGATAAAGGCTTCCACGCTGGAGAAACTATTATCTCTGATAAGATATGATAATATCCACTTGATTCTCGTGGAACTTGAATTAGAAGGAAGTGGCTTGGGGAAGGGTATAGAAATAATTCAACATATTAGAAAGAGTACTATTATCCCTATAATAGTCGTATCTGCTCAGACAGCAGAAACTGCCAAGATTATGTCATTGAATGTAGGGGCAGATGATTATGTGACAGTTTATGACAGTCCATTGGTTTTATTGGCAAGAGTAAAAGCGCAGTTGCGTAGATATACAGAATTAAAGACTCTTTGTGAAAATCTTGGGAATATATATAGAATAGGTGATTTAGTTCTGGATGATAAAAATAAAACAGTAATGGTTGATGATAAAAATATCAAAATGACACCCGTAGAATATAAAATATTACGATTGTTGATACGGGATCCTGGAAGAGTTTTTTCTATTAATCAGATTTATGAAGAAATATGGAAAATGCAACCGATTGGCGCAGAGAATGTTATAGCAGTGCGTATCCGCCATATTAGAGAAAAAATAGAGAACAACCCAAGAGAACCAAAGTATGTAAAAGTAGTTCGCGGATTGGGGTATAAGGCGGGATAAACGAATGATAGAAGTGTTAGAGTGCACAAGGTTTTAGTGTCGTCCTCTTTATTAATTTCCATTTTTATGGTAATATATATGTTAGCTAAACAGGAATTGAACAGTTAGAAATACTTGAATTTGTTAGGAGAATGTTTGAAATAAAAAATACTCATTGATAGCTTCTGTATGATCAGTGCATATTTTTTGTTAACATAAAAAGTTTGTCTTTATTAATGTTTTCACTTTCTACCTGGTATTGAGGAAACCAATCACGGAGTTCTGAAAGATAATAATATTTAGAAACTTATTTAGAAAAAATGTTACAGTTATGAAACTTTATGCTTCTCTAGTACATCAAATAATATAGTTAACGTATATGGTACATAAATCTCTTTTGGGGACAGGAGAGTAAAGTATATGAAGAATATTGCTGCATTTACTGATTTATCTGAAACTATTTTATGAGTTGGTACGTCTAAAAGATATAAGAAAATAGGGAAAGCACTTTCCGGAAAGAGGTAAAGAATGAATAAAAAAATATTAATGTTGTTATTTATTTTAACTGTAAGTGTTATTGTTGGATGTTCGAAAGAAACCGGACAAGAGGAATCAGAAACTTCTGCGAACATAATGCAGAGTGAAGTAATGGAGGATGAACAGATATCGTCGGAGAGCGATGAGGATGTAGTAGATGAAGGTACATCGGAACTGATAGGAAAAGTAGAAGAAATAAAAGATTTTATGTTTATCGTAACGGATGATGATAATGTTAGTTATGCATTTAGTTTTGAAGAGAAGCCGGAAGGTCTGGATAAGATAACTGTCGGAGATAGGGTACTTGTAACTTATACAGGTACGATATCAGAGGTTGATCCTTTTATGGGGAAGATTATGAAGATAGAATTATTTTCTAATTCTTCAGAAAGTTTGGGAGAGAACAGTTCTGATGAAAATCAAAGCGGAGACCTAAGAACCGAGGGGATTACAGATCCTTATGTAAATCCCGAGGTAACATTCAGCAACTTGACTTCCGAAGAAGAGCGATCAGAGCTTCGCAAGGATTTGGAAAAAGCGGGAATCAAGGAATCATATATTAAAGATTATATTGATTACGTGAATATATACAACGAAATTGCGCCAAAATCCGTTTTGAATGGTTGGAACACTTTGGATAA
>JBGVIB010000065.1:0-11875 GCA_045122835.1 Lachnospiraceae bacterium
TTTGGACTTATGCACAAATCCCTCGCCCTAAGAACCACTAAACATCTAAATTATAGCCTCTGATAGCAAGCTACATCCCCTCTCTCAGCCTACGTTATCGAAACCGGTAGAATATATTCTTAATATAGCCAGTAAAATGACACATGCTTATTAATATTCTCAGTGATTCAGTCACTGTTTGGATACGAAAGGCTCATTATGGTGGTTAAATGCCAAATTTGTGCTTAACCAAATTAGTGATTATCCCTGTGCAATTTAGCGCATCACAGCCCCTAATGCCTGATTTGCGGAACGTTGGCTCGGTCTGCGTGGAACCTTCTGCACCTGTCACCGGCGTCCGGGTAGCGACCATAATTCAGCACCCCCCACAAACCAGAATTTTGCAGAACATACACCGGACGCCATCTCACTATCCTTTGCGTTTCTTCGCGTCCGACATTCTCACCCTGAAGAACTGCCGGAACAACACTTTCCCGTTGAATGGAATCAGCGGGTATGCATAACTGCCACCAGATAATGTCTTGTTAGTGAGTATGGCTAATATTAACAGAGCCACACCAGCCACAAATCCATATATATCAAACAATCCCGTAAGAACTAAGGTGATAATTCTCATAAACTTCAACGCATACCCCAGCTCATAATTGGACTGGGTATAATTCGCCACTGCCACGAATGCCATATAAAGCATTGTTTCCGAATTAAACCAGCCAGAATTCACAGAGAATTCTCCCAACACCAGAGCTGCAATAACACTTAACGGGGTGCTTAGCATGCTTGGTGTGTTTAACGCTGCAAGCTTTAAACCGTCTATTGCAAATTCTAAAATGATTAACTGCAATATTATGGGGACATTTACTTCATCCTGTATTGCGGTAAATTGCAGCCATTCCGGAAGCCACTCCGGGTGCATGGTGGTCAAAAGCCACACCGGGGTGATAAAATAAGTTAGAATATTAACAAGAAAACGGGTGAAGCGAAGATAACTTCCTGTCACTGGTGGAAAATAATAATCATCTGCTTCCTCTATAATATCAAATATTGTTACCGGCAATATCATACAGGAGGGAGAGTTATCCACTAAAATCACTAAATTTCCCTCAAGGATATGTGCCGCTGCTGCATCCGGTCTTTCAGAAAATTTGAATTTTGGAAAAGGATTATACCATTTATGCTCATATAAACATTCCGCTAAACTTTCCTGATTCATAGTCAGTGAATCCACATCCAGCTTCTGAATACGCTCCTTTATCCCCTTTAAAAACTTTTTATCCACTCTAGAATCCATGTAGCAGAGAACAATATCTGTCTTTGAACTTCTGCCCACCTTTAGTATTTCCATACTAAGCTCTGGGGAACGAATTCTACGTCTGATTAATGCGGTATTAAATACCAGGGTTTCCACAAAGCCATCCCTAGGACCTCGCATAACACGGTCTTTTTCCGGTTCCTCCACTCCTCGCATTGGATATGTGCGACAGTCAATGCCAATGCAGCGTTCATACCCTTCAAAAAACATAACTGTCTGTCCTGAGAGAAACGCCGTAAGTATACTTTCCCAATCAGCGAACAAATCAATTTCACCATATGGCATATCTACTTTTGACATTTCATGAGCGGTATCCGGAAACTCTTCCGGTGACAGCTTAGAAAAATGCTCCATTACTCTTTGCAGAATTTCGTCCTTACAAAAACCATCAATAAAATAGAAGCAACATTTTTTTCCGCCATATTTCATCACACGGTAAATAATATCAAAATTTTTATCCGGATGTACCAGTGAGTTAAAATGTTCCATATTTTTCTCAATCTGTGACCAGATTTGTGACCTTGTCTCTGTTTTTCCCATAAAAAAACCTCTCTTAAGCTCTATCGTTATAAATAGTCTGCTCTAAGAAAGGTTTTTTATACATAATTAAAATTCTAATACACAAGCGCCCCAGGTAAGTCCGGCTCCAAAACCTGCCATTACAATCTTATCTCCCGGCTTCACTGTTCCACTTTCCACCAATTCATCTAGCAAAATTGGAACACTTGCAGCTGATGTATTTCCATATTCATTCATATTCATTGGGAACTTATCCAAATCCACTTTAAGATGGCGTGATACCGACTGGATAATTCTTGCATTTGCCTGGTGTAAAATAAAATGATCCACATCATCTGTTGCAAGTCCCGCTTTATCAAGAACTGCTAAAATACTCTCCGGCACTTTACGCACGGCAAACTTGAAAACATCCTGACCATTCATAGCAAGATAATCAAGTGCTGCTTCATTCTTTAAATATGGATTGTTGGATGGACGGTTATCACATTTTAAACAACCGCCACCGGCTCCGTCAGAGTGCTGCTCTATCGCAAGCATTCCCTTGTCATCTGCCTGGACAACTGCAGCACCGGCACCATCACCAAACAGTACACAGGTAGAACGGTCTTCCCAGTTTACCATTTTAGATAATGTCTCTGCACCGATTATGAGTGCAGTTTTACACATACCGGATGAAATAAATGCATGCGCGGTGTGTAATGCAAAAATAAATCCTGTACAGCCTGCACTAATATCATATGCGGTGGCATTAACAGCACCAATTTCGCTCTGCACATTGCAGGCTGTGCTTGGAAAACAGGTATCTCCACTGACCGTTCCTACAAGAATCAAATCTATGTCTTCTGGTTGGATTCCGGCTTTTTCCATTGCACGCTTTGCAGCTGTGGCAGCCATTCCTGTGGTTGTTTCTTCTATTGCAATATGACGATTTTTGATACCTGTTCGGCTATATATCCATTCATCGCTGGTGTCCATAATCTCTGCCAGATGATCATTGGTAACCACTCTTTCAGGTACACATCTTCCTGTTCCGATAATTCTTGTAGTCATGTTTCCTCCTGACTGTATATTTTCTAAAACCATTGTAATTATTTTGAAATACAAACTTTTTCATTTTCAAAGTATACTTCTAATTCTGATGTCTGTCAAGTGCGAACAGTTTCTCCTACTGTCCGGTTGTACTTCCCAGACCTCCTGTACGAATACCTTCTGCTTCATCATCATAGGTAATGCCATATTCTACAAAAACTCCCTGCATAAAAGCAACACCTTTATCAATAATCAGATTCTTACCCTCTCTACTGTCATTTGTCATCTTTGCAAAAATATGTCCTTCGTTGTCTGCATAAAAATAATCACTGTCAATGATACCAACTGTGTTATTTAACTGGAGGCGGAATTTAAAACCAAATCCACTTCTTGGATAGCATTTTAACACCCATCCTTCTTCAATTTCCACACGAATACCTGTAGGTATCATTACTGTTTTTCCTACTGCCACTGAAAACTGTTTTGGCGCGTAGAAATCATATCCTGCGGAACCCTTTGTTGCTCTTGCCGGAAGCTTTATCTGTTCCCACAGTTCACGTACAATGGATTCTTCTTCTTTTCCAAATATATCTTCCCAATCCTTCTTGTACTGCTCAAAACTTACTTTATGAAAACGTGCAATTCTTTTCATGGTTTCAACCTATTCCTTTCTAATACTCAGGGCAATGAAGCACGATGCTTCCGCATTCCTTTGATTTCTGTACATCAATAACCCGCTGGTTCTTACTTCCTTTCCAGCGTAGATTTTTGTCTGCCTGTTCCTTTATATACTTCCCATCAACCACCACATCTATGTAATTCATAACGGGATAGGATTTGATGTTTTCCCACACTTCACCAGTATACAGCCATATGGTTTTATTTGGGAACTTATTTTTTACTTTTTCTGCAAGCAGAGTTACCCCATAGCGGTTCTGGCTGAACAATGGATCCCCTCCACTTAAAGTCACACCATCTATGTAAGATTTTTCTAATTCTTCGAATAATTCTGCTTCTGCTTTTTCATCAAACAAAAGACCTCCATTTGGGTCCCATGTAACCGGATTCTGGCATCCATCGCAACAGTGGGAACAGCCTGCTACCCAAAGCACTACCCTCAATCCGTCTCCATTCAGCATATCATCCTTTGTTATATTATGATAACGCATATTTTCCTCCGATAGTTCCTTATTTTATAATACCACTTTCTGCAATGGCGGCTACGGCCTCCTTTATTTTTTCTGACGGAAGCACCAACGCCATACGTACATATCCTTCCCCCAGACTGCCAAAGCTGCTTCCCGGTGTACAAAGCACTCCGCTTTTTTTGGCAAGCTCCAGCGCAAACTCCGCTGAATTTGTATAGCCTTCCGGCAACGGCAACCATACAAACATAGAACCCTTGCTATCAGGAACCTCCCAGCCAATACTGCGGAGTCCGCCACACAAGGTTTTCATACGTTCCTCATAAGTTTTACACTGCTTAATAATTGCATCATCCGGCTCATTTAATGCAGCAATGGCACCATACTGTACCGGTAAAAATGTTCCATAATCAATCTGGGAACGAATCGTCTTTACTGCCTGAATGACTTTAGCGTTTCCTGTAAGGAAGGATACACGGCATCCTGTTAAATTATAGGATTTTGACAGAGAATAAAACTCTACTCCAACCTCCTTTGCTCCCGGTATGGATAAAAAGGAAATTCCCTGCTCTCCATTGTATACAATATCAGAATATGCATTGTCATGGACAATGATAATATTGTATTTTTTTGCAAATGATACCAATTCCTCATAAAAAGAAACTGGTGCCGTTGCACATACCGGATTCGCCGGATAAGAAACAATCATAAACTTTGCGCGCTGCTTCACATCCTCTGGTATACTGTCTAAATCAGGAAGATATCCTTTCTCTTTAAGCAATGGATATTCTACCACATTCGCCCCTGCAAGAGCCGGTCCGATTGAAAAAATAGGATATCCTGGATTTGGCACAAGAACTACATCACCAGGATTGCAAAGTGCCAGCCCAATATGAGTGATTCCTTCCTGGGAACCATATACACTGGTCACTTCCTGTTCCTCTAACGCGACTCCATATCTATTTTGAAAGCGTCTTATCACTGCTTCAATCAGTTCCGGTAAATCTGCCAATGCATATTTATAATTTTCCGGTTTGCTGGCAGCCTGTACTACGGCCTCCATTGCCACTTCAGACGGTTCAAAATCCGGCGTTCCCACTGACAGATTATATACCTTCTTTCCCTCTTCTATCATTTTATTTTTTAAGTCATTTAGTGTTGTGAAAATTCCTTCACCAAAATCATCTAAACGACTGGCAAATCTGAATTCCATTTCTTTCTGCTCCTCTCCGACTGCGCTTATATAGATAATTGGTAACTATGACAGTACCGAATAGTTGCGTTATTTGTAAAAAGTTATCCGTCCGTGAATTGTCAGAATTGCTTCTTAGTTGCATATTCCATACAGGCGGAGCCAACATTCCTACAATTTTATAAAACTGTGATTCTCATATTGGTACAAGACAGGTGCATCCGTCATCGGTCCATCTTCACAATATGCTAATACAAAATCATTCAAAATGCAACAATTGTAAAAATTAAAATTATCCTGATTAGATAAAACCTTTTGCTCATCAAACTGAAACTCTATCTCCGTAAGGGGCCTTCTAATCCCCTCTCCTGTAGTCTTTACGAAGCTTTCTTTTAATGTCCAGAAACGAAAAAAATCATAAGGATTTTTTCCCTGCTTCATAAAATAATCCATTTCTTTTTCGGAAAGCACCCGCTTTAAAATACTATCCTTGTAGGGACGAACACGCTCAATATCCACCCCCTGTTCAAATGCACCTGCTGAAACAGCAACCATATTTTCACAATGGGAAATGCTGATATGAATATCCGGGTGCTTGCACAGATATGGTTTGCCATTATCCTTTTTTTCAACTTCACACTCTTCAGATGTAAGATGATAAAAATGCTCTAAGGTTCTATGAAGCAGGTCATACGCCATTTTGTGCTGTCTGATAGATTTTTTTTCGTTTTCATTGCCCTGTATCCTGCTACAAACAATCATGATTTTTCCCTCATTCTGTCACTTCACTGACTTTTTGGGGCAAGGAGATTTTTCAGCTTTATTCCTTGCCATCTTCGTTTTTTACAATTCCAACAATACACTCCATCCATTTGCCACAATATTCTTTATTCAAATGAATACCATCATCACTGGCTTCTATGGGAAGTGTACCATTTTCATTCACAACAGCTTTAGAAACATCAATGTATGTCACACCTGCTTCCTCTGCCACTGCCTTTATATAGCCATTAAACCTTGCAATATTTTCATTATTGTAAATTTCATCTGTTCTTCCCTCTGTCATTGGAAAAATGCCTTGCACATAAATTCGGGCCTCCGGCTGTGCTTCCTTCACCTGACTAATCAACCTGCGATATGCATCTTTAAAGGTTGATTCATATGGCCAGCCCAATTCATTTAAGCCAAACATCATAAATACACGCTTGCACGTTACCTTTTTTAAGGCTTCTATCATTGTGATTTTCTTATCACCTTCCTCAATGATCGGATTTTCATCTACCTTGGAAAGTACAATTCCTCTTGCTGCAATCACTTCAGCTTCCGGTACTACCTCATAGTCTGCCAATGCTAAGGTTCTAGAATCGCCAAAAAATACCGTATCATACAAACGGTATTTGCTACATTTGTCCGTATCCATACTTTTTTCCGATTGGGATTTCCGGGTTGCAGGCGGTTCTGTTGCGTCCACATCCACACCCCTTTTTATAGGCATATCAGAATGCATCCTATCTCCCTTTGTAGTCTGAGCCCCATTCTCCGCTTGGAGCATATCTGTATCCACTATTTTTGGTACTTTTTCTTGTGATGGTGCATTTTTTATCACAACTAATGTGACTCCTGCAAATACAGCTACTGCACAGCCTGCCACGATTTTTTTAATCTTTCTTTCATTCATTTTGACTACTTCTTTCTTAACTATACTATCTCTTATTGTATTTCCATATTTCTATCAGAATATAGAAATTTTTAATTGTAAAAATTTTCATCTTATATTATAATTTTTAACTGTTCAGAACGTGCAAACCCATAAGGCATTTGCACGTTCTGACTCTTTTCCATATTTTATTAAAATCTGGCATGGCTATTTTTTAGAAAAGTGGTATTTTACCAAATGCCAATCTCAGATTATATTACATACTGGTCGCAATCAAAAATGGTCTTTTGATGCTATGCCAACTATGCATTTTACATATGTGATTACACATATTGTATTATATACGAAATTTTGCAACTATTCAAGACAGGACTATGCTAAACTGCACAGTCCGTTGAAATTGGGGGAATCGAGATTACTATGTCACACAATCACCAAAAAAAAATAGCTGTCATTAACGATATTTCAGGATTCGGACGTTGCTCTGTAGCGGTAGCACTTCCTATTATTTCCCATATGCGGATTCAGTGCTGTCCCCTTCCTACTTCCATTTTTTCAAATCATACAGGATATGAATCCTTTTTCTTTGATGACTATACAGATAAAATGCAGAAATACATTGATAACTGGAAGAAATTAGACCTACGGTTTGAGGGAATTACATCCGGCTTTTTAGGATCTGTCAAGCAGATTCATATCGTAGAAAATTTTATTAAGGATTTTCGTGATGAACGTACTAAGGTAATCATTGACCCAGTTATGGGGGATGATGGAGAACTCTATCCTACTTATACTGATGAAATGCGCACTGCCATGAAACGCTTAGTTTCCTATGCGGACATTCTGACTCCTAATGTAACAGAATGTTGCATTCTCACAGATACAACCTACAAAGCTGATAATTGGCATCTGGATGATTTATACCATATGGCAGACACCCTTAGTAACTATGGTGCTGAAAAAATCGTAATATCCGGTATCTCTATGGGGCAATTTATTGGAAATGTTGTCTATGAAAAACATAAGGAACCAACTGTAATAAAACGTAAACGAATTGGTCAGGAACGTTCCGGCACCGGCGATATCTTCTCCTCCATCATTGCTGCTGATTGTGTCAATGGTGTGAACTTTATGGATTCCGTCCGCAAGGCAACTGCATTTATCCAAAAATGTATTGCCGTTACAGAAACTCTTGACATACCCAAAACAGATGGTGTATGTTTTGAGGAGGTATTACACGAATTAAAGAATTAAAAATAGAAAGAAGGCTTTTTTATGATGACAATTTTATATAAAGTATACAATAATTTATATGTAAATCTCACAAACCGCTGTACCTGCAACTGTACATTCTGTCTGCGTCAGACGAGAGACGAAATGAATCACTCCGGTTCTCTTTGGTTAGACCGTGAACCTACTGTGGAGGAGATTAAGGCGGCTTTTCTTGAAAAAGATATGTCAGAATATGAAGAAGTGGTGTTCTGCGGCTTTGGAGAGCCTACCATGCGATTAGAGGATCTGTTAGTGTTAGCTACATGGGTTAAGGAAACCTATCACATGCCTACCCGTGTAAATACAAATGGACTTGCGAATCTTTATTTTAAAAAGGATGTCACCCCGGAATTTGAAGGCAAAATTGATACTGTTTCCATTAGTTTGAACACTCCAAATGCAGACCGTTATCATGAATTGACCCAGAATATTTTTGGCGACAAGGCATTTGATGGAATGTTAGATTTTGCAGATAAAGTGAAGAAATATGTGCCAAATGTGGTAATGACTACCGTAGAAACTACTTTGACCAAAGAAGAAGAAGCAGAATGTCAGGCTATTTGCGATAAGCTGGGTGTTACTTATCGTATTCGTGCCTGGGAAGACTAGTATAGTGTCCCCAAGTTCATTCCTGCAATCTGCACGCTCCACTTTAGAGTAGAATTTGATATCTGGTAAAACCTTGCAGAATAATTTTTCAGCAGCAAGACGTCTAAATGAGGTGATGTGGTGACATCGTCACTTAAAGACAACGCAATCTGCTGGAAAATTAAGCAAGGAGTTTTGCCTGAATATTAGCGAGACAGCACTCTATCCACCATCTTTTTTATTATTTTCCTCCGTTCTCCTTCATCCTCCACATTTAACTTCACATCCTCACGCATAATCCCCAATTTTTGAATCAGTTCATCCACATCCTCCGGCAACATTTGTTCAATTTTTTCCCGCAGTCTTGCAGCAAACTCCGGACTCTTTCCATTTGTAGTAATCCCAATTGACAAATCCCCATGCTGTATCGTTGCCGGAAAAATCATATCACACGATTCTCCATTTTCCTGTATAGTATTGTTCGTAATAGCACCTATCTCTCTGGCATCCTCCATTACCTTATGATTAATTTCCGGATCATTTGTAGCTGCAATAACCAGAAATGCTCCCCCTAAATCGCTGGGTTCATATTGTTTTTCTATAATTGTTACATTTTCATAGGTACGCTGTAATTGGTAAATTTCTTCTTCTATCTCTGGCGCAATTACGGTTACACTGGCACCATAAGATAGCATCTTAGCAGCCTTTCGGTGTGCCACTTTTCCACCACCAACGATTATACAGGATTTTTTTCTAAATTAATAAATATTGGAAAATATGACATATTTACCTCTCATTCTTCAGACTCCATTGTTTTCTCCTTATGCTTCACACACCACAAACCGCCATAAAATATCCCGATATTCCGGTGTAGCATAATCAATTCCAATTCGCTTTGTCTTCTCATATTCCGGACAATGTCCATCATCCTCAATCCATAATTCCTGCGAATCAATCATGTTAATTCCATTGAGGCTTTTGTCTATCTCCATTGCTTTTGTCAGCTTACCAGGACCACCATATCCTTCCACACCACGAATCAGTACTGCCTGTGGAAATCCTTCTTCTCCTGTGACAACATTAAATAAGTTGTGAATGCCATAGCATAAGTATACATAGGCATGTCCGCCTTCCATATATAAAGTTTTGGTACGCTCTGTTTTTCCTTTGTAGGCATGACAAGCGGTGTCTTCCTCGCTGTAATAACATTCTGTCTCTGTAATCCGGTAACGGTAGGTTGTATCTTTTACTTTTCGGCACAATATTTTTCCTAATAATAGGGGCGCTACCTCCGTTGCCGGCTGCAAATAAAAATCCTTCTGCAGTCTTACTGCTTCCATTATGAAATCCTCCTGTTTTTCATCACTCTCTCCACATTCTGACAGTTCTCGTGTCCATCTTCATACATGGCACAAAATTCCGAATATTCCTCAATAAGCTTTATAATCCTATCTATATCATCTTCAGCCAGAAATGCAATGCCTTCACCTATTTTTCTTTACATTCTCACCCAATCAGCACACGCTTTCCTTCAAAGGCAAAGCCGTACTTGCGTATCCTTTCCTTTGGCATTCCCTTGGCGATAAGGTTTGCTTCATATTGTTTTTCCTCGATCTGGGTAAGGGCGGAGGTTAGGGTTTCTTCCATGGATTGCTCTTTTCTTGGGTTGAATACTTTAAACTCTATAATTATGGCATCATCCTTCTGCGGGGTGACAGGTTCTAACATAATGTCATATCTGCCAAATCCACTTTCCCGGTTCGAGGTCACATAATAACGTCCCTTCAGTTCCACCAGCAGCCCTAAGACAAATCCATGATAGAAACGTTCCGGCTGGACTTTAGAGGGATTTCTCCCCGTATCAAAATAGCTGAACATACCCTCGGCTACCTCATTCATATATTCATTCATTGCGTCCACATCCCCTAGAAGCAGTGCCTCAACAAAATCACCATACTCTTGTTCCATTTCATCAAACCAGCCCCTTACCATATTTTGAAACATATATCTTACTTCCAGATTTGTGATGTCCAGTTCATAGTTCGGTCGGTCACCTACTCCCGGTTCTTCATAATACTCTCTTCTTACTACCTTCAGATATCCACTGGCAACTAAAAGGCTCCAGATAGATGCTTCATTTCCTTTTAGCTGGTTATAAACAATCTGTTCATCAATTGGGCAAATGAGGTGTTCGCCTCTTAGTAATGCTTCAAAGCTTGTCTTTACTCTCCTGCTACCTTCACGAATCAGCTTCCCTACCAGACTGTTAGCGCTGGTATTTGCCCAGTAGGTTGCATATTTACCAGTATCTAAAAAGTTAAGTATAGACCATGGATTGTAGATATCACTATGTTCCCCAAAGACAAAGCCGTCATACCACTTTTTCACTTCTTCTTTTTCTTCACCTAGTTCATTTGCATCTAACGCGGCAAATACTTCTTCTTCTGTGAATCCAAAAGATGTGGCATATTCATCGGACGTGGTAGTTACCACCTTCAGATTATTCAAATCCGAGAAAACTGACTCTTTAGAGACTCTTGTGATTCCGGTCATAATTCCCCGTCCCATATATGGGTTTGTCTTAAAGGTAGAATTAAACAGACTCCTTGTAAAGGCTACCATCTCATCCCAGAAACCATTCACATAGGCTTCCTGCATCGGGGTATCATATTCGTCAAGAAGAATAATGACTTTTTTGCCATAATAACGACTTAAATAATCTGACAAACGGTGCAGAGAGGAACCTGCCTCAAAGGCGTCCATCTCCCTTGCCATACGGCTTACGTATTGCTTTTCATTCAGAGACAATTTTTCACTTTCTGTTAAAAAAGCATACTTTTCAAACTGGGACATCAGTACTTCTATGATTCGCTTCTGGGTCGTTTCATAGTCAGTTTCTTTTATCCTTGCAAAAGATAGGCTAATCACCGGATAAGTTCCCTGCAGCTCTCGATATTTTTCTTCCTCCCAGATAGAAAGCCCTTCAAACAAATCTCCCCTTCCTGCATAATCCACTGAAAAGAATTCCTCTACCATAGACATATTCAAAGTTTTTCCAAAACGTCTTGGGCGGGTAATTAACGTGACACTGTCTCCACGCTCCCACCATTCCTTAATAAATGATGTTTTATCTATATAAAATTTTTTATTTTCACGGAGTTCTA
>JBGVIB010000066.1:0-4745 GCA_045122835.1 Lachnospiraceae bacterium
TATTCAGTACCCTCATAGGTTACCAATGTTATTATGAATTGCATTCATAATAACAGGCAAAAATCCATGCAGAATCACCTACGGTGATGGATTTTGGCCTGCTGCCACTACGTTTTCATACGGACTGTGCAGTTCAGCACAGTCCTGCTCTGAATAGTTACACTAAATCATAATAATTACGACAAATTCTTAATTTCTTTAAATAAATCCTTATTCTGTCCGACCATTTCTTCGCTTCCCACTACACAAATACATTCCTGTGACAGCACTGCACGAATTGGTTCTGCAATTTTACGGATATCTTCTGCTGTAGCATTCAGAATTTCATCCCGCTCCTTCTGAATATCTTCCTCTGTCAATCCATTCATATATGCAGTAAAGGAACGTGCTCCCTTTGCTGATGGATTTAATGGCATATCTACATCGCTGATAGTACCGATAATGTATTTTGTCATTTCTCTTTCATCTGCATTAAAGGATGCAACATAATCTGCTGTGCCCTTGATTATATCATTGGTCTCTGTAAGATGTGGATCTCTGTAAGATACAAAGTACATGTCACCCTGGCGATTAAAACCGCTCATACAGCCATAGGCACCGCCCTTAACACGAATATTTGTCCAAAGGTAATCATAATTTAACACCACTTTTAATATTCGCATCGCACCATGATATTCATAGCCCTCCTTACGGAAATTGCCAGCACGTCCTACATACTGGACTTTAGAAGAAGTCTTAAAGCCTTCATTTAATTTTTCCAATGGGAAATTGTAGGCCTTTTTCTCGTATTCCTTATCCGGAAGCATATCTTTAAATCTGCCCAAATCTTTCTCCAAATAAGCAAAACCAGCATCGTCTGCCGTATAAGATACCAGAAAATTCTCTCTGGTAAAAATCAATTGTATCACTTCACGTAGCCTTTGAATCAGCTCTGCTTTTTTGTTATCAAAATCTGCTTCTAATTGCTCAATAAAATGATAAAAATCTATACCATTCAACTGTTCCGAAATATAAGCAGTTTCTGAGAAATAAGAGCTTGCTCTTCCCACTGCAGTAGCATGTCCAGAAGAAGTAAGTCCGCCCTGCATTCTGGCTTTTAACTGGGATACAATTTCCTTTAAACGCTTTTCATCTTCTAACTTGGAATGGAATAACATTTCCTCTACCATATCAAATGCAAATCCTAACTGTTCATACAACACTTTTGCTTTGAACTCGTACTGAATCTGGTAGTTTTTCGGCTCCTTCACATTGGTATAAATAGAATATGTGGAAGAAATACCACCGGAATTCCGGTTAATTTCATTAAACAAAGCACCATACTCATAATGTTCTGTATCAATATAACCCAGTACATATTTTAACAGTCCAAGATATGGCAAGCTTTCCTGTGAGATTTTGTCAGCATGGAAAGATACTAACAGATAGCCGATTCCATTGGTAAATATATTATGATGCAGCACTTTCGTTCCACATATGGTAGTCTCTCTGTTAATCAGCGGTGCCGCTACAGGCTTCATATCTTCCCGCTTTAACATTGGAATCTTTGCCAACATTTCCGGTGTATCTTCTGCTTCCTGATAAGCAATCAGTTCCTTCGTGTCTCTTACAAGCTTATCAATTTCTTCCCTTGAAAGTGAAGCTTTATACATTGCCAGCTTGTCCGCTGTTTTCTGCTCTAATTTAGCTGATAATCCTCTCTCTGGTTCTAATACAACAAGAGATGTATGAGAGTTGTCTAACATATATTTCTGAATCAGTTCTTCATAGTAACCTGTTCCGATTTTTTCCTTCAAAAATGCAAAGGTATCATTTTCTTCTAAATGCATATACGGCTGTGTTTCATCAAACAACCAGCTATCGAATGCCTGAATGCCATACATTAGGCCCTTTGGATATGAGCCAAAATCAGCTTCACGATAGCGGAATTCATGATAATTGATACCTGCTTTTAATGCATTTTCATCCAGTCCACTCTTTACAATATCTGTCAACGCTTCACGAATTACACTGATAAATTCATCTTTCTTTGAAGCATCTGACTTTTTAGCAACAAATGAAAAATATGGCTGGTACACACCATTGTCATAACTGCCGGATATATCTTTTCCAATATTTTTCTCTAATAGAATCTTGTGAAGTGGTGCTCCCGGTGCAGAAATCAGCGCATACTCTAACACCATAAATGCCAGGTACAATTCTCTGTCTAAGCTATTGCCAATGGAAATATTATAGGCAAGAAATGTATTCTCCTCCTCTGGTTCCTCACTGGTAATAGAATATTTGCGGTACACTTCATTCATCTTTGCAAAAGGCTTTTGAAGTGCAATCTCGGAATTCACGGAAATAGCATCAAATCTGCTTAAGTACGCTTCATCCATCCATAACAACTTTTCTTCCATATCCATATCGCCATACAGATAAATGTAACTGTTAGATGGGTGATAATATTTCTTATGAAAAGCAAGAAACTGCTCATAAGCGAGATCCGGTATTGCTTCCGGTGCTCCACCTGATTCATGGCCATATGTGGTATCCGGGTACAATGAATTCAATATTTCTCTGTCTAACACACCGTCCGGTGATGAAAATACACCTTTCATTTCATTATATACAACACCGTTATAGGTCAGTTCATCTTCCGGTGCTTCTAAATGATAATGCCAGCCTTCCTGCTTGAATATTTTTTCATTGTGATAAATATTCGGATAAAATACTGCATCCAAATATACATGCATTAAATTCTGAAAATCCTTATCATTACAACTTGCAATTGGATAAATAGTCTTATCCGGATATGTCATGGCATTTAAAAATGTGTTCAAAGAACCTTTTACAAGCTCTACAAATGGATCCTTTGCCGGGAACTGCTCCGAACCACACAGCACTGTATGCTCTACAATATGTGCCACGCCGGTACTGTCCGCTGGTGGCGTACGAAATCCAATAGAAAACACTTTATTTTCATCATCATTACTAATGCAGAGTACTCTTGCACCACTTTTCTTGTGCTTCAACAGATAGCCTGTGGAATTGATGTCCTGCATTTTATGAGAATCTATACATTCATATTTATTAAGTACATTTTGATTCATATCTTTTCTTTTCCTTTCTCTAATTCTTAACTATTCAGTACTTCATAGGTCATCACTGCAACCTCTATATTTTCGTACGGACTATACAGTTTCGCAATGTTCTGTTTCGAATAGCTATTATTTTATTACCTTACCATATTTTTTCATTCTCTACAATCTTTTCTAAAAAAGTATTCGACATTTGATAAATATTATACTATAATAATTATGTTTTGAGTTTTAATGTTTATAAAACAAAAGTTAAAATTATAGAAAGGTTGTGCCAAATATGGGTATGGAATTCATTAAAAAGCTCCCTACACCTGAGGAAATTCGTGAGCAGTTCCCAGTTCCGGAGCATTTAGTAACATTAAAAAAAGAGAGAGACGAAGAAATTAAAAAGGTTATCACAGGAGAATCTGACAAGTTCTTAGCTATTATCGGACCTTGTTCTGCTGATAACGAAGATGCTGTTTGTGATTATGTAAACCGCCTTGCAAAGGTACAGGAAGATATCAAGGATAAAGTTATCATCATTCCTCGTGTATACACAAACAAGCCTCGTACAACTGGTGAAGGCTATAAGGGTATTGTACATCAGCCAGATCCAGAAAAGGCTCCAGACTTATTAGCTGGTCTGATTGCCATGAGAAAAATGCAGATTCGCGTTATGGAAGAATCTCATCTTACTGCTGCAGACGAAATGTTATATCCTGAAAACTGGAGATATGTTTCTGATATTTTATCTTACGTTGCCGTTGGTGCACGTTCTGTGGAAGATCAGCAGCACCGTTTAACTGTCAGCGGTTTTGATATTCCTGCTGGTATGAAAAATCCTACCAGTGGTGACTTAAACGTTATGATGAACTCTGTTGTAGCTGCTCAGGCTTCACATGAATTCATCTACCGTAACTGGGAGATCAAAACTACAGGTAATCCTCTTGCTCATACAATTTTACGTGGTGCTACAAACAAGCATGGTAATAACATTCCTAACTACCACTATGAAGATTTGCAGCTCTTAAATGAAAAATACGCTGCTCGTGACTTCAAGAATCCTGCTTGTATCGTGGATGCGAACCACTCTAATTCTAATAAGAAGTTCAAGGAGCAGATTCGTATCACTAAGGAAGTGCTTCAGAGCCGTAAGCATTCTGATGATATCTATAAGCTTGTTAAGGGTATGATGATTGAAAGTTACATAGAAGAAGGTAACCAGAAGATTTGTGACCATGTGTATGGTAAATCTATTACCGATCCTTGCCTTGGCTGGGAAGATTCTAAGAACTTACTTTATACAATTGCTGAAATGTGCTAATTACAGGCACAGGAAAAGCCAGAGAATTTTGGGTAATTCTCTGGCTTTTCTTCTTACATATTTTTTTAATTTTATTCAAGGAAAACAAAATTGTCCTCTCATTCTAAAGTGCTTCTTCCACCGCCTTAGTAAAGCCACTTTTAGAAAACAATGCAAAATAGTTTTGAACTTGGTTCTTTGCAAAATTCTGGGTTGTGGGCCTAGTCATAGTCTCTACCCGGACGCCGGTGGCAGGTGCAGAAGGTTCCACGCAGACCGAGCCAACGTTCCGGTGAACTAATCTCCTAAAGGCTAATAAATTAGCCTCGTCCGACTAAGACATTCGGGGTGTGGCCCTCATGCCTAAGTCTCCC
>JBGVIB010000067.1:0-9699 GCA_045122835.1 Lachnospiraceae bacterium
TCCTATAAGTGAGAGAGTAATAGTTTTTAATAAGAAACGATTACTTTTGAAAAGAAATGGTATGCGCATAACCATTATAACATGACACAAACAAATGTTCTATGTTTTTGGAGAAAAAACAGAAATTTATTTGTGTTTGGCTTAGAAATAGGATTTTGAGGAGGTAGAAAAATGAAGGATAAGGCTTTATTGACTGTAAAAGAGTTTTGCTCTTATTTGGGGATTGGTCAGACAAAGGCACGTGAGTTGTTGGCTGAAAATGCTGATGTATTTGCGATTCGCATAGGAAACAGACTGTATGCTCACAAGGGCAAGCTGGACGAATGGCTTTTGAATCAGATTGGATGCTAGGAGAAATTCCATTTGTAAAAAGACCATGAATTTATTAAAAGACCATGAAACTAATTGAAAATTAAGCGTGTATATGATATAATGAGCCTTGCAGAGCTCCGTGCTTGCACGAAGAGCTCTATAAGGCGAATGCCTTCACGGAGACGTAAGTCGACGTGCTATAATCGGATGGACTGATGGTTCCTTTCAACGTATATACACGCTGGAAGGAGGCAGATATGGGTAAATCCATAAAAGGTAAAGAACTTGGTAAAGGCATTACGCAGAGAAAGAGTGATGGACTTTATCAGGGACGATTTGTGAATCGTTTCGGCAAGACGCAGACTATATACGCAAGTAGCTTGAATGAACTTCGTAAAAGGATGCGTGAGGAACAGTATGAGGATGAGAAGGCACTGAATGTTGTCACCAAGGATGTAACCCTTGATGAGTGGTATGAGATTTGGATGAATACCTGTAAGAAGAATTGCAGGAATTCCACTAAGGAATCCTATTCCACACATTATAAGCGGATACAGAAGGAGCTTGGGTGGCGTAAGCTGACATCGTTAAACCTGATTATCATGCAGAATGCACTCAATGAGCTTGTTTCTGATAATGCCAGAAAGAACACGAAAAGATTCTGGTGGATATGCTGGAAAAGGCAATCGACTCTGATTTACTTACAAAAAATGTTGCAAAGCAATTAAACACGGTGATTTCCAAGGAAGATAAGAAGGAAAGACGTGTACTGACGGTAAGTGAAGCAGAGTTGTTTTTAGGTGAGGCACAGAGTAGTTTCTACTATAATCTGTTTGTGCTTGCCATAGAAACCGGAATGCGTATCGGTGAGCTTTGTGGTGTTCAGTGGAAGGACATTGATTTTGAAAAGAAGGTACTGTATGTCCGTCATACATTATGCTATTTTCAAAAAGGTGGTAAGTACATTTTTGAGATGCATGATGCAAAGACCAAGAATGGAAGACGAACGATTCCATTAACCACGAGGGCGTTGGAGGCATTGAAACGACAGCGCATTCAAAAACAGAAGATTCTCTTTAAGGGAATCGAAACAGAGGAACAGTACAGGGGCTTGGTGTTTGTTACGAAAAACAACAGACCTACACAACAGTTCATAGTGCAGGAGGCAATCGGTGCCATTGTAAACCGGATTCGAAAAGAGCATCCTGACTATGAGATGTTTTCACCACATTGCTTAAGACATACTTTTGCAACCAGAGCGATTGAGAACGGAATGCAGCCAAAGACATTACAGAAGATTCTCGGACATGGCTCCTTGCAGATGACAATGGATTTGTATTGTCATGTGACAGAGGATACACTGTTTACAGAGATGATGAAGATGGAGAGAGCTGTGTAGCCATGCACCTCGAAAGCGGAGCTTTCTCGGTCACGGCTGTTGCCGTATACGTCTAAGCTTGAACTTGTCCTTATGTGTGCAAGCACCCAACGGACAATTCAATCTTATCCGTGCATGGCTCGTAGCTAGCGTGCAAAGTGTGTAGTAAGGCTATTTTGAGAATAAGGGGTTCTCCGGAACCCCTGTAAATACAGGAGGTTTTTATAAAATGGAACAGTATAAACAGGAATTTATTGAATTTATGGTAGGGTGTGACGTATTAAAATTTGGAGATTTTACTTTAAAAAGCGGAAGAAAATCTCCATTTTTTATGAATGCAGGTGCTTATGTAACAGGAAAGCAGCTTCGCAAGTTAGGCGAATACTATGCAAAGGCAATTTATGAGCATTATGGTGCGGATTTTGATGTATTATTTGGACCAGCTTATAAGGGAATTCCACTTAGCGTAGCAACTACTATGGCATTTAGTGAGCTGTATGGAAAAGAAATCCGTTACTGCTCAAATAGAAAAGAGATAAAAGACCATGGCGATACAGGAATTTTGTTAGGAAGCCCAATTCATGACGGAGATAAAGTGGTAATCATTGAAGATGTAACAACTTCCGGTAAGTCAATTGAAGAAACGTTCCCAATCATTATGGAGCAGGGAGATGTGGAAATCGTTGGACTTATGGTATCCTTAAACCGCATGGAGCGCGGAAAAGGAGAGCAGAGTGCATTAGTAGAAATCAAAGAAAAATATGGTTTCCCGGCAAATGCAATCGTAACTATGGAAGATGTAGTAGAGCATCTGTATAATAAGCCATGCAATGGAAAAATTGTAATTGATGATGTATGTAAAGTAGCAATTGACGCATACTATGAACAGTATGGAGTCAAATAGGAGTAGGTCATATGAATGAAAAAGCGTATAAAACGATGAAGCGTGCAGGTGCAGGCAGTATTGTAATAGGAATTATCGCATTAGTAACAGGATTGACAACAGGAATCATTTTATTAATTCAGGGTGGCAGATTATTGAAAAATAAATCTACCTTACTGTTTTAGTACATGAAGGCAAAGGACAAATATCACTTTCTGTTAATGCTTAGTTTTATTGCCTATATTGGAATATTGTTTTACTTTACGATTTTGTCAGAAGCTTATGGCAGAACAGAAAGCCATGCGGAATATAGGTACAATCTAAAGCTGTTTGATACGATTCTTTTGTACGTAAAATATAAGAATCTGGTGGGAATGAAGGCTGTAATTATTAATATTTTAGGAAATATAGCAGCTTTCATGCCCTTTGGACTCCTGGTGCCAATTTTGAGAAAAAAGCCGGTGGGAGCTTTCCTGATTCTGCTTCTTTCCTTTGATTTTAGTATGCTTATTGAAGTTATGCAGTTGATTTTCAAGGTGGGAAGTTTTGATGTGGATGATTTGTTTTTGAACACCATAGGTGGTCTGGCAGGATTTATATGCTGGAAATTTGGACAGCGGATAGCGAAACAGAAAGTGGATAGATAAGGAATAGGAAGTAATTTATGTTTCGTTTACGAAAATATATTTATACGGATAAAAAGCATGCAGCAAAGGGAATATTAGGAACGGTTCTTGCCGGTCTGGCCCTTGCTGTTTTTGTGCTTGTAGTGTATTATTCTTTTAAAGAAAAGGGGCAGGCGGATGTGACAATCTCTACCTTGGGATTTACGTCCATCAGTTTGTCCATTGTAGGTCTTACCTCATCCATAATGAGTTTTTGGGAAGAAGAAAAGTATTATATTTTTTCAAAAATAGGTGCAATCAGCAATATATTGATGTTGTTTTTATGGATGTGCATATTTCTGATAGGAGTGTAATGATATGAATTATTACCATGTGTTTGAAGAAAATGAAGCAGTAAGGGAGCGTATGGAGCTTTCTTTGGAGCGAATTGAAGAACTGGTAAAGGAAAATGATGCACCAGCTCCTTATAAGGATTATTTTGAAAAAACTGCGAAATTCATTTTGTATATGAAAGAAATAAAGGAATTGGTGGAAACTGGAAAGCTGTATGAACTGTCTTTAGACAAATTGCAGAATATCAACCATGCCATGTATGAGGATATTTTGCCTTCGCACTATGACAGTAGCTATGCCAATCCGGCTTACAGTGTAAAGCATCTTGGTGAGATATATGGACAGATGCTATGCTTTTTGTATACAGAAATTCGAGGCATGATTGTGTATGTTCATGAGGGAAGAATGGAAGAATATACCATACTTTGTGAGCTTTTTGTTGAGATTTACAATCTGTTTGAGCAGGAGAACTTGCCGGAACCAAAAGAAGTGAAAGACGCACTTTACTGGTTTATTAGCGATTATAGCGATATTACAGTTACCTATCGGATAAGGGAAGCATTAGACGTCTCCCTTAATTTTGCCACAGATATCATTATGAAATCTGATTTATCGGATTTGAGATATCTCTATTATTATGGTGAATATATTGGCAGAAATGAGATAGAGACAGCGAAGCATCTTATGACATTGCCAGCAGAAAAGATAGTGTCAATGGCTGCTACTTATACAGAAGGCTATCGCAAAGGTTTTGAAGTAGCAGGCATTGATTTGTCTAAGAAAAAAACAGTGAATGTACGTTTTCCGGTGGGCTTTGAAGCAGTTATGCGGGAAGCAGTGAAGCAGTTTAAGGAAATAGGATTAGAATGTGTTATTTATCGCGCAGCCGTAAATTCTATTAACAAAAACAAGAATCATCGAATTGGTTATACATCTACTCCGGCGAATAAGCAGTACGATTATGACCATAAGGATGATAATGCATTGTACTTAGACAGCAACTTCAATGAGCGGAAATTAGGTGTTCTTCGCAGTGCTTACGAAGAATACAAGCAGCTAGCGGCGGTACATGCAGGTCCTGCTGTGGTGGAAACCTTTGGAGAAGTTCCCTTTGTACCTTCTTATTGTGAAGAAGCATATCATCTTACAAAAAAACAGGAAAAGTTAAGTGTTGCTTATTCTAATGAGTCCGGTCAGATTGTTAATGAATACATTCCGGGGGATGAGAGAAGCTTTACCATAATTGCTTATCCGTTGCCAGAGATTGGTGACAACTATCCGGAATTATTTGAGGAAATAGTAAAAATCAATACCCTGGATTATGAGTTATATGCCATTCTTCAGCAGAAAATGATTGAAGTATTAGATAAAGGTGACACAGTAGAAATTGAGGGAAGTGGCGACAATCAGACGAAACTTACCATACAGCTTCCACCATTGGAGGATCTGACTACTCAGACCAATTTTGAAAACTGTGTAGCAGATGTGAACATTCCTGTTGGAGAAGTATTTACCTCACCAAAACTGACTGGAACAAGTGGTGTGCTTCATGTTAGTGAAGTATACCTAAATGAATTAAAATTTATTGATTTAAAAATTACTTTTACAGACGGAATGATTTCTGATTATAGCTGTAGCAATTTTGAGTTGGATGAGGAAAACCGGAAGTATATCAAAGAAAATATCATGATGAATCATGACACCCTTCCAATGGGAGAATTTGCAATCGGTACCAACACAACTGCATATGTGATGGCTGAGAAGTATCAGATAGGTGATAAACTTCCTATTTTAATCGCAGAAAAAATGGGACCACATTTTGCAGTTGGTGACACCTGTTATTCCTGGGCAGAGGACAGCAAGACCTACAACCCAGATGGCAGACAGATTATGGCAAAAGATAACGAGGTGTCCATTTTACGCAAGGAAGATGTCAGCAAAGCATATATGAACTGTCATACGGATATTACGATTCCTTATAAGGAACTTAAGGAATTGGCAGTTGTTACAAAAGATGGAGGCAGAATACCGATTATTCGCGATGGAAGGTTTGTGTTGGAAGGGACAGAGGAATTGAATCGACCGTTTGCAGAGTTGTAAGAAGTGTTTCAAATTCTGGTTTGTGGGGGTGTTGAATCATAACAAATAATAGAATATTACCCCAAATAATGAGAAAAACAGTTGCAGTAAAAGTAAAAATAACGTATACTTGTTACGGATTCTGTCGCGTTATGACATGACAATCTGGCGGCAACAAGGATTTTACTGTTGCCCGAATATGAAAGATAGAAAAGGAGAATGACGAATGGCTAAAGTTGGCATTGTAATGGGAAGCGATTCAGATATGCCTGTAATGAGCAAGGCAGCAGATATTTTGGAGGAGTTAGGAATAGATTATGAAATGACAATCATTTCCGCTCACAGAGAACCGGATGTGTTCTTCGAATATGCAAAAACCGCAGAGGAAAAAGGCTTTAAGGTAATAATTGCAGGCGCAGGTATGGCAGCGCATTTACCAGGAATGTGCGCAGCAATATTCCCAATGCCAGTCATCGGCATTCCTATGCATACAACATCATTAGGTGGAAGAGATTCCTTATATTCCATCGTACAGATGCCATCGGGAATTCCGGTAGCAACTGTAGCAATCAACGGAGGAGCCAATGCAGGATTGTTAGCTGCTAAAATATTAGCAACATCAGATGCTGCATTATTAGATAAGTTAAAAGCATACTCTGCAAAATTAAAGGACCAGGTAGAAGCAAAAGCAGAAAAACTTGACCAGATTGGTTACAAAGAATACATGAAACAGATGTAATTGAGAAAGGAAAAAAGAACTATGGATTACAAGAACGCAGGCGTAGACATTGAAGCAGGATACGAATCAGTAAAATTAATGAAAGAGCACATTGCAAAGACAATGCGTCCGGAAGTATTAACCGATATCGGAGGTTTCTCAGGAGCATTCTCTATGGCAGCTTTCAAGGATATGGAGAAGCCAACCTTAGTATCCGGCACAGACGGTGTAGGTACTAAGTTAAAATTAGCATTTATTTTAGACAAGCATGACACAATTGGTATTGACTGTGTAGCTATGTGTGTAAATGATATAGCATGTGCAGGCGGTGAACCATTATTCTTCTTAGATTACATCGCATGTGGAAAAAATGAGCCACAGAAGATTGCTACAATCGTAAGTGGTGTAGCAGAAGGCTGTCGTCAGTCAGGTGCTGCATTAATCGGTGGTGAAACAGCAGAAATGCCAGGATTCTACCCAGTTGACGAATACGATTTAGCAGGATTTGCAGTTGGTGTAGTAGACGAAGCAAAATTAATCACAGGTAAGGAATTAAAGAACAAAGACGTATTAATTGGTATTGCATCTTCCGGTATCCACAGCAATGGATATTCCCTTGTTCGTAAAGTATTCCGCATGGAAAAGGATACATTAACTACATATTTTGAAAGTTTAGGTGCTACATTAGGCGAAACCTTATTAACACCAACCAAGATTTATGTGCAGACATTAAAGAACATTAAGAATGCAGGCGTAACTGTAAAGGCATGCAGCCATATTACAGGCGGTGGTTTCTATGAAAATATTCCAAGAATGCTTCCGGAAGGCAAGCGTGCAATGGTACAGAAGAACAGCTATGTGGTACCACCAATCTTCGGTATGTTACAGACAGACGGTAACATTGCAGAAGAAATGATGTACAACACATACAACATGGGTATCGGTATGATGATTGCAGTAGATCCGGCAGACGTAGATAAGACATTAGCAGCAATCAAGGCAGCTGGTGAGACAGCTTATATTGTAGGTGAAGTAGTTGACGGAGAAAAAGGAGTAACCTTATGCTAAAAATTGCAGTTTTAGTATCTGGCGGCGGTACCAATCTGCAGGCAATCATTGATGCAGTAGGAGCCGGAACCATAACTAACACAGAGATTTCTCTTGTAGTCAGCAATAACAAAAATGCATTTGCCCTGGAGCGTGCAAAAAATGCAGGTATTCCTGCAAAATGCATTTCGCCAAAGGATTTTGATAATAGAGAGTTATTTAATGAAGCATTACTTGCAGAATTAGATCAGGCGCAGGTAGATTTGATTGTTTTGGCAGGATTCTTAGTTGTAATTCCGGAGCAGATGATTCAGAAATACCGCAACCGTATTATCAATGTGCATCCATCCCTCATACCATCTTTCTGTGGAACCGGCTATTATGGTTTGAAGGTTCATGAAGCAGCATTAGCTCGTGGTGTAAAGGTCAGTGGTGCTACGGTACACTTTGTAGATGAAGGAACCGATACTGGTCCGATTATTTTACAGAAAGCAGTAGAAATCTGCCAGGGTGATACACCGGAGATCCTTCAGCGCAGAATTATGGAACAGGCAGAGTGGGTGATTCTTCCACAGGCAATTAATCTCATTGCCAATGGAAAGGTGTCTGTGAAAGATAATAAAGTAGTAATTGAAAAGTAAGATGCTCTGCGTGCAGGGTTTGACGTAACAAAGCGTGTAAGCACATTGGTAAAGCTAAAATTGCGGGACGTGCATGCACGCTTTGTTATAATATGAAATGCCGCGTAAGCGGCGGAATGGAGAGTAACATGAAAGTTCTTATTGTAGGAAGCGGCGGTCGTGAGCATGTAATTGCAGCTATGGTCGCAAAAAGCAGTAAAGTAGATAAAATCTATTGTGCACCAGGTAATGCAGGTATTGCTCAGATTGCTGAGTGTGCGAACATCGGTGCAATGGAATTTGATAAATTAGTAGCATTTGCAAAAGAAAAAGAAATCGACTTAACTATCATCGGTATGGATGATCCATTAGTTGGTGGTGTAGTAGATGCATTTGAGGAAGCAGGTCTTCGTGTATTTGGTCCAAGAAAAAATGCAGCAATCTTAGAGGGTTCTAAGGCATTTTCTAAGGATTTAATGAAAAAATACGATATTCCAACAGCAGCATATGAGAATTTTGACAATGCAGCAGATGCCCTTGCATATTTAGAGAAAGCGGATTTTCCAATTGTATTAAAAGCAGACGGTCTTGCTCTTGGTAAGGGAGTATTAATCTGCAACACTTTAGAAGAGGCAAAAGCCGGTGTGAAAGAAATTATGGAAGACAAGAAGTTCGGTACTGCCGGCAATCGCATGGTTATCGAAGAATTCATGACAGGCCGCGAAGTATCAGTATTGTCTTTCGTTGATGGAAAAACAATAAAAATCATGACTTCCGCACAGGATCACAAGCGTGCATTAGATGGCGACCAGGGATTAAACACAGGTGGTATGGGAACATTCTCTCCAAGTCCATTTTATACAAAGGAAGTAGATGAATTCTGCCAGAAGTATGTATACCAGAAGACAGTAGACGCTATGGCTGCGGAAGGAAGAGAATTCAAGGGAATCATTTTCTTTGGTTTAATGTTGACTGAAAAGGGACCTCGTGTACTAGAGTACAACGCCCGTTTCGGTGACCCGGAAGCACAGGTAGTGTTGCCAAGAATGAAAAATGACATCATTGAGGTAATGGAAGCTTGTATTGATGGTCGTTTAGATGAAATTGATTTACAGTTTGAAGACAATGCGGCAGTATGTGTTGTGTTAGCTTCAGAAGGATATCCGGTAGCATATGACAAAGGATTTGAAATCAAAGGGTTAGATGTATTTGATGACAAGGATGGATATTATGTATTCCATGCTGGTACGAAGCTTGATGAGACTGGAAAGATTGTTACGAACGGTGGACGTGTATTAGGCGTGACTGCTAAGGGTGAGGATTTGAAGAAAGCAAGAGCCAATGCATATGAAGCTACTAACTGGATTACTTTTGAGAATAAGTATTGTAGAAGTGATATTGGCAAGGCAATTGATGAAGCGTAGGGCATAAAATTGATTTTGCTACAGATAACTGAATATATTTGACAAAGAAATGGTGATTGGGAATGTGTAATTTTCAGTCACCATTTTTTTTATAGTGGTAATTATTTTGAGAGGGAAGGAATAAATGTATGAGTATGCAAATTCTGGTTTTGTGGGTATAGTCATGGTCTCTACCCGGACGCCGGTGGCAGGTGCAGAAGGTTCCACGCAGACCGAGCCAACGTTCCGGTGAACTAACTCCTAAGTCCGACTAAGACATTCGGGGTGTGGCCCTCATGC
>JBGVIB010000068.1:0-4341 GCA_045122835.1 Lachnospiraceae bacterium
ATACCAATCAGAGGAGCATACGGACCTGTCTCTGCTCCGGCTGCTGTTCCTGCAACAGTGGTTCCAACTTTTGCTGCTACTTTTGCACCTTCCTTTGCCGCTGCCTTGGCAGTCTCTTTGGATGCCTCCTTTGCAGCGGTCTTAGCAGTTTCTTTTGCTGTTTTCTTGGCAAGCTTCTTTCCGGCTTCCACCTTTTTGATACGCTTTCTTTTCTCAGCCAGTGCCTTTCGCCTGAAAAGTTCTGCTCCCTTGGATGCAGTCCCCGTTACCGGTCTTGTTGCAACATAAGCAATATTTGCCGCATCCCTGACTTCCTCACCGCCTTCCATCTGGCTTAACGCCGTCTGTGCCCCGGCTGCGCCTGCAACCTTAATGGAAGAATTTTTTGTCTTAATGGACTGCTTAGATTCCTTTAATGCTGCCCAGTACTGCCTGAACATCCCCTTCTTTGCTTTATCAACCGGATGAATCGTACTTCTCCGAAACTTCTTGTTTTCAGTAGTTGCAATCTTCGCCCCTTTAATCTTCGGACTTCGGTCAACCGTATAGATGTTGGAAGCCTTGATGGAAGCTTTCTTTGGTTCATGTGTATGAAGCTTTGCTTTCTTCTTGGTATGGATTACCATAGGCTTGTCATCGACCTTTTTGATTTTCAATTTTCTCACCTTCTTTCTACATCCATTACCCCAAAAAGGGTAAAAAAATAGCCATCTGGATGTTTAGTCCAAATGGCTTATGTAAATAATCTTTATTTTTTTAAGTATATTTTCAGATACTACTAACACATACAAAACAAGATGTTTCCTGTCTATCAACAAACCTACAAACTGAAATTTACGCTTGTCTCTCAAAACATGATATCTGTTTGAATACATCATCCGCTTTCATGCGAATATTCACGGATGCCACTCTATCAAATTCTGTTTCTTTTGGATTTATCTGAATTATCTTCGCCTTGGGGTTAATGTCACTAAAGTACACTCCGCCATACATTCCCTTAGAAGCAATAACCAATATTAAATCTGCATTACTAAGCCACTGCCTTGCATGTTGCACCGCCGGATGATAAAGTCCCACATGACTATGTACCGGAAATACACTGATTGCTCCGCCACATTCCTGACATTTCGGACAAACTCCCTTATTCCAGATATTCATGTCATTGTGTTCTTTCCCACATTTCAAGCAAATATTAACACCAAAGCTCCCTTGAATTTCTGCTACATTCTTATTTCCCGCCGCTGTATGCATACAGTCAATATTAGTCGTTACAATACCAAGTAGTTTTCCACTTTCTTCTAACTCGGCAAGTTTCTTGTGAGCTACTGTAGGGCCTTTGATAAAAGTTGCATCCAAAAAACCTTTTCGCACAATCTTATAATAATGCTTTGGATTTGTCTTTAATATTGTCTCCGACATCATCTGAATCATTGAAAAGAAATCCAAATGCTCCATATCTTTAATTCCTGCTGACATAGAAATCCCTGCCCCGGTAATCGCCACAATCCGATTAGCGGATATGATTGCACTCTGCAATGCTTCAATCTCTTTATTCATCATAGCACCATTATTTTCCCCAAGTAAAATTATCTGCTCCTGCACCTAATTCAAAGTGGTATTTCACAAGTCCAATGTCCGCACCACTAAAGATGCTTTCTTTGTTTGCAGTGATGGTTACCTTGTTGCCAACACCTTTTATAGTGAAATCCTGCTTGTTTAATGCAGTTGGAGCTAATAACGCTGCTTCCACACCTTCCTTGAACCACTTCGGAGCGTCTCCTTCATAAACTACAACATCCCCGTATGCTTTGGACTTGTGTGGAACACCCTGTGTTGCGCCATATCCTACAGCAACCACACCTATAACCTTATTTCCATTTGCGGCTTCGTTTAATTTACCTCTGTTAAAAGTTCCGCCTACCCACCATGTGTTCAATCCAAGTGTCTGAGCATAAAGCATTAAATCCGCACTACACTTTCCAAGCTTCTCTCCCAGCTCCGGTGTATCCTTACCGCCAAGAACAAAGAAATTCTGCACTCCTTTGGCAAGAATCATCTTAATTAATGCATTAAACGCAGAAGTGTCATTTGTTCTAAGTTCCACTGCAACACCATATTTTTCATTATTCTCAGCCACACGCTCATTTAACTTCTGAACAATATCTGTCGGAATTGGCTTGTCCGTGTATTTACGCACCATATGTCTTGTTTTCATCGCTTCTCTTAAATCCATCGTTAAATCCTCCTACTCTTGATTGATTTCTTGTATTCTTGTTGTCACAGAAGATAAGACCTTAAGAAATACTTCCATATCATCCTGTGCGATTTCCATATTGATTTTCTCTATCCATTTCTTCTGAATATCCTGAATCAGTTTTCGGTATTCATCAGCTTTTTCTGTAAGATATACTCTCTTTGCACGCTTATCAACTTCATCTGCTTTTCTATAAACCAAGCCTTTCTTTTCCATTGACTGAATCGTTCTTGCTGTGGCAGCCTTGTCTATGCAATATTCTCTTACAAGCTCGTCCTGCGTAATTCCGTCTTTTTTATATAATGAACCGAGATACATAAGCTCCGTAGCTGTAATATCCACCTTTTCAAGTTCGTTATTTAGAAACATATTAAATTGTCTGTATAAAATACTGATATTCTTCCCTATAGTCTCCATATAGCCTCCTTTGGTTGACAAGTCAACTATACATCTTTTTAGTTGTTTTGTCAACTAATTTTATGTGTAAATATAGCAGGAGCATTTACTCCTGCTACTAAAAATCAACCTGAAATCTTCACATACTTTTTCCTTAGAGTAAGTCATGCAAAAATTCAAATTCATGCATACTTTCAATCTCTCCACAAGACTGAAATTTTACTAATTAAAAGTAGAATATGCATCTACCTTAGTTACACTAGCAGCATGTACATAAATATCCATATAATGTACACCTTCCTTTTCATATTCATGTTCAAAACAACTGATAATATCATCGCTAATTTTATCTTTAAAATTATTTGCTTGTAAAAAATCCATGATACATTTATATCCCGTTGGAATTCTCTCAAACGGTCTAATCATTGGTTCTGTCACGGTAATCACCGCATACTCTGCTTCCTTGCTCTCGGCATATTCTACCCCTGAACAATTAGTCTGAAATCCTTCAGGCAATACATAAGCAGCAACATATCCATGAAGTCCAAATCTACTCTGTAATTCTTGAGATACAAAAGGAAAATCCCATCCAATCAGTTTTGCATTAGGTTCTGCCGCTAGCAAACCGCTTACTTTGCCCCAATTTCTCATATAATTTTGCACATCAGATTCCGGATTAGGAGAAATCATTACATACCTTGCCATTTTGAAGGCAGGCACTTTTCTAATTTCAACCTCTGAATAAATTTCATTCTTGGAAGACATATTCTCCCTAACCAATTCATCTAATTTACATGAAAACGCCGAACATATTTCTACCAGTTTGCTAAGCTCTGGGGTAACTTCATCTGATTCCCATCTTGAAACAGTCTGTCTTGTAACATCCATTTTCTCTGCAAATTGTTCCTGTGTTAGTTTGTTTATTTTGCGTAAATACTGTATGTTAGTTCCTAAACTCATAAATCTATCTCCAATCTAGTTTAAATAAATTTTTATCGGCCAATAAATGATTACAAAATCTCTCCTGTAATCATTTATCATTATGCCACATAGTATTTTGCAATAAAACCAACTAGGATGTGCTTTTTTGCATAATCATGTAACACAGACTTTACATTTGCGCTTTTCACTTTATTACTATATAAAACAATGCGTAAACTTCAAATTTTCTGTTGCCTACAAAATAGAATATGAAATACATTAAATAGGCATTTCGTATGCAAGGTACTTTCGTACCTCACATACTACACTATACCATAAAAAACACATCCTTTCCACCAGAACCATATAATTATTCTGTAGACTTTTCCTTTTCTTTTTGTTCCGCAATCATCTCATGGATATTGGTGTTATAGAGCTTATAAAGGCTCGTATCCTTTCCAATCTGATTATCGAACGGAATAACCACATTACCGCACTTTAACAGTCCCATACCGGACTGGCTGTTTGTTACGAAGCGAAGCTGTGCATCTGATACTCCGATAACTTCTGCCATCTTGGAGCTGTCTGTATTTGCCTGTTTAAGAAGTGCCACAAACTCACTGTTTGCAAGCATTGTAGTTGCAGTGTAGTTCTGGAGAAGATCCACGACATTCTGCGTGATGCCAGTGCAAAGACCGCCCTGTTTTCTTACTTTCTTCCAAAGCTGCTGTAAATACTTCGCTGAATACTCGGAATTAAGCAAGAATCTC
>JBGVIB010000069.1:0-8801 GCA_045122835.1 Lachnospiraceae bacterium
TGAATCACCGTGAATACTAATAAGCATGAGGCATTTTACTGGCTATATGAGAATATATTTTACCGGTTTCGATAAGGTAGTGAATTGGCGGAAGGGGCTCCCAGGGGCAACTCAGACTTACACTGTAGGAGAGCCGCTTGCTGGTATGGCATATTCCTAAGCAGACAATTCACGAGCCGCTTTTAGTGGAGGTGAAATCCACTCACTAGGGAGACTTAGGCATGAGGGCCACACCCCGAATGTCTTAGTCGTACTTGGGAGTTAGTTCACCGGAACGTTGGCTTCGGTCTGCGTGGAAGTTGCTTCGCCTGCAACCGGCGTCCGGGTAGCCACTATGATTCAGCAATCACCCCTACAAACCAGAATTTGCGTTACCCACAAACCAGTAGTCATAGATATATAAAAAATATAGAAAAAGTTGAAAAAACTGTAGTAAATCCTGTTCCATATTCGTTATTATAGTATAAGAGAAAAATCTTATATATAATCTTACAACATGAGATTATATTTTATAAGCTTATAACTAACATGTAGATAATTTATGGACTACTTAAAACATCCCAATTACCTACAAAATTTACACAAAAAGGAGGCAATACGTCATGCTTTTGTTTTTATGCATGCTAGAAACAGAAGAAGATAAGAATAAATTTATTCAGATTTATGAAACATACCGAGGAATGATGTGGTATACCGCAAATGAAATCCTGCAGGACGGTCATTTGGCGGAGGATGCCGTACAGGAAGCGTTTTTAACACTAACAAAATACATACATAAGGTAGACGAGCCATCGCCATCCACCAGACGATTTCTATACACCGTAACAAAATCAAAGGCAATCGATATCTATCGTGCCAGAAAAGGCGTCACATCTGTGGAAATAGAGGAATTTGAAACCTTGGAATTAAGTGATGATACCGATATATTAGAGTCCTACATAAGTGAAGAAAATTACAAACATCTGGTGAACTGCATACGGAATTTGAAGGAGGAGTACAGGGTGGTATTTGAATTAAAGCATATTCATGAACTATCAGACTCAGAAATAGCAGAAATTTTGCAGATAACACCAAAGCTTGCCAATGTACGGTATTATCGGGCAAGAAAAAAATTACAAGAAATGATAAAAAATAGGGAGGGGAAAAACAGTGAGTGAAGATTTGTTAAAAAAGGCATTAGAGGAAGCCATAGATGAAGATATGTCCTTTATACCAAAGCGGCAGAAATTAGACGAAATGCATGAATTTTCTGAAATATTTGATAGAAAGATACGAAAGCTGGCAAAGAAGAATAAGTTCCACTTTCGTTATCAGAAAACATTAAGTGCAGTAGCCGCCTGCCTGGCAGTGGTAATATTAGCTGGTGTATTTAGCCGGACAATACTTTCAACAGACAAGAGTTATGACAATGCAAGTTCAGAATCCATTGTAGCAGATCGGAACGATGGTGCAGAAGAATATGCAGATATGACAGAGACAATGGAAAATGACAGTGCTAGTTCTGAATCAATGGGAGAGCAGCAGGACAAGGAGGATGCTATAGCTAATAGTAATGGGATAGACCATGATGGTGCTTTAGAAGAGGATTTAAAGATGGGGTTGGGTAACAGACAAGATGTGGAAGAATCGTTTGTGGAAGAACAGCTAAAACAATGCCAGGAGATAGTATGTAAAAACTATCAGACAGAAGAAACAACCTGCCATATTTGGCTAGAACGAGAGGACAGCAAGATAAACTTAAATACAGAGAAATGTACCATATATTTGTGTGCAGAAAATGGTCAATGGTACCAGTATACTGCGTCATACATAGTGCAGGAGGAAGAAAGTGGAGAAATTCAACTTGAGATTGAAGAATTTCCTGATGAAGTATATACCAGTTTGTATGTGATAGTGGAAGATATTGCAATTATTGTAAAGAAAAAATAACAAAGTTGCATGGTTCTATGAATGCAGTTCATGGTGACACTGGTAACTTATGAGAGTACTGAATGGTAAAAAAGGGAGGCATATATGAGAAAGCGAAAAATAAATAAAAGAGCAGGATATATTAGTGTGGTAATGAGCACTTTACTGTTAGCAGGCTGTGGAACACCAGTAAAAGAGCCGACGGCTGAAGTTGTAGAGGAACAAGTAACAACAATGGGTGATGTGATACCCACAGAAAGTGAAACGCCTATAGAAAGGGAAGCAACAACAAAAGGCGAAGTACCCACAGAAAGTAAAATACCGGCTGCTGCAGCAGATTTTTCAAAGTATGTATATCAATTTGCCCATACTTACATGAAGACTGCAAATGGTAACGAGACATATGTGTTTTCGCCATACAGCTTTTGCGGCGTGCTAGGAATGATTAATAATGGGGCAACGGGACAAACAAGAGAGGAAATAGAGACAGTTTTAGGCATTCATGACATGGACTCCTTTAACACAAGCTATCAGCTTTTCAGCAATCAGAATTTAGGGAATGGAAGTACATTTCAGACAGCATCTTCTATATGGAAGGATGAAGCATTGGAGAAACTGACAGGTGAAGATGATTTTTCTAAAATGTGCAAGGAGTATTATAATGCAGATATATTTAATGTGGACTTTTCGGAGGATTGCGAGGAGATTCGGAGAGATATACAAAAGTGGGTAGCAGAAAAAACGGGCAACTTTATTCCTGACTATAAGAGTCAGATTGAGAGAGATCATCGTATGTCTGTTTTGAATACAGTATATATGAAAGGAACGTGGAAGTATCCCTTTGATGCTGCGTCTACTTATGAGGATGTCTTTTATGGAATACAGGGAGATGAAAATGTGTCATTTATGAAAATGAATGGAAAAAGTTTGCCATATTATGAGGCAAATGGCTGTGTGGCAGTTGAACTTCCTTATGAGGACAGCAGCCTTGTTATGCGTTTTATTATGGCGGAGGATGGCAGCACATATGAGACCTGGAACAGTATGAGCAGTGAAGAACAGATTGCATTTTTAAACAAGTTGGGAGATAGTGAACCAAGAAGGATAAAAACCTTAAGTATTCCTAAGTTAGATTATAACCAAAAGACAGATAATCTTATGGAGATGTTTCAGAAGATGGGAATATGTTCATTATTTTTACCAGATGCAGGGCTGGATAATATAGGAGAAGATTTATATGTAACAACCATTACACAGCAGGTTCGATTGCAGGTGGATGAAATGGGAACAGAAGCTGCTGCAGTCACAGAAATATTAATGAAAGACAATTGTGTGATGATAGAAGAAGATGGTGTAGATTTTGTGGCAGACAAACCATTTCTTCTTGTGTTACAGGAGAAAGAGAGTGGAACAATTTTATTTATGGGAAATGTTGTTTCCATAGATGAACAGGAGGGATAGTATGAAAAAAATAAGTATTATCGTATTGCTGGCACTGCTTCTTACCGGATGTGGTGCATCAGACAACAAATCAGATAGTTACATAACCGATGAGATGGAATCAACAACAGAATCGATGGATAGTGGTGGCAACTATGGGATGGATACAGAAGATGCGGTAAGTGGTGAAGTGGAAGAGAGTGTTTCCACGGAAGATAGTAAAGAGAATAGCGTGGATGCCTCAGGTGTACTGGATGCGGTAGTGACCAATGGAGATGCCACACAGAAAATAATCAAAACAGTCTCCATGTCCATGCAGACAAAAGAGTTTGACAAAGTAATAACAGCCATAGGACAGAAAACAAAGGCAGTACAAGGGTACACGGAATCATCTTCTATTGATGGCAACAGTTATTATAATGAAAATGGAAACCGTTATGCCAGCATCGTAGTCCGGGTACCACAGGAGCAGTTAGATACTTTTTTAGAGGAAGTAGGCGGACTGGGCAATGTGACAAGCCAGAGTCTGAATACAGATAATATTACTTTGAAGTATGCAGATACACAGAGTCACAAGGAGGCTTTGCAGGTAGAATATGACAGAGTACTTGCATTGTTGGAAAAAGCAGATACCATGGAAACAATTTTAGCATTGGAAAGTCATTTATCAGATCTTCGTTATCAATTGAACCAATATGAGAGTACTTTAAGAACCTACGACAATAAAGTAGATTATAGTACAGTAATGTTGGAAATCTATGAAGTGGAGCGCATTACACAGGTGAAAGAAGAAACATTTCTGGATAAAATAAAAAATGGTCTGGCTGACAATTTGACGGAAATTGGAGATGCTGTAACAGATTTCATAATCTGGCTCATTGTGTCATTGCCATATTTTATAATATGGGGTATTATTATTATGGTAATTGTTCTTGTGATTCGTAAAATACGGAAAAAGCGCAGAAGAAAAAAGGAAAAGGAGGATGTTTTATGAAGAAAAAAATTGTAATGCTCATGGGAATTGTATGTATGCTTACAGCAACAGCTGCCTGTGGAGGACAGAAAGAAACAAATACGGATACCGTTGTTACAGAAACACCGCAGCCTGTGACCTCGGGCGACAGCACTATAACTGATGGAGACAGTGCAATTACATCAGGAGACAGCCAATTGGCAACAGAACATCAGGCGGAGGAATTACCTACAGACCAGTCTTCGGAGGATGATAGCAATAAATCAGACGAGAATACAGAAGGTGCAGTAACAGATCCACCTACCTATAGCGATGTGAAAACAGATGAAGCCTTAGGTGAAATCACAATAACAAAGGTAAGTGAAGATATATCAAGAGTACCAGTTGTAATTCGTGACATCGACCCGGACAGATTGCGATTGTTAGTTCGTGGTTATAATGAGGAAGCAAAAAACATTATTGGTGAAGCATGTTTTGTATCTAGTGAAGGAGCAAAAGTTACAGACATGGATGGTGCAGAATTAGAGTTTTCTGATTTGCAGCCAGGTAATATTATTTATGTGGAGATTAGTGGTGTATTAGAATCTGAACCAAGTCAATCTTCTACAGAAAATATTATTTTAATTCAAAAATAAGTAAACTTGCCAAAGGGACAGAGTGAATATTGCATTTATGCATGCCACCCTGTCTCTTATTTCATATTTTTATTGCTTTTACCCAGTTCTTTTGTTAAGATAGCATATGGGATTTCTATCCCATGAAAATATTGAATAGTTGTAACTATTGAGAACCAGGACAATACAATCTTGTATTGTGCCAAACTGCACAGTCCGTATGAAAACGTAGTGGCAGCAGGCCAAAATCCATCACCGTAGGTGATTCAGCATGGATTTTTGCCTGTTATTATGAATGCAATTCATAATAACATTGGTAACCTATGAGGGTACTGAATAGTTACGAATAGTTACGAAAAAGAAAGAAGGCAGCAATTTATGATAGCAGATAAGATGGTTGGCTACTTATCCAATAATTCCGTTATCCGTGCCATGTTTGAAGAAGGAAGAAAGATGGCGGAAAAGTATGGTGCAGAAAATGTATATGATTTCAGTCTTGGCAATCCAAATGTGGCTGCACCAGCGCAGGTGAAGGAATCTGTTCTTAAGCATATCGAGGAGGATTCTTTGGATATTCATGGCTATATGAGCAATATTGGTTATGAGGAAGTACGAGAGAAAATAGCACAATCTATCAACAAGCGTTTTGATACTAAGTTTCATGCTTCCAATATTATTATGACCGTTGGTGCAGCTGGAGGGCTTAATGTTATTTTCAAGACATTACTGAATCCGGGGGATGAAGTAATTACTTTTGCACCATTCTTTGGTGAATATAGAAATTATACAGACAACTATGATGGCAAACTGGTTGTGATTTCTCCAAATACTATAGATTTTCAGCCAAATTTACAGGAGTTTGAAGAAAAAATCACACCAAAGACAAAGGTTGTTATTGTAAATAATCCAAACAACCCTACAGGCGTTGTATATTCTGAGGAAACCATTAAAAAGATGGCTGCTATTTTAGAAAAGAAACAGAAAGAATTTGGAACGGATATCTGTATTGTATCAGATGAACCATATAGAGAATTAGCATATGATGGTGTGGAAGTTCCGTATTTAACGAAGTATTATAAGAATACAGTGGTAGGTTATTCCTATAGTAAGTCTTTATCCTTACCGGGTGAGCGCATTGGTTATCTGGTAATCCCAGATGAAATGACCGATTCTGAACAGGTAAAAAGTGCCGCTGGAATCGCAACACGTATTCTCGGATTTGTGAATGCGCCATCTTTGTTCCAGAAAGTAGTTGCAGATTGTCTGGATGCTGAGGTGGATGTTTCTTATTACAATAGAAATAGAGAAGCTTTGTACAATGGGCTGCAGAAATGTGGATTTACCTGTATCAAGCCACAGGGTGCATTTTATCTTTTTGTAAAATCGCCAATAGAAGATGAAAAGGCCTTCTGTGAGGAAGCGAAAAAATACAATATCTTATTAGTTCCGGGCAGTACCTTTGGTTGTCCAGGCTATGTGCGTATTGCGTATTGTGTGGCATATGAAACGATTGTTAATGCAATGCCAGGTTTTGAAAAACTGGCTAAGAATTATATGTAGATAGTACGTAACTATTCAGAACCAGGACAATACAAGCTTGTATTGTGCTGAACTGCACAGTCCGTATGAAAACGTAGTGGCAGCAGGCCAAAATCCATCACTGTAGGTGATTCTGCATGGATTTTGGCATGTTATTATGAATGTAATTCATAATAACATTGGTAACCTATGAGGGTTCTGAATAGTTATGAATAAATTGCTTATGAAAGGATAGGACAGGATTATGTATAATTGGGAAAAGAATGTACGAAAAGTAGTTCCATATGTACCGGGTGAGCAGCCAAAGGAATCAAAAATGATTAAGCTGAACACCAATGAGAATCCATATCCACCAGCGCCGGGGGTGAAAGAAGCGCTGACAAAGTTAGATGCAGAAAAGCTTCGCCTTTATCCAGATCCAACCTCGGATTCTTTAGTAAGTGCGTTGGCAGAATATTATGGATTGCAGAAAAATGAAGTCTTTGTAGGAGTAGGCTCAGATGATGTACTTTCTGTAGCGTTCCTTACGTTTTTTAACAGTGAAAAACCAATTTTCTTTCCAGACATTACATACTCATTTTATGATGTATGGGCAGATGTTTACCGGATTCCGTATGAACGCCAGCCATTGAATGATGATTTTGAAATTGTAAAAGAAGATTACTATAAGGAAAATGGTGGTGTTATTTTTCCGAATCCAAATGCACCTACAGGCGTGTTGCAGAGGTTAGAATCAATTGAGGAGATTGTTAGTCACAATCGTGATGTGGTAGTCATTGTTGATGAAGCATACATTGACTTTGGTGGTGTATCAGCATTAGAATTGATTCATAAGTACGATAATCTTTTGGTGGTGCAGACCTACTCTAAGTCTCGTTCGATGGCAGGCTTGCGTGTGGGATATGCAATGGGGAATGAGAAGTTAATTAAGTACATGAATGATGTAAAATATTCCATTAATTCTTATACCATGAACATGCCATCATTAGTATATGGTGTGGAAGCGTTAAAGGATGATGCATATTTTAAAGAGATTACAGGACGTATCATTGCCACAAGAGAGCGTGCAAAAATAAAATTAAAAGAATTAGGATTTTCATTTGGAGATTCCATGTCTAATTTTATTTTTGCAACACATAGTGCTGTTCCGGCTAAGAAAATATTTGAAGCACTACGGGAACAGAAAATCTTTGTGAGATATTTCAACCAGCCTCGTATTGATAATTACCTGCGTATTACGATTGGTACAGATGAGGAAATGGATGCTTTATTTGAAGCGTTAGAAAAAATTGTAAACTGCTAATGAAGGAGAAATTATGTTAAAATTTTTAGGTGGATTATTAATGGCAATGGCAGATAGTGTACCAGGGGTGTCTGGTGGTACGATTCTGTTTCTGCTAGGATTATATGACAATTTTATTGGTTCCTTAAGTAAGTTAATTAGCGGAACGAAAGAGGAACGTATAGATTCTCTTAAATTCCTGATTCGTTTGGGAATCGGATGGGCATGCGGATTTGTGTTGGCGGTGCTTGTAATCACCACATTGTTTGAATCACATATTTATCAGGTAAGTTCCGTATTTCTAGGATTTATTATTTTCTCTATTCCTATTGTAATCAAGCAGGAAATGGAAGTGGTAAAAGGGAAATATTTGAACTTGATTTACACTGTGATTGGTATGTCTGTTGTAATTGCAATTACTTTGTTAAATCCAGCAGGCGGAGCAGAGAGCGCAGGATTTACATTAACATTCGGTAATGGAGTTTATTTGTTTGTAGTTGGTATGATTGCCATTTCCGCAATGGTGCTCCCGGGAATTTCCGGTTCTACTTTGTTGTTAATCTTTGGCTTATATATGCCGGTTATGTCAGCTGTGAAGGGGTTACTTCACTTTGAATTGAGCAATCTTCCTATTTGTATTATTTTTGGTTTAGGTGTAATTGCTGGTATTTTGTTGGTAATCAAGCTTGTTGATTACATGTTAAAAAATCATAGAAGTCAGACGATTTATGCTATTATCGGATTGATGCTTGGTTCTCTTTATTCCATTGTACAGGGACCAACTACTTTAGATGTTCCGAAGGCGGCAATGACACTTGATACATTTCATATGTTGTTCTTCCTTCTTGGAGGCGTGATTATTATTGGACTGCAGTTGTTGCAGAGCAAAAAAGATGATAAATAAAATTAGAACTGTCAGCGAAAAGGCTGGCAGTTTTTTCGTTAAAGGAGAGATTGAATAATGGGGGGAAGTATAGGTGATGCAAATTCTGGTTTGTGGGGGTGTTTGCTGAATCATAGTGGCTACCCGGACGCCGGTTGCAGG
>JBGVIB010000070.1:0-10416 GCA_045122835.1 Lachnospiraceae bacterium
TGACTCATTCGCTTCATACGGTTCGCCTGCGACAATGAAGGCGTACATTGTTCGATATCCATAACTTCATAAAGCTCATACTGTTGCTCCTCTGTCAGAAAGGAAAGCTCTACTGCTATGGTAAAAGCAATCTTTCCTTCATCTACCATATCAAGAAGCTTGGGGATAAGATTGGTAAGACGGATGTAACGCTGAATAGTCATACGATTTTCACCCACCTGTTTTGCCAATAATTCATCTGACCTTATACCCGAAGGAATGACAGTCCCTTGTGTAACACACCAATTCCCATTCTCTTCATAATCCGATTGCAACGAATAAACCTTCATTGTCGGATTCTCTAACTTCGGTCCATCTTGGTCCGAAGTTCCCGTCACAACTTGTGACGAAGATAACTTTTTCCCAACTTGGGAAGAAGTTATCTTTTCACCAACTTGGGAAGAAGTTAAATCGGTTCTTGCTCCCTGCCTCTTCATCGCCTCCAGCTTCATCTTATAAGCAAATGCTTTCTCGCTGGGTTTCAGATGTTCTCTTTGCAGATTGCTATCCACCATAGCAATCACAGCCTGATTATCATCCAAATCTCGAATCACCACAGGCATCACATCAATCCCTGCCCATTTACAAGCAGCCTTTCTTCTATGACCTGCAATCAATTCATAACCGCCACCAGCCTTTGGTCTTGCCAGTGCCGGAACAATCACACCTTCTTTTTCAATACTCTGCATTAGTTCAAACAATGCCATATCGTTTTCTACCTTAAAGGGATGCCCCTCAAAGTCCTGTAACTGCACTATAGGAACCATTTTAATATCTGTTTCCACCACAGCACTCTGCTCCTGTTGTGGAAAAGAACACAATTCTTCTTTTTTCTTCATAAAATCAATTACCTCCGTTAAAATATCCGTAACGAGCGCTCCAGAACAAGTTCTGTCGCTGTCGCGGTGCTCCTCAAATGCTTCGAAAAAGTCACATTCTCTTGCAAGCAAGAAATGTGCTTTTCCTCGCATTTTCCTCGTTACTACGCGTAAAAAGAGCCGCTTACTTTCAAAATTACTTGAAAATAAGCGGCTCAGACCACTTTGTTACTTTATTGAATTTTAGTGAGCAATGAGCCAAGCACCTGTTGAAATAATTTGGCTATGCGAGTTTACTCGCAAATAGACAAATTACTTTTAACAGGTATTTGGCGACTGCCAGAAACCGAGGAACTGCCTCGCAGTTTTGAGGGTGCTGGCTCATTGCATTTAAGATGAAATATGAACAACAGATTTTTGTGTTTCCGAACTACACCCTCACAACTACTTGGACGTTTACTCCGTTTGAAATTGCCTTTTTCTTCTCTTTTCGGTCACTTTGGGAGAAGAGTATATGTCGCTCAAAGTGCCTAAACTCGAGAAGTTTTACAAACTTCTCGGTTCGCGGGCAGTCGTCGAATTCCGCATAAACTCGGGCTTTTTGAGCCCTCGCTTCTTCGGAACTCTCCTCGTTGCCTTCGCGAAAATTCAAGGAGTTTAATCCAAAATTCTTTGGAGCAGTGTTACGCACTCCACATGCACCCCCTGCGGAAACATATCCACCGGCTGCACCCTGACAACCGCATACCCTTCCCCACACAAATACTTCAAATCCCTAGCCAGTGTAGCGGAATCGCAGCTCACATACACAATCCGTTTCGGCTGCATCTGCACCATGGTGGCAAGAAGCGTCTCATCACAGCCCTTACGAGGCGGGTCCACTACTATCACGTCCGCATAGACGCCTTCCTTTTCATACATCTCTGGCAGAACTTCCTCTGCCTTACCTACATAAAACTCTGCGTTTTTAATGCCATTTAACTCTGCATTAAACTTAGCATCTTCAATGGCCTGCGGCACAATCTCCACACCATAGACCATCTTCGCCCGCTGTGCTAAGAACAGCGAAATGGTTCCAATTCCGCAATACAAATCCCAGACTGTCTCCTCACCAGTAAGCCCGGCAAACTCAAGGGCTGTATCATACAGCTTCTTTGTCTGCACAGGATTCACCTGATAAAAAGACAGTGGTGAAATACGATAGCAGATGTCTCCAATATAATCACGAATCGTCGTTTCTCCCCACAATGGCAATAATTTTTTCCCTAAAATAACATTGGTACGCTCGGTGTTCACATTCAAGGTAATGGATGTCATTTTAGGAATAGTTGTCAGGCGCTCCACCAGCTTATCAGCCGCCACCAGCTTGTTTCCATTTACAATGAGACAGACCATAATTTCACCAGTGGTAAAGCCAACACGAATGAGGACATGACGGATACAGCCCTTTCCAGTGTTTTCATCATAAGCCGGGACTTTCTCCTCCCTCATGTAATCCAGCACCATATTTAAAATTGTTTCGTTGACGCTGACGCCCAGATGGCAGTTGGTATTTGCAATAATGCTGTGGGTGCGGCCTGCGTAAAAGCCAGCAATGGGATTGCCTTCTTTGTCTGTTCCAATTGGAAATTGGGCTTTGTTTCGATAGTAGAAAGGCTCCTCCATGCCAATCACTGGCTGTACGGTAACGTTTTCAAGGCCACCTATACGAGTTAAATGGTTCTGCACCTTGTGTCGCTTGAATTCTAACTGCTTCTCATAGGAAAGAAACTGTATCTGACAGCCGCCACACTGTTTCGCGTACTCACATTTTGCCTCCACACGGTCGGCAGAAGGGGTGATAATGCGCATCAGGCGGGCATAGCCATAATTTTTCTTAAGCTTCACAAGCTTTACTTCTGCCACATCACCAATCACGGTGTCTTTTACAAAGAGGGTATAGCCATCCACTTTGCCAATACCCTCTCCGTCTGTTCCCATATCTTCAATTGTTACTGTAACAATATCATTTTTCTTATATTCCATATTTTCCTCTCACTCTGTCACTTTTTAATTTAGAGGGAGAATAGTTACATACTTTCTTAAATAATTACAATAATCCTATCCATTCTCCAACAACTACTCTATTTACTTACTACTCTTCCTCAAGTTCGACTCAAAGAACCGGTTATACCCAAGCCAACCATCATTGTCCGGTGTGCTGCCGAATAACTCTGTCAATGTTTCCATCTTCGCATCAATGTTATCTGCAAAATTGAGCGCCACTGCCTCTGCCAACGCCGGCTTCTTTGGGGAACCGTATTCCAATTCACCATGGTGGGCAATGATGCAGTGTTTCAACTCATTTGATAACTTTGCAGGGAAGCCTTCTATGGATCGAATGCGGTAGCCGATTTCCTCCACTCCCATTACAATATGTCCCATAAGCTGTCCTTCATCTGTATAATCATTTACAGGGAAAGGTGCTAACTCCCAGATTTTTCCTAGGTCGTGAAGCATGGCCGCTGTCAGTAGTAAGTCCTTATTCAGAATCGGATATGTATCTGCAAAATGAGAACTCATCTTTGTAACACTTAAAGTATGCTCTAACAGACCGCCTACAAATCCATGGTGAACGCTTTTTGCTGCGGAACAAAATTTGAAGCTTTTTATCACCTTTTCGTCTTTCACAAAAAAGCTTTCCAATAATGTGTGCAAATATGGATTTTTCACCTGGGCCACAAAACCTAACAGCTCTTTGTACATTCCCTCAATATCCTTTGAGGAAACAGGAAGGTAATCCTTTGGGTCATATTCCCCTTCCTGTACCTTGCGCACACGCTTGATATTTCCCTGCAAAGCCCCCTGATAGCTGGTGATTTCGCCGGTTACTTCAATATAATCAAATACATCAAATTCCTCAATGCCAAAGGAATTCGGATCCCAGATTTTTGCATCCAGTGTGCCTGTTTTGTCCTGTAAAATTAAGGATTCGTAAGGCTTTCCATTCTTGGTCACCAAAGACTGTTTTGATTTACACATATAAACATCACAAATGCGGTCGCTTTCCCGCAAGGTTTCAATATATTTCATTTTTTCCTCTCTTTCTATCGCTTTTCAGCATAACATCGTTAATTAAAACATAGTTTTTTAACTGCTCAGTTCCCTCATGGGTTACCATTGTTCATATGAATCACATTCATATGAACAGGTAAAAATCCAATCGATATTTACTTCGATTTTCTAAATTCACCTACAGGAATGGTTTTTTACTGCATCACCCGCAGCGTAACATCAAAGGTCACTTCCTTATACCCTTCATTACTCTTACGCATAGCCGTAATGGTAATCAACTGCTCCGGTTCGCACTGAACTAAATATTCCCGCAGCTTTTCTATAGTTTTAATTTCCTGTCCGCCGATGCCTATAATCACATCTCCACTCTGGATTCCTGCTTCCATTGCCGGCGAATCTATGGTCAGATTTGTAATACCAATTCCTGTTGGCACATTATATTCTTTGCTTTCTGCTTCTGTGATATCTTTACCCTGAATGCCTAAGAATGCAATGCCTTTGTTGTTAGACAATCGCTCAATCAAGCCTTTCGTGTCAGATATTGCCAGTGCAGTAACAGTGGTATGGTCCTCATTGGTGCAAAAACGCTGTGCAATCACACCAACCACTGTTCCTTCTGTATTAATCAAAATACCGCTTCCCTTATTAGAACCAAGCATGTCTGTTTCAATCAAATCGTATGTCACATCTGTAGTATCACTTTTCATCTGAAGGGAAGTAATATTTCCACTTACAATGGTACTTTCATAACCTAATGGCATTCCCACAGCAATGACAGGAGTCCCTTCTGTCAAGGAATTAGAATTGCCCAGCTCTGCAAATTCTAATGCCTCCATGGTGCCTTCCGGAATGTCTTCTAAATTAACAGCAATAATAGCAAGTCCCGTATTTACGTCATATTTTTTTGCCACTGCTGTACGACGTACACCATTGCAAAACGTAACACGAATTTCCTGGGCAGATTTTACAATAGACTCCTCTGTCAAAATCAAAAGCTCTACATCATTATCTGCTATAATTAAACCAGACGCTGTTCCTTCTGTTTCATAAGTCGACTGAAATACATCCACATCACTGTTCACACCTGACACAGTAACAAGAGATTTCTTCGCCTTTTCGGAAAGGCTTGTAAAGTCACCACACAACTTCTCATAATCCTCTATTTTTAATTCTACCTTTTCTACAATGGTTTCTGTCACCACTGGTGGCACAACATCCCCAGGTGTTGTGGCAGGCTCTGTGGTTGCCCCAGGCGGGGTATCACCTTCCACTCCAGTAGGATTTTCATCCTTTGGTATCATTACCGTCCCCGGTTCTTCTTTTTGAAAGACATCTTTCATCACAGGACTAAAACCATAAAAAACAATACATGCCACCAGCCCAAAAACAGCTGCTGAACCTATGTTAAATGCAGCCTGTGTAAACAGTCTTTTTTTATTCAAAGGTTTATCCTTTATTTTTTCTTTTATAAATGAATATTCTTCCTCTTTATCCAAGGAATGCACCGCCTTTCCGGTAAATGTTTTGCAATTTGGTATTTCCACGTTCTTCATTATATTGTATAATGAAAAGATAGTAAACCATTTTTTTATGGTATTTTAGAAAGGCATTTATAGAAAAATGAATCAAAAAGTATTAAAAACACTTGAATATACAAAAATTATAGACATGCTCACAGAGAAAGCTACCTGTGAAGCAGGAAAGGAACAGTGCCGCCGCTTAAAACCAATGACGGACTTAAGTGAAATCCGCACAGCACAGCAGGAAACCACCGATGCACTGGTGCATATTTTGCGAAAAGGCTCCCTGTCTTTTTCCGGTGTAAAAGAAATCCGTCCATCTCTGAAACGCTTAGACATCGGCGGTACTTTATCCCAAATAGAACTGTTGCACATTTGTGGTCTTCTTGAAAATGCAAATCGTGTAAAGCAGTACAGTCGTCAGGAAAACGTGGCAATGAACCCGGACAGCCTGACTTCTTATTTTGATGGTATTGAACCACTTACTGTATTATCCGGTGAAATCCGCCGCTGCATTTTATCCGAAGATGAAATCAGCGATGACGCCAGCCCGAATCTTCACCAGATACGCCGAAATATGCGTAATATCAACGACCGTATCCACGACCAGATTCATGGGATGGTAAATAACGCCACCACAAGAACCTATTTGCAGGAAGCCGTGGTCACACAGCGTAACGGAAGATACTGTCTCCCTGTAAAAGCAGAATACCGTAGCAAAATTCAAGGTATGATTCACGATCAGTCTTCCACCGGTTCCACATTGTTTATTGAGCCAATGTCCATTGTAAAGTTAAACAATGATTACAAGGAGCTGCTGTTAAAGGAGCAGGAGGAAATTGACGTAATTTTAGCCACTTTAAGCGCATCTACAGCAGAACATATTCCATCCATTGAGGCAGACTATCGTATTTTGTCCAAACTTGATTTTATTTTTGCTAAGGCTCAGTTATCCAGACAATATAAGGGAAATGAGCCAACCTTTAACACAGAACATTATATCGAAATTATTGACGGCAAGCATCCTCTTTTGGATCCTCACAAGGTTGTACCTATCACAGTACGTTTAGGTGGCGACTATGATTTACTTATCGTAACAGGACCTAACACAGGTGGTAAAACCGTTTCCATTAAGACTGTTGGTCTGTTCACCTTAATGGGCCAGTCCGGTCTTCACATTCCTGCCCATGAGAAATCTTCGCTGTCTGTGTTTGAGGAAGTCTATGCTGACATTGGAGATGAGCAGAGCATTGAACAGTCTCTGTCCACTTTCTCCTCACATATGACAAATATCACTGGTATTTTAGGGGAAGTAAATGAAAATTCCCTTGTACTGTTTGATGAGTTAGGTGCAGGAACAGACCCTACAGAAGGTGCTGCTTTGGCTACTTCTATTTTATCCTATCTCCACAACCGTGGAATCCGCACTATGGCAACTACCCATTACAGCGAGTTAAAGGTGTATGCCCTTTCTACAGACGGGGTGGAAAATGCAAGCTGCGAATTTGATGTGGAGACACTTCGCCCAACCTACCGCCTGTTAATCGGTATTCCCGGCAAGAGTAATGCCTTTGCCATTGCCGGAAAATTAGGAATTCCTGACATTATTATTGAAGACGCCAAGGATAGAATCAGTGCGGAAGCAGAAAGCTTTGAGGATGTCATCGCAGACTTAGAAGCTAGCCGCCGCATTATTGAGGACGAGCGTGCTGAAATCCGTGAATACAAATTAGAAATCAAAGAATTAAAGGAACGCTTGCAGAAGAAAAATGAAAAAATCGAAAAGCGGACTGAAGATATTATCAGAGAAGCCAACGAAAAAGCCAATGCCATTTTATCAGAAGCCAAGGAATATGCCGACCAGACTTTACGTGATTTCCGTAAATTTGCGGCTGATAACGAAAATTCCAAGGAAATGGACAAAAAGCGCCAGGCACTTCAGGGCAAGATTAAAGATGTCCAGGGCAAAATGGCAATGAAAGCACCAAAGAAGCCGAAAAAACAGCTTTCTGTAAAGGACTTAAAAGGCGGAGAAAGAGTCCGCATTATCAGCATGGGCTTAGAGGGTAATGTAATTTCTGTGCCAAACAGCAAGGGAAACGTACTGGTACAGACTGGTATTATCCGTACCCAGACTAATATCAATGATTTGGAAATTATTGATGAACCGGTTATCACTGCACCAAACTTGACACGTACCGGAAGCGGTAAGATTAAAATGAGTAAATCCGCTTCTGTTTCTACGGAAATCAACCTGATTGGTAAGACGGTTGACGAAGCACTAGCATTGTTAGACAAATATTTAGACGACGCTTACCTTGCCCATCTGCCAAGTGTCCGCGTGGTACATGGTAAAGGTACTGGTAAGTTAAGAAGTGCTGTGCATAGTCATTTAAAGCGCATGAAGTATGTAAAATCCTTCCGTTTGGGAGAATTTGGGGAAGGTGACGCTGGGGTTACTATCGTAGAATTTAAGTAACATATTCCTAAGCAGACTATCACAAGCCGCTTTTAGAGACACGCACTAGTGTACTGTACCATTGATATCTGGTACCGTACACTAATTACATTTTATAATTAACACAGACATAAAGAATGGAGGACAACATGGCATCAAAACAGAAAATTATGATTGTGGATGACGACAACAATATCGCAGAATTAATATCCTTATATCTGACAAAAGAGTGCTTTGAAACATTAATTGTAAATGATGGAGAAGACGCCTTAAAAAAATATCGGGAATTTGAACCAAACCTTATTTTATTAGACTTAATGCTACCAGGCATTGACGGCTATCAGGTCTGCAGAGAGGTTCGCGCCAACTCACAGATACCTATTATTATGCTTTCAGCAAAAGGTGAAGTATTTGATAAAGTATTAGGTTTGGAATTGGGGGCAGACGACTATATGATTAAGCCTTTTGATTCCAAAGAATTAGTTGCCAGAGTAAAGGCAGTGCTTCGCCGCTACCAGCAGCCAATTATAAGAGAGGACTCAAAGCTATCACCTGACAGTAAAGTAGTGGAATACAAAAATCTGGTGATTAACCAGACCAATTATTCCGTTCTTTACAAAGGACAATCCGTGGAAATGCCACCAAAGGAGTTAGAGCTTCTCTATTTCCTGGCTTCCTCACCAAATCAAGTATTTACAAGAGAGCAGCTTCTCGACCATATCTGGGGCTACGAATATGTAGGCGACACGAGAACTGTTGATGTACACATTAAGCGTCTTCGTGAGAAGATTAAAGACAACGAGCACTGGGGCATTGCAACTGTGTGGGGTATCGGATATAAATTCGAGGTGAAATCATAACAATGAAACTAAAGCTTTTCCTAAAATTTCTATTGGTTTACCTTATCTTTGGTATTCTTGGCTTTATCACGGTAAGCACCCTGCTTTCTAGCATGGCACTTAGCTATTTAACCAAAGTAAAAGCCGGAGATTTATACAAAGAGGCAAACATGGTATCCACCCAATACGCCATTAATTACTACACAAGCCAGATGTCAATCAATGATATCAATACACATCTGAAGGTATTAGACAATTACCTATCCGCCCAGATTTGGATTATGGATGCAGATGGCACTGTCATTTTAAACACACGGGATAATGGTAGCGGAGACGTCATTGTGGTTCCAGATTTTGATCCTGCAGCCAATCCGGATGTTCACTACCAGACAGGTGATTTTTATAATACATTTTCTGAGAAAATGTTGAGTGTATTTTATCCTATCACCTCTGGAATCACCATCAAAGGATATGTCATTATTCATGTGCCAATGAGCAATATGGAGGCGGACCGAGACTATGTTCTTAATCTCTGCTACCTTGCATTGCTTATTGTATTTGGCTTATCCTTGTTAATCCTTGGTGCCTTTGCTAAATTTGTGTACCTGCCCCTTCGAAAAATTTCAAAGGGTACAGATGAGTATGCAAAAGGAAATTTTGACCACCAGATTGTGCTCCATTCGGATGATGAAATGGGACAGCTTGCCAATTCCCTGAACTACATGGCAAGTGAATTAAAGCAGTCCAGGGATTACCAGAACCGTTTTATTGCCAATGTCTCCCACGATTTTCGTTCCCCACTTACATCCATCAAGGGCTACCTTGCTGCCATGCAGGACGGTACGATTCCCGTGGAAATGCAACCAAAATATTTTGATATTGTTCTTTCTGAAACAGACCGCCTAAGCAAGCTGACGGAAAGTTTACTTACCTTAAACAGTTTGAATCCGACAGGGATTATTTTAGATAAGACGGATTTTGATATCAATCAGGTTATTAAGGCAACAGCTGCTTCCTTTGAGGGTACCTGTCGTGGAAAGCAGATTTCCTTAGAGCTGATTCTTACCGGAAAAACTCTTTATGTCTATGCGGACATGACAAAAATTCAGCAGGTACTGTATAATCTGCTGGATAATGCGATTAAGTTTAGCCACAACAATTCTAAGATTCGAATTGAAACTACGGAAAAAGGGGAAAAAATCTTTGTGTCTGTGAAGGATTTTGGAATCGGTATTCCTAAGGAAAGCTTGAAGCAGATTTTTGACCGTTTCTATAAGACGGATTTATCCCGTGGTAAGGATAAGAGAGGAACTGGGCTTGGACTTAGTATTGTAAAGGAAATTATTCAGAATCATAATGAGAATATTAATGTGATTTCTACTGTGGATGTGGGGACGGAGTTTATCTTTACGTTGACGAAGTCTAAGAATGTAGAGGATGACTAAGGGCTTATTGTGATGGCTATATGGTTAAATTCTGGTTTGTGGGGGTGATTGCTGAATCATAGTGGCTACCCGTACGCCGGTTGCAGGCGAAGCAACTTCCACGCAGACCGAAGCCAACGTTCCGGTGAACTAACTCCTAAGTCCGACTAAGACATTCGGGGTGTGGCCCTCATGCCTAAGTCTCCCTAAGGAGTGGATTTCACCTCCACTAAAAGCGGCTCGTTAATTGTCTGCTTAGGAAGT
>JBGVIB010000071.1:0-12317 GCA_045122835.1 Lachnospiraceae bacterium
AGTCGTAATGAAACTTGACATAACCATACCTGCCTTCAGCATATTACCGTCCTTCTTGTATTCCATACATTCCGGCGTAAATACACTGTCCGGCAGACCAGATAACTCTTTAAATGTCTTAACATCCCAAATACCCTGGAAGCGGAGATTATGAATAGTCATAATTGCTTTCGTCTTCCAATAAAAACCATTATCACGATATATGGTTCCAAGGTAGGCAGGAATTAATCCTGTCTGCCAGTCATGGCAATGGATAATATCTGGCTGGAAATTAATAACTGGAAGAACAGCCATAACCGCTTTACAGAAATATGTAAATTTCTCAATATCATAACGGATATTTCCATATGGCTTATCTCCACCAAAATATCTCTCATTATCAATAAAATAGTAACGGATACCTTCGTACTCATATGTCATAATGCCAACATATACGCTGGAATATGCACTTCCCATATCCATATAAAAGTGATGTACGTACTGAAAATGCTGTCTGTACTCCCACGGTATGCACAAATAATTTGGCATAATAACTCTAACATCATACTTGTCCTTTGGGAACATTTTCGGCAGGGCACCCACTACGTCTGCCAAACCTCCCGTTTTAATAAACGGTACACATTCTGATGCTGCAAAAACAATATTTTTTATCATCTTCGATTACCTCCCATCAAATGGATTATATAAATTAAGTATATCAATTGTTTCCCTATTTGCAAAGCCTTTTCTCTAACTATTTTTCTGTGCTTCAATTCTTTCAGCCAAATCCGTAAGATAAACATATCTGTCATATTTTTCTTCTAAGAGCTTTTCTGTCTCTTCTTTTTCCTTACTCAGTTCATTCAGCTTTACAAAATCTGTGGCACATTTTAAAATTTCTGCTTCTAAAGATTCGTTCTTCGCTTCTAACTCTGCAATTTCGTCTTCTATAGTTTCGTATTCTTTCTGTTCTTTGTATGTGAACTTTAGCTTTTCTTCATGCTCTTTCCTGAACTTTTTACCAGTGGATTCCTTTGGCATGGTCTCCTTTTTTACACGGTCAGCACTTGGCAGAACACCACTTTTCTCTAAGTAGTCAGAATAACCTCCTTCATACTGGGTAATGTGTCCGTCTTCAAAAGCAAAGATTCTTCTCACAATCCTGTCTAAAAAATATCGGTCGTGGGAAACGGTAATGACAACGCCCTGAAAATTATCAAGATAATCCTCAAGAACTGCCAACGTCTGAATATCCAAATCATTGGTTGGTTCATCTAAAATCAACACATTTGGCGCTTCCATTAATACTTTTAGCAAATATAGACGCCGCTTCTCTCCACCGGATAATTTTCCAATCAAGGAGTATTGCAATGTAGAATCAAACAGGAAACGCTCTAACATCATGGAAGCCGAAATACTTCCTTCCGGTGTTTTTACATATTCTGCTGTCTCACGGATATAATCAATCACCCGCATGTTATCATCTAAGCTTTCACTTTCCTGTGAAAAGTAGCCAATCTTTACAGTCTGTCCCACGACAATGTTTCCTGTATCAGGCTCCGACTGCAGTGCTAACATTTTCATTAATGTGGTCTTACCACAGCCATTTTCTCCAACGAAACCTACACGGTCATCTTTTAAAAAGATATAAGAAAAATCTTCAAACAGTGTTCTGTCACCATAGACTTTTGACAAGTTCTCTACTTCAATAATCTGTTTGCCAAGCCTTGAAGAAGCCGCTGAAATTTCTACCTTACCATCTGTCACGGGACCTTTTGCATCCCGCAATTCTTCGTATCGCTCTATTCTTGCCTTCTGCTTAGTGGAGCGTGCTCTTGCGCCACGTTTTATCCACTCAAGCTCCATCCTTAAGATACTTTGTCTTTTTCGCTCAGTAGCTAATGCCATCTCCTCACGTGCTGCCTTTAACTCTAAGTATCCTTCATAATTTGTCTGATATCCGTACAGCTTTCCTTTGTCTATTTCCACAATACGGTTACAGACACGATCTAGAAAATACCTGTCATGAGTCACCATAACAAAGGCTCCCCGGAATGTTTTTAAATATTCCTCTAACCACAGTATCATATCCGGATTCAAATGGTTGGTTGGCTCATCCATTATCAAAATATCACAAGGTTCTGCAATTGCTGCTGCAATGGCGGCTTTTTTGCGCTGTCCACCGGATAAGGTGTCTACCATTACATTATAATCTTCAAAACCTAATTTATTCAGAATGCTTTTTACATCACCTTCCACCGTCCATGCATTTTCTTCTGTACGATTTTTTGCAATAACATAATCCAACAACGTTGTGTCTTTTGGAAAAACAGGATTCTGAGGCAGGTAGTGGATTACAATTCCATTTCCCTTAATTACCTCCCCCTCGTCTGTTTCATCTAAACCTGCAAGTATACGAAGCAAAGTGGATTTTCCTGTTCCGTTGATACCAATAATACCTATTTTATCGGTATCCTGAATAGAAAAATCAGCATCTTCAAACAGCACCTTATCTGTGTGGGCTTTCGTCATATGGTTGATTGTTAATATATTCATGTATATGTCCTCAATTTCAAAATATTACACAACATAACAATGCCCTGTTGCACCAGACTATTGTGCACAGGGCATTATAAACTTTATAAAATTCGTAACAGTTCAAAACCCTTGTTTTTAGAACAAATCACTATGGTTTTCTAAAAAATAAACACTGCTGCACCAAATGCCGGGAGTGGATAAGCAATTGAATACTCATGTCCATCAGCAGCCTTCTTCTCCGCTGTGTAAATTTCCTTGCGTTTCTTTCCATTACCGCCATAGCTTGCATCTGCACTATTTAAAAGAAGCTTATATTTTCTTTTAAATGGTACACCTACACGATACTGTGGATATTCAACCGGTGTAAAATTACATACCACAAGGATACTGTTTCTTCCATCTGCACTCTTTCTCATAAAGCTGTAGATACTGCGTGAGTTATCATCTGCATTCACCCACTCAAAGCCTTCATATGAACAATCAAGCTCATGAAGTGCTGGATATCTCTTATACAAGTGTAGAAGTTGCTTTATAAATCTCTGCATACCAGCGTGCTTCGGATCTTCTAACAGATTCCAATCTAATTCACGCTTCTCACTCCATTCACGAATCTGGGCAAATTCCTGTCCCATGAATAAGAGCTTCTTACCCGGATGCATAAACATATATGCATAGGCTGCCTTTAAATTCTCAAATTTCTCGTCCAGAGTACCAGGCATCTTATATAACATAGAGCATTTTAAATGCACTACTTCATCATGGGAAATTACATTTATGTAGTTCTCCGAACACTGATATGTCATTGCAAAGGTAAGCCGGTTGTGATTATCTTTTCTGAAATATGGATCTAATTTCATATAATCCAGGAAATCATGCATCCATCCCATATTCCACTTTAAGCTGAATCCTAAGCCACCATCCTCTGCTTTGCCGGTTACCTGTGGCCATGCAGTAGATTCTTCTGCAATCATGGCAATACCAGGATATCTTCCTAACATTAAGGAATTTAAATGGCGGAAGAATTCAATTGCCTCTAAATTCTTATTCTCACCATACTGGTTGCGCACCCATTGTCCATCCTGCTTACCATAGTCTAAGTAAAGCATGGAAGCAACGGCATCCACACGCAAACCATCAATATGAAATTCCTCTACCCAGAAAATCGCGTTGGCAATCAGGAAATTGCGGACTTCATTTTTTCCATAGTCAAATATCTTTGTACCCCAGTCAGGATGCTCTCCCTTACGTGGATCCGCATATTCATACACTGCTGTTCCATCAAAGCACGCAAGTCCATGGGCATCTCTTGGAAAATGTGCAGGTACCCAGTCTAACAGGACACCAATTCCATTCTGATGCATATAATCCACAAAATACATAAAATCCTGTGGTGTTCCATATCTGGAGGTTGGTGCATAATATCCGGTTACTTGATATCCCCAGGAACCATCATATGGATGCTCTGCAATACCCATTAATTCGATATGAGTGTATCCCATATTTTTTACATATTCACACAGACTGTGTGCTAATTCCTTATAATTATAAAATCCGTCGTTGTCATCTCCGTTAGTAGGATGTTTCTTCCAGGAACCCGGATGCACCTCATAAATTGACATGGCATCCTTCACATTATCACGTTTTTCTCTTTCCTTCAGCCACTCATCATCCCCCCATACATAGGTGGTTAAATCAGTAACTACGGAAGCTGTACCTGGTCTTCTCTCTGCAAAATTTGCAAACGGATCTGCCTTATCTAACACAACATGCTGCTGTGTTGTAATCTGGAATTTATACATCATTCCAAGTTGTACTCCCGGTACAAACAATGTCCAGATTCCAAGTGGATCCTGGCGTTGCATAACACCATCATATCCATTCCATCCATTAAAATCACCAATTACGCTTACATACTTTGCATTTGGCGCCCAGACAGCAAAGAATACACCTTCTACGCCATTCTGGACCACTTTATGCGCTCCTAATTTTTTATAAATATCATAATGTACACCTTGACCAAATAAATAATGATCCCCTTGCTCAATAGCTAAATTTTCTTTCCATTTATTCATTTTGCTATACCGTCCCTTAATTTATTTTTGCGGTCTATTTAATCAAAATCCCGCTCTCTAATATAAATGTAATGTTCTTCGTCATACCTTTTTGAAAAAATAGAATCTATCATATTTCTAAAATTCTTTTTTCCAGCTCTTCTAATTGCACTATCCATCACTTCCATTACTTCTGTCAGTGTTGGAATATGATTGTCAACCTGCATCTCATCCAAAACAGAATACAATGCCAGGACTGCAACATCATCTACTGCATATCCCTGCTCTCGTGCATAGGATTTTGCAAATGCCACCAAATCATCATTTGTGTATTCCGGCAATTCAATCCTTGCCGTAAACATTGTAGCAAAGTCAGGACATTTTCTAAACAGTGCTTCCACACTTTCTTTTGAGTCCTCAATAATAACAATCATATTTTTACTTTCCTGCACAAATGCTTCTGATAAGGCTTTCATTGTAGTTTCTGATAACTTACCAGCCTTCTCAATCATAAGCACGCCTCCGGCAGCACTTTTCATAATATCTGCTATCTGCCTGTTATTCAGAGAAATTCCTGTGATTTTAGCAATTTTCTTGCCTTTAAACTTGTGAGACTTTTGAACTGCCTTAACGATATCCACCGCCAGTGTTGTCTTACCAGTCTCTGCTGCACCCATAATAGCAACATTACCAATTGCAGGTGTCAGTTCAATTTCTTCCATGGCACGAACTAACTGCTTATTTACGTCTTCCATTTCAGCAAAATAGGTGAATATCTCTCGTAATTCCTCTGATAAATATCCATTCTTAGAAGAAATAACCACTTCCTGTTCATCCGCATCACTATCCACAAGAGATTTTATTCCCTCTGGCAAAGCTGCTTCCAGTCTTGATTCTAACTCTGCCACCACATCTTCATCCTCTTCTGCTTCTTCGTCATAATCATCTAATAAGTCATCTTCCTTAAAGAATTCATTTTTATCAAATTCAAATTCTTTACTACATTCTTCTGTGCTGATATCATTTACAAAATCTGCACTTTCTTTTTTGTTCTCCTCTTCCTTGGCAGGCTTTATCAGTTCTTCCGAAAGTGATGGAATGATTCCTTCTAATTTTTCCAGAATATTTCCTGTATCCTCTAATACTTCCTGCTTTTTAAGTTCATCCTTATTCTCCTGCTTTTGATCCGCACCGGCAATATTCATATACTGCTTAATCTCCTCAACAGGAATCCGCTTAGTTGGTGCATCTTCTATTCCTAAATCCCTATGAGTTAAAACAAATTCTTTTGTCTTCTCTAAATCTTCCTGTGATTCCACTTCAGGCTGGGATTCCTTTAACGCTTCTTCAATAGACGGAATGTCACCTGTTACAAAATATTCCTCTGGTACAGCTGCAAGAGTATCCCCTGCCGCAAAATTCTGTTCTGTCGGTAATTTCTCCAAAGCCGCTTCTCCCGGCTGTTCAGAAAAAACTGCTTCTGCTTCTTTAGGCTGCTCCACAGACATCATCTCTGATGAAACCTCAACCTGTTCCGTCTGTTCTGCCCAAAATTCTTCCAGTTCATCATCCTCTACCGGTGATTCTTCCAGTTTAGTTTCTTCGGTCTGTTCTGCGGATACTTCCTGGTATCCTGATTGTACATCTTCTGACTCAGGTAATTCCTCTGTTGCTTCTTCAGCAATTACCTTGTCAGTAATATCTTCTTTCTCCTCTGACTCAGATATCACATGAGTATCCATTGATAACAGTTCTGAAATTGCCTCTGCACGTTCCGCTTTTTCTTTTTCTAACTTCAAGGTTATAGAAGTAGTTTCACCATTCTCATCAAATATCTTTTCTGACTGATTATCATCCGGTATTTTTTTGACAGAATCCATAGCTGAATCTATATTTTCCTGCTCTGTAGCGTTAAGGATAGCTCTCATGCTTTTTTTCAATTCTTCCTGAAGGTTCACCGTGTCATAGATTCCGATATTCATGGTCTTAACATGAATATCTGCTTCTTCTTTCTGTTTCTTATCCTTCATCTCCTCTGCCATTCTAGCTACCTTCTCAACAGCTTCTATAGAGCGTTCAATCTCAACCTCATTCCGGTTATCATATTTTTCCTTCTGCTCCGGTGTCAATGGCTGATACAGCATCTTAAGTTCCATGGCTTTTTCCACATATTTGCCTTCCCCAAACCAGAGAACTATTTCATCGCATTTCTCCACGCATTTCTCCTTCATACCGGCACGATGATACAGATATGCCAATTCAAATGCCCACTTCTCCACCGGTTCATGGCGCATGAATTCCTCAAGCACTGCAATACGCTCCTTTATGCCTACTTCCTGGGCTTCATACAGCTTATATTGTAAAATATATCTTCCGGAATCCCGTGGTGCCACACGTACAAATTCTTTGTAATACTCTACTGCATCTATATATTCACCAAGTCGAATGGATAATTCAGCTAATGCAAATATAATTGTTCTTCCATAAGGATGTCTGTCGTATGCGATTAAATAAATATCACGACTTTCCTCTAACTGGTTGCATTTTTCATAAATCCTGCCTACCAGCGACAACATTGGAATACTTTTTACACGATTCCAATCGATTGTGCTTACTATCTTAACTGCAGATTCATAATCCCCTTCTTCTGCAAGTTTACGAATCTGTTCTGCTTTTATCCGGTATTCGTACTTATCCATTTTTAACCCCTGCACCTATATCGGGTGCCTGCCATCCTTTCCTTGCTTTGGCTTTTCATAACTATTCCGTACACTCATAGTTACGACTTTTTTTCATCACATGTGACTTCTATCATTTTTATGTATTACTGAGGTGGTTAAATACTAATGTAGTATAACATCAACATTTGACCACCTCAGTAGTAAAATCCACAGAAAAACCACATGATTTTATCAAATTTAGTGTACCATATCTACTATATATATGTCAATTTTGTATCTCCACTTAAAAATTGTATTGTTATCAGCATATGAAATCGTTTTCACAGCCCACATAAAAAAGACTGTTTTTGGGCAGCCTTTTTATCGACTCTCTTTCAAACGCTAAAGTAGTAACTGATTACTAAGTTCTGCAAACTGCGCCAGTGTGAGGGCCTCTCCCCTGATAGTTACAGACAACTGCATTTTTTCAAGAGCTTCTGCTACCTGCTCTTTTGAGAGCTGTAAACCGCCATCGTTATGAAGACCATTTACTAATGTTTTTCTTCGTTGGTTAAAGGAAGCTCTGATTAAGCGGAACATATGGGATTCGTCTTTTACATCAACAGGAGGTTTTTCATGACGTTCTAAGCGAATGACTGCTGAGCCTACGTTTGGTCTTGGCATGAAGCAGTTTGGAGGTACGTTGGCTACAATTTCCGGTTCTGCATAATACTGTACCGCTAAGGATAAGGCACCGTAGTCTTTGGTTCCTGGTTTTGCCTGCATGCGGTCTGCTACTTCCTTCTGTACCATAATGGTAATGCTTTCTAATGGCACATGACTTTCAAATAAGCCCATAATGATTGGTGTTGTGATATAGTATGGAAGATTTGCTACCACTTTTACCGGTTTTCCATTATTTTCTTCTGCTACCAGCTTTGCAATGTCTACCTTTAAGATATCTTCATTAAGAACGGTAACATTGTCATATTCCTGCAGGGTGTCTGCTAAAATTGGTATTAACGCCCGGTCAATTTCTACCGCCACTACTTTTCTTGCTGACTCCGCAAGGTATTGTGTCATGGTACCGATTCCCGGTCCGATTTCTATAATCATATCCTCTTTTGTAATTCCTGCTGCTCCAATAATTTTCTCCAACACATGCGTATCAATCAAAAAATTCTGACCAAATTTTTTCTGAAAAACAAAATCATATTTCTGTAATACTGCAATTGTATTCTGAGGGATTCCTAAATTTGCCATAGTATTCCTTTCTTTTTCTTTATTTTATAACAGCTCCGTTCTTATACGTTCTAACGTTTACCTTCTAGTGCACTGTACCATTGATATCCGGAAAATCAGACAAGGCGATTTGCCTAAATATCAATTGTACTCTACACTAGTTTACCCGGTACAACCGCTTTGCATTTTCAAAAAGCTGCTCCTCTACCCTTTCACGTTCCATTCCCTTTAACTCTGCTATCATATCTACCACATACACCAGATTGGTAGAATCGTTGCGTTTTCCACGATTTGGCACCGGAGAAAGATATGGGCAATCTGTCTCTGTTACCAGTCGCTCTATCGGTGCATATTCTACAACCTCTTTTAACTTTTTTGCATTATTAAAGGTTACCACACCACCGATACCAAGATAAAAACCCATATTCAGAAACTGTTCTGCCATTTCCTTTCCATAGGAAAAACAGTGAATGACACCGCCGATTTCTTCTGCTTTCCCGGCTTTCATAATATCGTAAGTGTCTTTTGCAGCTTCCCTGCTGTGAATGATTACCGGAAGTCCGCATTCTCTTGCCAGGGCAAGCTGTCTTACAAACCATTTTTTCTGAATGTCACGCTCTGGCTCATCCCAGTAATAATCCAGTCCTATCTCCCCTACTGCTAATATCTTTTCTTCCTTTACAATTTCTCTTAGTCTTGCAAATAATTCTTCATTCAATTCATCTGCTTCATTGGGATGGACGCCTGCTGCCCCGTAAACAAATGGATATTTTCTTGTATACTCCAAAGTCTCCTCTGTGGACTCCATATTGGAGCCTACATTCATAATATAAGCCACTCCACTATCTATTACATGCTTTAACACTTCTTCTCTATCATCTTCAAATGCGTCATCATCATAATGTGCATGGGTTTCAAAAATCATAATTCCTCTCATTCTGCCACTTTAGTGACCTTTCCCTCTTTCCTTTTGACAAAAGCTATTCTACAACACTTTTCTGAAAAACACAAACCAAATGTAAAATTACATCTATACTTTTGCACATACGAAACAATTACGAAAACACATTTGACAAACTGATAAAAACAATGTATACTGAAACAACATGAGTTTGTTATAAAGCTTCCGCGCAGCCGGGGAGTTAGCGGTGCCCTGTACCTGCAATCCGCTATAGCAGGGGTGATGTTCTGTTTCGGGATTTTGTGCTTTGTATAGCTGCCCAGTAGAAGTGGTGTTGACGTTTGGGTCTTGCGCAACAGTTCTCTGTGAACCGTGTCAGGTCGGGAACGAAGCAGCACTAAGCAGATGTTTCTGTGTGCCGCAAGGGTGCCTGGGCCGAGCTAACTGGATTGGTAACGTATACGGGGCCTGTTTCAACGCAGAACGCGCGGAGATATTAATATATAATGTAGAATTTGTGCTCTCACATTTGTGGGAGCTTTTTTATATACTAGAAACCCCAGTAGCTGGAACTACTGGGGTTTCGCTTTGTGTATCAATTGGATACTATCTCTTTTCTTAGCTACCGTTAGTATATCATATGCGGAAACTAAAATCAAGTATCACCTAAAAAATTATTTTTATTCTTTTTTATCCCGGGTCTTTGACACTTTCTTATCTTTCAAAACCTTAGCAGGCATTGTAATGCCTATATTTTTTTGTCAAATTTAAAATTTTATCTTCCACGTTGCGTTACGTTATGGTATAATATAATTATATATCAAAGAAAGGACGATGGATTTTATGAGATTAGGTTGGTCAAAAAAAGGAAACTCTGTTTCTTACTATGTACAAAAAACAGTTTACGTTAATGGAAAAAACAAATCACAAGTAATCAAACGTTTCGGTTCTGAAAAATACATATGCGAAACCTATGGTGTTTCCGATGCAAAAGCTTGGGCTCTTGAACAGGTAGAACTCATGCGCCAGAATGAAGCTGAGGAAATTTCTCCTGTTACTTTCACTCTTTCTCCTGTAAAAGATTTAGTCTCCGGACAGCAACGCCGCTTTAATGGTGGTTATCTTTTCCTGCAGGATATTTATCATCAGCTTGGACTTAATCGAATTAGTAAAGCAATTGCCAAAAAGCATGGTTTTAAATACAATCTTAATTCCATCTTTTCCAGACTGATTTATACAAGAATTCTTTATCCGTCTTCAAAATTGGGAACGTTTGAGGATTCGCATAAATTTATTGAACAGCCTAACTTTGAACTCCATCAGATTTATCGTGCCCTTTCTGTCATTGCTGAAGAATCTGATTATATACAGGCAACTCTTTTCAAAAACAGCATGAAACTTAACAAGCGTAAAACAGGAGTTATTTATTATGACTGCACTAACTTCTATTTTGAAATCGAACAAGCAGAAGATGATAAACAATACGGACTTAGCAAAGAAAACCGTCCTCTTCCAATAGTAGAAATGGGATTGTTTATGGATTCCGAAGGTATTCCCCTGGCTTTTAGTATCAATCCCGGAAACCAGAATGAACAGCTCTCACTAATTCCTTTGGAAAAAAAGCTGATTCATAACTTTGATCTCTCCAGATTTGTAGTCTGCACGGATGCAGGTCTTTCTTCAACTGCAAACCGTAAGTTTAATGACTATGACAAAGCAGATGGAAGTCGTGCTTTTGTAACAACACAGTCAGTAAAAAAACTGAAAAAACATTTAAAAGAATGGGCATTGGATACAACAGGATGGAGACTCTCTGGTGGTGATCCAAAACTTACCTATGATATTTCACAGTTGGATGAAAAAAGGGATAGTGAAAAGATTTTTTATAAGAGCAGATGGATTAAAGAGGATAATCTGGAACAGAATCTGATTGTTACTTATTCCTTAAAATATAAAAATTATTTACGAACCATCCGTAACCGACAGTTAGAACGTGCTCTAAAATCAGTAAAAAAAGGAGCTTCCAGCCTTGAAACAAAACGAAAAAACGATCCCAAACGTTTTATTAAGGCAGACCATGCCACAAAAGATGGCGAAGTGGCAGACAAAACAACATATTATATAGATTACGAAACTGTAAAAGAAGAAGAAAAATTTGATGGGTTTTATGCTGTATGTACAAATTTGGAAGATGATGCACAAGATATTGTAAAGATAAATAAGAGAAGATGGGAAATCGAAGAATGTTTCCGTATTATGAAAAGCGAATTTGAAGCCCGTCCGGTTTATCTGCATGACAAAGAACGTATCAAAGCCCATTTTATAACCTGTTTCATTGCATTGATTGTTTATCGCTATCTAGAAAAGAAACTAGATGAAAAATATACTTGTAGTCAGATTATAAACTGTCTTCAGGAAATGGATTTTCTGAAACTCGAAGGTAATGGTTACATTCCACTCTATGAAAAAAGCGAACTAACCGATGCATTACATAATGCATTCGGCTTTAGCACTTCTAAGGAAATTATTTCTGTAAAAAAAATGAAAAATATTTGTGCACAGACAAAAAAATCGAATGCGTAACGTATAAAAGAAAAAAAACTTAAAGCCTCACAACCCTTATAAACACTAGGGTTGTAAGGCTTTTATTTCATTTTAAGTGTCAAAAACAGGATTAGCATATCTTTCCAAGAATTGCAACCCTTTTTTGAAAATTCATAACAATTTAGGCAAATTCACTTCATATTATTCATTCTCCGGATATTAAAAACCCCTGTTTACAAACTCGCAACAGGGGTTTCTTCGATTATTCTATAATTTCAGTTACTTCACACACACTACTGCCCTGCACATATTTCAGGTGAATGGTATCGCCTTCGTTGTAGAACAATACATTCACTAATGCAGAATCCGTCATGTCTATATCATAAATTCCTTCATTTCCTT
>JBGVIB010000072.1:0-27875 GCA_045122835.1 Lachnospiraceae bacterium
TAAATTTTACGCATTTATTGCATTTTCGTGTTTATTTACAAAAAATTGAGGCAATCTTGTGAGATATTCCATATACAAAGCCAGAAATCCCAAAGAATGCATAAACTCATGGGTAATTTTTTTTGCAATAATTTGTTATTTGAAAGGATAGCATTTATACATTACAGGAAAATTTATATCGAAAAAAGAAAAGAACAAATTTAACCCAGGAATTCATAATAACATTGGTAACCTATGAGGGTACTGAATAGTTATGTATATAAATAAAGAACCATAAGGAGGATGCAGTTATGCATAAGACAATTTCAACAGACAAGGCGCCAGCAGCAATCGGCCCTTATTCACAGGCAGTGGAATATAATGGAATGATTTATACCAGCGGTGTAATTCCAGTGAATCCGGCAACTGGTGAGATCCCAGAAGGTCCGGAAGCACAGGCAAGACAGGTAATGGAAAATGTAAAGAACTTAGTGGAAGCTGCAGGAAGCAGTATGGACAAAGTGATTAAGACATTAGTATTTATCAAGAATATGGATGATTTTGGTACTATTAATAATGTATACAAAGAGTATTTCACCGGCGATTATCCGGCACGTTCCTGTGTAGAAGCAGCACGTATTCCTAAGGATGTACTGATGGAAATGGAAGTAGTGGCATACAAATAAATAGATAAGAATAAGATAGAACCCAGAGCAGATTGCTGTTCTGGGTTTTTGATTCCCGGTAAATTAAGTTTTTCTAATTTTTGCAACCTTTTGCAGGCTTGCATAGTATTGTATATGTAAGAGGATGATAATGCATGAGGAAAATGTATAGTTACAAATAATGAGTATCATCTGAGGCATACGTTGTAGTTGCTTGACAAATAATGTTCCATACTATAGAATGAGTTCGGATGTTTTGCGTTTTTTGCAGGGCATTATGTATTATGATAGAATGAGGGACAAAAGTTTTTGTTTTTTGATGGTAAGTTATGCCCAACCACATAGAAAGGAAGATGTTAATTATGGATGTAACAGCAAAAAATGAGTTTGAGACTCGTATTTTGAAAGTATATGAGGAAATCGGAAAGCATTTTTATGAAGAAAATAAGGATAAAGTGTTATCAGATGCTACATACATAGATTGTTTTAAAAAAATTGAGCAGGTAAATAAAGAAAAAGAATATATAGAAATGAAAGAACTCTTGAAGCAGGGACTGCGCAAGTGTGGAAGTTGTGAAAGTCGTATTACAATTGATAGCATATATTGTAATAAATGTGGCGTAAAATTAGAGCCATTACCACAGGAGCTGCTTGAACAGCCGGAAGTAGATATGGAAGAAGTGACCGTTCCAAAATGTATAGAATGTGGATATGTGTTAGAAATAGATGATGTATTCTGCCCAAATTGCGGAAAAAAGCAGTTCTAGTAGAAAGAAAGTGTTTATAGGAGAAGAAAAAATGTTATGTAAAAGTTGTGGAAAGATACTTAAGGAAACAGATAAGTTCTGCAGTAAATGTGGTGCGACTGTTGAAGTGGGTGAAAGTGAGTCACCAGTATACGATGAGGTGAGTGAAACACCGGTACAGGATGAGTTGAAAGAATCATCAGCGTATAATGAGGTGAATGAAACACCAGTACAGGATGAGGTGAATACGGCACCAGCATATGCTCAAGTGAACGAAACACCAGTGCAGAATGAAGTGAATCAGTCTTCAGCGGAATCTGGCTTTTTTAATGCATCAATGACCGAACAGTCAGCAGGAACATCAATGATGATGAATCAGCAGCCGGGGCAGGTGAATAATTATGGATACCAGAATGGAAATCATATTCCTCCGGAACCACAGAAGAAAAAGAAGTCACCAGTGGGTAAAATCGTTGCTGCTGTGGCAGGAGTTGCTGTTGTGGGTGTTGCTTGTACCTGTGTGGTGAATGCGTCAGCAATCAATAATTTTGTTAAGAAGTCATTTTCTTCACCAACATCCTATTTTCAGTATGTAGAAGAAAAGCAGATGAAAGAAGCAGCAGCTACCATTTCAAATGCATATGGGAATTATTTAGATCAATATGAAGACATAGGTAATAAGAGTGCAAATGGCGAGATAACCATAGAATTAGGCGCGCAGGCACGTGCCATGTTAGAGGTAGCCACTTCAACAGATATGTCTTTCTTAGAAAAAGCAAGTATCACTTATGAAAGTGGGTTTAAAGATAGCGTCATGGGAATGAATCTTGGCATGTTGATTAGCGATAAACCGGTAATTTCAATCGATACATTGTTTGACATGAATAGCGGCATGGCGTATTTCTTAATTCCAGAATTATCAACCCAGTATCTTAGCACAATAATGGATGATGTTACATCAGAAGCTAACATTGATATGGACGTTTACTCTGACATAGTGGAGGCTATGCCGGATGAGGATACCATAGAAGATATTTGCCTTGAATATTATACAACAGCTATTTCTTGTATTGATGACGTAGAAAAAAGTAATGGAACGTTAGAAGCAGGGGACATTTCACAGAGTTGTACTGTTTTAACAGCAACCATTGACAGTGAAAGTGCACAGAAAATAGCAGAAACCGTTTTAACGAAAGCGAAATCTGATAAAAACATTGAAAATGTGATTAAAGATTGGGTAAATGTAGAAAAAGTAATAGATGAAGATGCCGAGGATGCAGATACTGTATATGAAGAATTTATTCAGACTGTTGATGAGGGATTAGCATCTGTAGGTGACATTACTCTGGATGAAAATATAACCATGACAATATGGGTGAACAATAAAGGTGATATTGTAGGAAGAAGCGTTTGCGCTGGTGGTGATGAAGTAAAATATTCAATGCCAAGCAAAGGAAAAAAAGTTGGATTTGAGGCATCTATAACAGCAGAAAGTGAAAACTATGTAATTGCAGGAAGCGGTAAGGTTTCCGGAAATAAGTTGTCCGGTGAATATAAGATTGCTGCTAACGGTACAGAGTATGTGAATTTAGAAGTAAAGGATTATGACGTCAAGAAAATGGAAGATGGCTATTTGAATGGTACATTTATAGTGTCTATGACACCGGAAGCAAGTACAGCATTGACACAGACCTCTCTTGTTTCAAACTATGATTTGCAGTTTGATTGTACGACATCAAAGGATTCTTCTAAGGTTAAGATTTCCGTTCTATCCATGGAACAATTATTTGGTGCTATTACCATTACATCTAATATGGATGGTAAAATGGACATTGCAATACCAGCAGCAGATACAGTTGTATCAACAGAAGATGAGGAAGCACTTTATAACTGGATATCTTCTATTGACTGGGCAAGCTTTACAGCAGGCTTACGTGAGTCAGGAGTTCCTTCTGTATTAGTAGATCAGATTGAGAGTGCAACCAATGAGTTGTATATGTATGGTTATTAAAATGTGATGCAGAATAGAATAATATAAAATCTTTATAATTGGCAGCAATAGCAGGAGATGTGATAACCTGTTATTGTTGCCAATTTGTGACTATACAGACTGGTGTTAGGAGGGCAATCGGTTATGGATATGGAGATTCAAAATATAAGAAAGCATTACAAGAAGAAACATGTGCTTCAGAATATATCATTACAGGCGGATAGAGGATGTTGTATTGGTATTATAGGAGGGAATGGCAGCGGAAAATCTACTTTGCTTTCTATTCTGGCAGGTGTGCAGTCCTGTGACAATGGTTCATTCTTATGGCAGGAAAAGAACCTGCTAAAGGATGGTAAAGCACGTGCAGAGATTGTGGGATATGTGCCTCAGGGAACGCCTTTGTTGGAGGAATTGACAGCCTGGGATAATCTGTTGTTGTGGTATGATAAGGAAACATTGAAACAGGAGCTGGAAAATGGAATTCTTGCTATGTTAGGCATAGGGGAATTTTTAAAGGTACCAGTGAAAAAGATGTCTGGTGGTATGAAAAAAAGAGTATCCATCGGATGTTCTGTTGCAAGAAGACCACAGATTCTTTTGTTGGATGAGCCAACAGCAGCATTGGATTTAGTGTGCAAGGAACAGATTTACCGTTATCTTGCAGATTATAAAGCCAAAGGTGGCATTTTACTGCTTGCCACCCATGATATACAGGAATTAGAGTTGTGTGATGCCTGGTATATTTTAAAGGATGGTATGCTGACGCCATATCAATATGACGGTAATGTACATAATCTGGCAGAATGTCTGTAGGAAGATGAGGATTTGAAGATGGAAAAATTTATGAAATACCTGTTACTGCAAGGCAAGAGGATGATACGGGCCTTTCCGGCTATTTTTGCAGCAACTTTCGCATTAATGGCAGGATTGTGTATAGTTGTCATGTTGTTATTTCATGTGGAAAAATCCGATGATAGTAAGCAAAAGGTTCAAATTGGAGTGGTAGGTGACGTGACAGGCACCTACTTAGAATGGGGGCTTTACGCCTTGGAGAATATGGATGATTCCCGGTATACAGTGGATTTCTATACAATGACAGAAGAAGATGCCAGAAAAAAATTAGAAAGAGGAGAACTGACTGCATATATTCGCATACCAGAAGGCTTTGTTGAGTCTGTTATGGTGGCTGAAAATAAGACGGTTACTTATGTTACTACAAGTGGAGCAGTGAATATTGGTTCCTTGCTTATGCAGGAGCTTGTGGATGTAGTTTCTAATTTGTTAGTGGAATCTCAAAATGGGATATATGGCATGCAGGAAATTGCAAAACAATACAATATAGAAAATGACAGGTTCTGGGATGCCACCATAGACATGAACAAGCGGTATATTGATTATATTTTACAGAGAGGAAATTTATATAATATAGAAGAGATAGGTGTGTCAAACCAGTTATCCACGACAGGGTACTATGTGTGTGGTATAGTGTTATTTTTGTTTTTAGTATGGGGAATCAATGGAAGTACATTGCTAATAAAAAAGGACTTTGCTTTATCAAAAATGTTAGCTGCCAAAGGCCAGGGAGTAACCAGTCAGGTGCTGGGGGAATATTTAGCGTACATAGGACTTATGGTGGTGAGCCTTATGAGTATGGTTGCTCTCCTGCTCTTTGGACTTAATAAATTTGGTGTAGATATCCCTGAATGGACAGATAATTATGAAAGCTGTGTGCCTGTTTTTCTGGGGGGTTTAATACTGGTTCTTATTATGATTGGGGCTATGCAGTTTTTTATGTATGAATTGACCTCTGGATTTGTAAGTGGGGTATTATTACAATTCCTTTCTGCTATTGTATTAGGGTATCTATCCGGCTGCCTGTATCCAATTGGTTTCTTCCCGCATAATATACAAAGGTTGGCAAATGTTCTGCCTACTGGAATAGCATTACAATATCTGAATCACATTATGTTGGGGGAAACATTTATTGCAGAGAGAATAGAACTTTTATTATATAGTATTGTCTTTCTTGTGTTGGCAATTCTGGTTCGTCGAAGAAGAATGGTAAAGGAGGAATGATTGTGGAACGGATACGAAAAGTAGCTACCTGGTATTATTTATTAAATAAGCGTTTACTAAAGAAACGAAGCTTTCTTATCTTACTGCTCATCGTTCCTCTCTTAGTATTTGGAATGAGGATGATAGCAAAGCAGGATAGTGGGGTGATAACCATTATGCTATGCAAAGGTGAGACAGAAGATAAAGTGTCGGAGGAAGTGGTGAATAAGCTTCTCAGCTCTAAAAGTGTGATACAATATGTGACAACCAATTCTAAAGAGGAAGCATATGAAGCTGTGAAAAGCGGTAAAGTGGACGGCGCATGGATTTTTGCAGAAAATATGCAGGAGCAAATTGACAAGTTTGCAGAAAGTTCAGTGAAACATGGGGGCATCGTAACAGTTGTGGAGCGGGAAGATAATGTATTTCTACAACTGGCAAGGGAAAAATTATATGGAGAATTATATGATTATGTATCCTTTGCAATTTACAAGCAATATGTAACAACGAATTTAGGTATAGAGGAAAAAATCACGGAGGAAGAATTTCTTTCTGCCTATGAAGAAAAAGAGATAAAGGAGGAGATATTTGAATTTTCCTATCTGGATCCAGAAGAAAAAATAGATGATGCGGTTAGCATGCATTATCTTCTGGCACCGGTCAGAGGATTGTTGATGCTCATGGTAGTTCTTGTTGGTCTGGCATCTGCACTATATTATGAACAGGATAAAAGGGAAGGAAACTTTGCCCGGATGCCTGTGAAATACCGTTTATGGTTTGAATATGGGTATCATTTGATAGCGATAACAGATTGTGCCATCGTAGTATTGGCGGCGCTATATGTGTCTGGGACCTTCCTTTCTATTGGAAAAGAAGTGTTATTTATGTTCCTGTATTGTATGATGTGTGCAGGATTTGTCCATCTGGTAAGACGGCTGTGTGGTACAGCTCAGAGACTGGCAGCATGTATACCCCTCCTGATGATAGCAATGCTGGTGCTTTGTCCGGTGTTTTTTAACGTGCAGGGGCTGCAGCCGCTACAGTATTTGCTGCCACCATTTTATTATTTGCAGGGATTGCATAATGGAACATTTTTGTATCAGATGTTGATTTATAGTGTGGTGGCGTTTGTGCTGGGGAAAGTGCTACCAAAGGAGGCATAAAATTAAGATAATTTGCGATTATGTAGGAATGTCAGGTAATGTAATAGAAATTTGATAATAAGGGGAAGTATGTATGAAGTATATGGATTTTCACTGTGATACGCTGACGGTGCTACAGTCACCACAGGATAGCTTAAGTAAGAATCAGGCAAATGTGGATTTGGAACGGGCAAAGGCATTTTCACAATATGTACAGATATTTGCATTGTGGAAGGATGCAAAAAAGGTTAAGGGCAGTAGGGAAAAGGAGTTTCTTAAGTTGTATGGGAATGCTGTCTGTCTGTTGCGGGATGTGGGGGATATTCACTGGTGTCAGGATAAGAAGGCATTGTCATCTGCTATTCAGCAGAATAAAAATTGTGGAATGTTAGCCATTGAAGATTTGTCAGTTATGGGAATACTGGCAGAGGAAATTGAAAAATATGGGATTGCCAGTGTGATGCTGACGTGGAATTATGAAAATGAGTATGGCTATGGTGCGGTGGCGGATAATGGGAAAGGATTGAAGCCAAAAGGCAAAAAAATGGTAGAGTCTTTGCAGCAAAAGGGGATACTGGTGGATGTATCTCATTTGTCAGAAGCAGGTTTTTATGATGTTGCTGATTTGGTGGATGGACCATTTATAGCAACCCATTCTAATGCCTATGCAGTGTGTCCCCATGTGCGAAATTTACGGGATGAACAGATTCGTATATTGATTAAGCGGAAGGGCTTGATGGGACTGAATTGCTATCGATTTTTCATTGAACAGGAAGGGAAATGCGATTTGTTTAACGTGGTGAAGCATGTGGAGCATGTACTTTCCTTAGGCGGTGAGGATATTCTGGTGTGGGGATGTGATTTTGATGGTAGTGATGATGAATTTCCACAGGGAATTACTGGAATGGAAAGCATAGGAGCCGTGTATGAGCTGTTGTTGAAGGAAAATTACAAGGAAGATGTGGTTCGGAAGATTTTCTTTGAAAACGGAAAGGTATTTTGGGGAAGAATTGCTGAGGGGAATGTGTAAAAAATATTGTAATAATGTAAAAAACAGTTGCATTTATAAGAATCTCTGGTACAATAGGAAAATGTGTAAACGTTGACATTGAATGTACAGCATAGCTGACAGAGGAAATGCAGGAGGTTAGAAAATGAATGTAACAATGCTTAAGAGCAAGATTCACAGAGCCGTGGTAAAGCAGGCTGAATTAGATTATGTAGGAAGTATTACCATTGATTCAAAGTTGATGGAGGAAGCTGGTATCTTAGAGTATGAAAAGGTACATGTAGTAGATGTGGAGAACGGTAACCGTTTAGAGACATACACCATAGCTGGAGAACCAGGCTCAGGAATGATTTGTCTGAACGGTGCAGCAGCCAGACTGGTTCAGCCAAATGACCACGTAATTATTATGGCATATGTAAACATGACAGAGGAAGAAGCAAAAGCATATCGCCCGACAGTGGTATTCGTAGATGGAGAGAACCAGATTACCAAAGTGACTGAGTATGAGAAGCATGGTCAGATTGAGAATAATTAGCGCATAAAAGGCAATGTACGATTGTCGTAAATAAGAACACAATATTGTAAAAGTGACAGCAGTCATGCAAGATGGAAAATTGCGTGGCTGCTGTTATTGTATACTATTACTAAGTCGGTTAAATATCAATGTATTATGTTTGTCGTCAATGGATGTAGGGGCACTACGGCTCATTCTTTCGCTCTAGTAATAGTTATTTTAAGCGAATTGGAAAAGACATTTAATAAATAGAGAGGAATTAACCAGCATGTATTATGAAAGAATGGAAGAAGCAAAATTTGTGGAGCGCCCCAATCGCTTTGTAGCTTACGTAAAACGATTGGGTGAAGCAGAAACCACCATCTGTCATGTAAAAAATACCGGACGCTGTAAGGAATTATTAGTTCCGGATGCGACCATATATATTCAAAAGTCAGACAATCCTAACAGAAAAACGGCATATGACCTCATTGGTGTGAAAAAAGGAGAACGGCTGGTGAATATGGACTCCCAGGCACCTAATCAGGCTGTGGAGGAATGGTTGCGGAAAGGAAATTTATTTTCACAGAACGCTGTGATACGAAGAGAAGTAGTATATGGAGAATCCAGATTTGATTTTTATGTGGAAGATGGAGAGCGTAAGGCGTTTCTTGAGGTGAAAGGTGTTACTTTAGAGGAGGAAGGAATTGCAAGCTTTCCAGATGCACCAACAGAGCGTGGTGTGAAACATATTAAGGAACTGGTGAAATGCATACAAGACAGTTATGAAGCTTATTTGTTATTTGTAATACAGATGAAAGGGATCGCAGAAATGCGTCCAAATGATGGGACTCATGCAGCCTTTGGGGAAGCCCTACGGGAAGCAGCTCATCAAGGGGTAAAAATTTTGGCATACGACTGTTTTGTCTCCATGAATGAGATGGTATTGGAAGCGCCGGTTACGGTAAATCTCAGTTGATGGAAATTCTAACAAATGTGTTGAGAGTATAGACAATAAAAATATTTTTGTGCTATCATAAAGAGAAGATGTATTTTTGCATGTTATTATGAATGTAATTCATAATAACATTGGTAACCTATGAGGGTACTGAATAGTTACAAATTATTTAAAGTTGCAGAACAGCTACGATAGAATCATTACGAAAGGTCAATTCAGCATGAAAAAAATAGCAATCATTACAATTACAAATAGCGGACTGAATTTTGGTAACCGATTACAGAATTATGCTTTGCAGGAACGCTTGAAGCAGCTGGGTGTAAAAGTAGAAACTATATTCGCAGCAAAAGGTGTAAAAAATTCCCTCCTGTTGTCAAAGATTCGAAGATTTATGAAGCAGATTTTGAAAGCTTCCGGAAGAAGAAAATGCTTTAATCAATTTAATAAGCAATATATAAATATGTGTGATACCATTCGTTATGAGAAGATTAATGACAGCGTGTTTGCAGACAAGTATGATGGTTTTGTGGCAGGTAGCGACCAGGTGTGGAACCCGAATTTTCATTTTAATTCCGATTTTGAATTTGCTGCCTTTGCACCAAAGGAAAAACGTTTTTCCTATGCAGCCAGCATTGGAGTGGCCAATATTCCAGAAGCTAAGAAAGAGAAATTTATTCAGTTATTGAAGGATATGAATATGATCTCTGTACGTGAGGAAGACGGTGTGCGTCTGGTAGAGGAGCTTAGTGGCAGAAAAGCATTTTTAAATATTGACCCGACTATGCTTCTTAAAAGTGAAGATTATGCAAAGTTAGAAAAGAAGCCAGAAGGTATTGATGTTCCGGAGCATTATGTGCTGAAATATTATCTGGGTAATGTATTGCCGGAGTACGATAAAGATATAGAAGAAGTGGGAAAGAAATTAGGTCTTCCGGTCGAATATTTAAGTGAGAGTGAAGGAACCAAGTATTACAACATTGGACCATCAGAATTTTTGTATATGTTCCGCCATGCCGATTATGTTTGTACCGATTCCTTCCATGGATCTGTATTTTCCATTCTGTTCCATAAGCGTTTTACTGTTTATGTCAGAAAAGATAATGATGTGCCGATGAATTCCAGAATCGATACCCTTCTTGGCACAACTGGCTTGCAGGATAGATTGTATGGCAGTCAGCCATTAGATAAAATGTTAGAAGATATTACATATGAACCGATTGACAAATTGTTAGATGAGAAACGTAAGGAAGCAGATGCATATTTTGAAGAAATGTCTGCAAGATGGTAGCAGCAGATATCTGGAGGTATGAAGTTGGATAAGAAATTAGTATCAATTATTACACCTTGTTATAACGGGGAGGCATTTGCCTCCCGTTTCTTTGAAAATATTTTGGAGCAGACCTATCCAAGAATTGAGTTAATTTTTATTAATGATGGTTCTTCTGATAAGACAGAAGAAATTGCTAAGTCCTATGAGGAAAAATTGAAACAAAAAGGCTATGAGTTTATTTATATTTACCAGGAAAATGCAGGACAGGCTGCCGCTGTGAACAAAGGTCTTAAGATATTTCATGGTGATTATCTTATGTGGACCGATTCCGATGATTTGTTAGATAAGGATAATATAGAGAAAAAGGTAGCATTTTTAGAAGCTCATGAGGATGCAGATTTTGTTATGTGTCGTGGTCGTGTGGTGAAAGAAAATGCATTAGATGTGAAAATTAATGAGTTAAAGCGTGTACAGCCTCAGGGAGAGGACAACATGTTTTTAGACTTAATTGTAGAAAAGAATGTTGTATTTACACCAGGAGTATATTTAGTGAGAAGGGAAGCTTTTTTGAAAGTGAATCCACAGCGTGACATCAATGAATCACGTGTGGGACAGAACTGGCAGATGTTGCTCCCACTTGCCTATTCCTGCAAATGGGGTTACATAAAAGAAGAATTGTTTTCTTATATTATAAGAGAGGACAGCCACTCAAGACAGGAAAAAACATTAGTGCAGGTTTTAGAAAAATTGAAGAATCACAATGATCTTTTAATACAGATTCTTACAGACATGGGATTAGAAAAATCAGAATACCGTAAGATATTGGATTCTAAATATATTCGTAAACAGTTTGATAATGCGTATTTTTATCATGACAAGAAGTTGCTTAAAGAGAAATATCAGGAACTTAAGGAAAATGGTGGAATTTCCACACGAGATACACTGATTTATTATGCCGGCAGGTTTAAGCTTGTGGATATAGGCTATAAGCTGTTCCGCAAGGTGAAAGATTTCAGACGGTCGAAGCAGTAATATCAGTAGGAGGTTACCAAATGGGCGAGAAGAAACGAGTCGCAATTAATATGCTGTCACAGCTCACATCATTTGTGGTAGGTTTAGCGATCAGCTTTGTTCTGACAAGGCAGATTGCCAAATTACTAGGCAAAGATATTTATGGATTTGTGGGAATGGGAAACACGTTTACCAGTTATATCACAGTGTTTACAGTAGCATTGAACGGTATGCTGAACCGTTATGTTACCATTGAATTAAAGCAGAAGAATTATGACAATGCAAGGATGTATTTTTCCAGTGTTGCTATAGCGGATATGGTGATTACATTAATTCTTGTCATTCCTGCATCAATTATTGTTTTGTATATAGACAAATTTTTTGATGTTCCGGCAGGTCATGTTGGAGATATCCAGCTATTATGGATTTTTATATTCGCTAATTTTTTATTCAGTCTGGCAACTAGTGCATTTGGAACGGCAACTTATGCAACTAACCGTCTGGACTTATCTGGAAAACGTTCTGTAGAATCGAATTTGCTCAAAGCTGCGGTTTTAATTGTTGCCTATGTATTTTTTGAGCCAAAGGTGTGGTATATGGGGCTGGCAGCGTTTTTATGTGGTGCATATTGTAGTATTACCAATATGCGTTATTGTAAAAAACTCACACCACAGCTAACAATTAAGAAAGCATATTACAAATTCAAGGCTGTGAAGGAACTGGTTGCTGTCGGTGTCTGGAATTCCATCAACCAGCTTACCCAGACGTTAATTAATGGTCTGGATTTGATTTTTGCGAATAAGTTGTTAGGTGCATTGGAAATGTCTCTCATGTCCTATTCTAAAACGGTGCCGGTACAGCTCATTTCCTTAATTAGAGCGTTCTCGGAAACTCTAACCGTCCCATGTCTCCGCTCTTTTTTATTATTTTTTTCTTTGTTCACCTCATGTTTTATGCATTTTTTTGAATAAATTTTCAAAAAACCCTTGACAAACTGTCAAAAATTTGGGGCTTCGCCCTTCGTTAAAAGAAAATCTTTTTTCGGAGGTGCTCACATGTTAAAACACTGGCAAACACATGCTGAATATCAGCAATTTATTTCTGATGCTATGGCTAATCTTAATCCGTCACAGCTCAAAAAACTTCATTCCATGTCTGATTCATGGAACAAACTGACTTCCATGAATCTTGATCCTGTCGGGGATTTTCTTGCCCCTTTTTATTCTGGCACAGGACGTCCCGCTTTGAACCAACCCCAAATCCTTCGCTCATTTGTCCTTATGCTTGACCGTAAATTTACCAGTCTTACCAAATGGACCGAAGAGCTTAAGGGCGATGACCTGCTTTCCATGCTCATTGGCTGTTCTCCTGAGCATCTGCCTCCTCTTGGGTCTTATTTTGATTTCATTAACCGACTCTGGCTCCGTAATCCGGAGTTTGAACGGGACGGTCGTAAAGACCTGTTTCCTACTAACAAAAACAAAAAACCTTCTTCAAAACCCGGGAAGAATAAAAAGCTTCCCAACCGACATTCCGGCATTACCGACAAGATAGCGAATTATGCCCTGACCGAACGGGATTTTCCCTTTTACTACGAAAAGGCTTTGCAGCAGCTCTTTTCCATTGCCGCCATTTCTCCTTCTGTGGAACTAGGATTGATTGCTACTGACAATCTTACTGTTTCCGGTGATGGTACCTGTGTCCATTCCCATGCAAACCCATATGGGCACAAGGTTTGCAAATGTGCTCAAAACGGTATTTACGACTGTTCCTGCCATCGCCATTACTCTGATCCTGATGCTTCCTGGGGCTGGGACAGTGACCTGAATACTTATTTTTATGGTCATACGCTTTACATGCTTTCCTACCACAATGAACATTACCAGACTGACCTGCCACTGCACATCCGCTTCCTTGACGCAAGACGCCACGATAGTGTTTCTGGCCTCGTTGCACTTGCAGAATTAAGAAAAATTAACTCCGATTTACAGATTCAAAACATCTGTATGGATTCTGCCAATGACAACTATCCAACCTATAAATTGTGTAAAGAATGGAACATTGCACCATTCATCGACCTTAATTCTAACCGTGGCAAACCAGAAACCATCCCGAAGCATCTGAATATTGACTCAGATGGCACTCCTTTGTGTGCTGCCGGATTTCGCATGGTTTACTGGGGCTACAGCCCAAAACGCCATGACTGCAAATGGCGTTGTCCAGTCGCCTGCGGAAAAGAAGAAAAGTGTACCTGCGACGTGCCCTGCTCCTCTTCATCCTACGGGCGTTGCCTTTATACCAAACCTGATTGGGATATACGTCTTTATACTCCAGTACCAAGAGGTACTGAGGAATACAAAAAGACTTACAATAACCGCACAAGTTCAGAACGGATAAATAATCGAATCCTCAACGATTATCATTTACATGACATGAAGATTCATGGTAAAAAACGTTATTCTTTCTTTGCTATGATTGCTGGTATCAATATTCATTTAGATGCCCGGTTGAAAAAAGCAACACTGGATGCCATCTAAACGCTTTTCCTGAATACGTTTTAAAAACCTGCCACATGGGAGGTTTTAAAGTCATGCCCTTTTCTATTGTTTTCGTTGCAGAATCCGGCATGAGGATTTGTTGCATAAGTTATGCAGCTTTTATTCAATAGTTTCCGAGACTACTCTAATTAGTATGGTGTCAGGTGTCTTTGCGCCACAGATGACATTGGCATATGCGGAAGGTAATATGGAGAAATTTAAGGACAGCACAAATATGGCAATTAAAATTTGTGGATTTTTATGTTCGGTACCGATTTTGGGATTTATTGCATTCGGCACCCCATTCTTTCGTTTGTGGCTTCCTGTGCTGACACCAGATGAAATCCAATTAGTACAGACCTTATCCATATTGACATTATTGCCAACAGTATTTAGCGTATATATTTATCCGCTGTATTCCGTTAATAATATTACACGCAAGTTAAAAATTCCTGTAATAGTATCTTTGATAATTGGTATTATTAATGTGATTACAGTACCTATTATTGTAAAATTTACCGATTTTGGTTTGTTAGGTATCAAAGTGGTAAGTAGTGTACTTTTAACAGCCAGAGTGCTAATTTTTGTACCTATCTATGCAGCCCGCAACATTAATTGTAAATGGACTACCTTTTATAAGCCATTGACAAGGGGAATGATAGCTTCCGGTATCATTTTAGTTTTGTTTTATATAGTAAAAAGCGTTGTAGAGATTGATTCCTGGCTGATGCTTATTATTGTCGGTGGGGGGTGTGGTGTAATTGGTTATGTGATAAATTACATCTTTGTATTGAATCGCAACGAAAAAGCAGAAGTACTGAAAATGGTAAAGAAAGTATTGAAACGTGGATAGTGTGAAAACTCAGAATTTCACACAACTATATGTTTCCTTACATTGCATAAAATTTAGAATACCGCCTAAGCGGTGGAATGGGGATTGATTATGAAAATAGGAATAGTAACCGTGCATGATTCTGCTAATTATGGCTCCTTTTTGCAAGGATATGCATTATATCATATATTGGAAAACTGGGGACATGAAGTGTATTTTATACGAACCAGAGAAAAAAAATATGTAAAGCAGATTTTTTGCCCAAAGATATCAAAGAAAAATCTGTTGAAACATCCTGTCAATACATGGAAAGCACATTGTCAGGGCAAAGAAAAATATGAAAATTTTCAAAAGGAATTGGAACAATTCTGTGTGTTGGAGCATTGGAATGATATAAAACTCGATAAAATCATCCTTGGCAGTGATGAGATCTGGAATGTAAAGACCCCAGCTTTCCGTCGGGAGATATTTTATGGTATTGGTATGGAGAATGTGACTACCTATGCAGTTAGTGCAGGAGCAGCAACTCTGGAACAATTAGAGGAGTATCCGGCATTAGTAGAGGGTATCAAAAAGATAAACAATATCCTTGTACGTGATGTTAACACAAAAAAAATTGTGGAGCAAATCACAGGAAATGTGCCAAAGATGGTGTGTGACCCCACTTTTTTATTGCCCGTGTCAGCTTATGTGTCAGCGGACCAGACAGTTGTAATGAATCAGAAGCAGAAATATATTCTGATATATAGCTATCGCATTAAAGAACCCTTAAAAAATAATATTATAAAATTCGCAAAAGAAAATAATCTAAAAATGGTTGCAGCCTGCATGAACCATGACTGGTGTGATGAATTTGTGAATGGTTCCCCATTAAAATTCTGCGAGATACTGCTGGATGCCGAATATGTGGTAACAACCACATTCCATGGTACTATTTTTTCCTTTTTGAATCATAAGAAATTTGTTGTAGAACCATTCAGCCCAAAGGTAAATGATGTGTTAGAAAAGGTAGGACTAGAAGATGCATTAATTGAAGAAGGCATTTCTTATGAAAGGTTCAAACAAGCATTACAAAATGGAAATTATGATTATGCAGCGGTAGAGGAAAAAATAGCATACTGGCGAGAACGCTCCTTGGAGCTTTTAAAGGAATCGTTAGAGTAGACTAACTTAACATTACAAGGGAATGATTATGATGAAAATATGCGAAAGTGAAAAATGCACTGGCTGTAGTGCCTGTGTAGATGTTTGCCCCAAAAACTGTATTAAGATGGAACCGGATGCATATGGCTTTGAGCAGTCTGTAGTAGACGAGGAAGCTTGCATACATTGTGGGGCATGTAAAAGAGTTTGTCAGAATAACAATGAGCAGCATTTTGTACGCCCAATCAAATGTTATGCTGCTTGTATAAAGGATACACAAGCAAGAAAGAAGTCTGCATCCGGTGGAATTGCCTATGCCCTTTATCAGAATATACTGGATAAAGGCGGTGTTGCCTATGGAGTAGACTTTGATGAGGAATTTCATCTAAAGTTTTATCGTGGAGAAAAGGCAGAAGATATTGCCAGATTTCGTGGTTCAAAGTATACCTATAGTGATATGCAGGGAACCTATAAAGCCTTAAAAGAAGACCTGCAGGATGGACGTCTTGTATTATTTGTGGGAACTTCCTGTCAATGTAGCGGATTATTAGGATTCTTAGGAAAAAAATATGATAATCTTTATACTGTAGATTTAATCTGTCATGGCATGCCTGGGGCTGCTTATTTGAAGGAATATCTTACAGATGTGGAGAAAAAACATGGCAAAAAAGTGACAGAGATAAGTTTTCGTGACAATGATGTATATAGAATGAAGGTTTGTGCAGGAGAGGAAACATTGGTGCAGCAGCCTGCAAAAGAGAATCCGTTTATGGCAGGGTATACAAGAATGTTGATTTACCGGGATTCTTGTTATGATTGTAAATTTGCCCGTCCGGAGCGCGTGACAGACATTACAATTGGTGATTATTGGGGAAGTGACAGACGCCATATGTTAGCACCTGTGGAAGCGGGAAAGTCTGTTATCTTATCAAACAGCCCGCAGGGAGATGCACTGGTTAGAGAATGCATGAATACCTGTGTTCTCACAGAAAAATCATTAGATGATGTGGTAAGCAAAAATGAGCAGTTACGCAAACCCTCAAAGAAAAGTGAATATCGACAGGAATTATTAGAGGTGTATAAAGAATCCGGTTATGTGAACGCTGCAAAGCAGGTGATACCAAAAGTATTAGAATCTGTTGCAAAATCACAGAAAAAAGAGCCTTTTGTTAAGAGAGCCTGCCGCAGGATAAAAGGAAAATATAAGCAGTGGGCAGTTATGAACAAGCGTGGAAAGTTCTTTAGAGTACATGTGCGGAATAAGTGGGATAGAAAACGTCTCACCAATACAGATTTTACAATTTTAAGCAATACCTGTATTGGTGGCGTCATTTCTCATGATCTTGGACTGCAGTTCAAATCCCCTACTGTAAATCTGTATATGTCACCCACCGATTTTGTGAAATTTTTGGAGAATTTAGAACATTATCTGGCTCAGGAAATTGTGCCTGTACCTTATGATAAGGATTATCCTGTGGGCAGGTTAGGTGATATTTTGATATATTTTAAGCATTACCATTCCATAGAGGAAGCTATACAAAAATGGAAGGAACGAATACCAAGAATCAATTATGACAATGTGTTTGTTATGATGACAGACCGCTGGTGTTGTCCGGAATCTACCTTTGAACGATTTGAGAATCTACCTTTTGAAAATAAAGTATGCTTTACAGCAGAAGAATACCCACAGTATCCACATTGTGTACAGATTAAAAAGCATAGAGACAATGGTTGTGTATGGATTATTACCAATATAATGAATCTGTGGGGAAAGAGATTGTATCAGTATGGTAAAGACTTTGATTATATCAAATGGCTGAATAATGGAAAGAGAGGATAATAAATGGAACAAATATGTGACAAAAATCAATGCGCTGGGTGTTGTGCATGTGCCAATGCCTGCCCCAAGAATTGTATTACAATGAAACACAATGAATATGGTGTATTAATGCCGGTAATCAACCAGGAAGCATGTGTCAATTGTGGAGCCTGCGAAAGAGCATGTCCCGTGAACCATGCACCAGAAAAGAAAATGCCTAAAAAGGCATATGCAGCATGGAATTTGGAGAAAGATACTCGTAAAAAGAGTGCATCAGGTGGAGTAGCAGCAGCTTTTTATGAAATGGTAATCGAAAATGGCGGTGTTGCTTTTGGAACCAATTTTGATAAAGAACTCAATTTATCTATTAAGTCAGCACAGACAATGGAAGAAGCTCGGGCATTTAAAGGTTCTAAATATGTGCAGGCATATGTAGGGCTTAGCTATAGAGAAGCAAAAAAGAACTTAGAGGCAAACAAACAGGTATTGTTTATCGGAACACCGTGTCAGATAGCAGGTTTGCGCCAGTACCTAAAAAAGGATTATGACAATCTGATTACGGTTGATTTGATATGTCATGGTGTGCCATCTATTGAATATTTACATAGTCATGTGAAGCATATTGAAGAATCCATTCATAAAAAGGTGGATAATATATCATTTCGTGGCGAATATGATTATAAATTGGCGTTGTATCAGTCAGGAAAATTAGTTTATAGAAAAGATCGTTTTCTGGATACATATTTTACAGGATTTTTAAAGGGTATACTTTGTCGTTCAAGTTGTTATTCCTGTTTGTATGCATGTCCAGAGCGAATATCAGATATTACAATTGGTGATTTTTGGGGATTAGGCAAGGAGGCACCATGTAGTTATGGAATGGGAGATGGTGTATCTGTTATTCTGCCAAATACAGAAAAAGGCCATCAATTTGTGTTGAGAGCACAAGAGAAACTATTTTTAGATGAAAGACCATTGTCGGAGGCAATTAATGGAAATGCTCAATTAAATCATATAAGTCCAAAGCATAAAAATTATGACAGATTCAAGGAACTATATTGTGCAGTAGGTTTTGAAAAAGCTGCTACCGAATGTACAAAGGAAGACATTCGCCGGTTCAAAAAGGAGAAATGCAAAAGACAGAGAATGCGTGTTGTCAATAAATGTAAAAGAATTTGTAAGAAAGTAATTGGGAAATAGAAGGAGCGTCCATATATGAAGGTTGGTATTATGTCAATGCAGCGAGTGATTAATTATGGTTCCTATATGCAGGCATTAGGATTAAAGCATACCATAGAATCACTAGGGCATGAGGTAGAGTTTGTAGATTATACGGTGGAGCCTTGTGTGAATCCGGCACCACAGCAGAAGAAATCCACCTTAAAAAGAGATATAAAATTATTTGTAAAAAAGCTTCTTGGCAAGCAGAGTAAATATGAAAGTTTTATACCTATTCACAAGCGTTTCTGTCAGGATTATTCAAAAAAAATGTTGCCGGTATTAGGGGTAACAGAAGAAAAGAAATATCGGACAAAGGTGGACACCTTAGTGATTGGAAGTGATGAGGTATTCAACTGTCTACAGGATAATCCGGATGTAGGATTTTCCAGAGAATTATTTGGTGCCAATCATAATGCAAAACGTTTGATTTCCTATGCAGGTTCCTTTGGAAATACTACATGTCAACGTTTAGAGTCCTATGGGGTAAAGGATGAGGTCAAAGGTTTATTAGAAAAATTTGACAGTATTTCTGTGCGTGATGCAAACTCTGGAAACGTGGTGAAGAATCTGTTAGGAGAGGAACCATACTATCACTTAGATCCTGTATTGGTAAGTGATTTTACTCCATTTTTAAAGGATAACGTAACGATGCGTGATTACATTATTGTTTACGCATATTCAGGAAGAATTAGTGGGGAAGAAGGCGAGAAAATCGCTGAATTCGCAAGAAAAAGAGGAAAGAAATTAGTATCAATATCTGGTATTCAGGGATTTTGTGATGAATATGTGGTAGCAGCACCAGAGGAAATCCTAGCGTATTTTAAACATGCAGATTGTATTATCACTGACACCTTCCATGGCAGTATTTTCTCAATCATTAATGAAAAACCATTTGTGACTCTGGTGCGTGAATCCAAGGGGGAAGCTTATGGAAATGCAGAAAAGATTGTGGATATGCTACAGCGTCTTACATTAGAGGATAGAATTCTTCACAATATGAATGATTTGGAGAAGACGATGACAGCAGCCATTGCTTATCAGACAGTAGGCGAGATTCGTAAGGAAGGCAGAGCGCGTACACTGAACTATTTACAGGAAAACTTATAAAGCAATCCAAAAGGGATGGTTGACAGGAGGATGTTTCGTGAATAATCAGGAAGAAAACAAGGATTTAATATCAGTCATTATTCCTGCATATAAGATTGAACAGTACATTGGTGACTGTTTAGAAAGTGTGCAGAACCAGACATACCGCAATCTTGAAATTCTGGTAGTCAATGATGGTTCACCGGACAACAGTGCTAAGATTGCAGAGCAGTATGCAGAGAAGGATGACCGTATTCGTGTAATCAATAAAGTAAATGGTGGATTGTCAGATGCCAGAAATACAGGAATTGAGCAGGCAAAAGGAAAGTATATTATTCTGATTGACGGTGATGATTATGTGGATGTTCACATGATTGAAAAAATGTATCAGGCAATGCTCATATCTGGCAGTGATTTGTGTCTCTGTGGTATTCATATTGTGGATGATAACCGTAAGCCGTTAGAGGATGCCATCAGTCAGGCGGCTATTCAGGGTGGCGTGTACACAAGAGCGCAGATGTATGAAAAGATTATTACAACGCCAAACTGGTTTTATGTGGTTGCATGGAACAAGTTATACAAGAGAGAAGTTTTTGACAAGATTAAATATCCAAAGGGTAAGCTTCATGAGGATGAATTTGTTATTCATCACATTTTAGAATGTTCAGAGAAGATTATTTGTATTGAAGATAAATTGTATCATTATGTGCAGCGAGGACAGAGCATTACGCATGACACCTTTAACATCAAACGTATGGATGTGGTGGAAGCATTTGTAGATCGTGCCGACTTTTTCTTAAATAAGCAGAATCCGGGTGGTGCATGCAGAATGTTAAAGCGTATTCGTATTTCTTTAATAGATGGGTATCTGGCATTGAAGAAAAACGGAAATGCAGAAGATAAGAAACGAATTAGGGAATTGCATCAGGGCTACCGAAAAGTATATCGTCGCATTCCAAAGGGCTGTATTTCAGTAAAAGAAAAGATTCTTCTTGGTATGTTGAATGTATCCTTGAAGCTTGGTGTATTGTGTTCCGGTAATTATTGGCACACATTGAAATATCGGTAAATGAGGTGAGAAAATGCGTGAAAAAATCTCTGTAATTATTCCTGTATATAACGTGGAAGCATATTTGAATCGCTGTGTGCAGTCGATTGTGGAACAGACACATCAAAATCTGCAGATTATTCTAGTGGATGATGGTTCGCCGGATGGAAGTCCTGCCATGTGTGATGAATGGGCAGGTAAGGATGACAGAATTCAAGTGATTCATCAGAAAAACAGTGGTTTGTCCGGTGCCAGAAATGCAGGACTGGCAGTAGCCGATGGGGAATATGTAGTATTTGTAGATTCTGATGATTACGTAAAGAATACCATGTTTGCAGATTTATTAGAGTTGTGTAACAGACATCAGGCAGAGGTTGCTGTGTGCGGTTATACGCGTTTTTCCGGTGAGCGGGTGACAGATGAGGAATTGAAAGCATCTGGGCCGACAGAAACTACGGTACGGGTGTATGGGCAGGCGGAAGCAATGAGACAGCTTCACGGCTGGTATGGCGAGTTGTATACCGTAGCATGGAATAAGTTGTATAAGAGAAGTCTGTGGCAGGGCATTACATACCCGGTGGGTAAAATTAATGAAGATGAATTTACTACTTATAAGCTTTTGTATCGTGCAACGAACGTAGTGATTACAAATCAGATTTATTATTATTATTTTTACAATTCCAATAGCATTACCACGAATGAAAAATATCTGGGAAACTTAGATGTATTCCAGGCATTTGCAGAGCGTAAGCAGATGTTTATGAAGGATGGTCAGACAGAGTTAGCCGGAATTGTAGAGAAAGCAATGTTAGACAGAATTGTGATTCGTTACCGCAAGGCAAAGCAGGCGAACAAGACAGAAGTGATGAACCAATTGAAGCTGTATTATAAACAGCAGTACAAAAATCTGTCTGTGCTGAAGCCGGGTGTGGGATATCGGATTTTCTATTTTTCACCGGGTATGTATGAAATGCTTTTACGCATTAAGGGGAGATAAGTAAAATGAAAAATGGACAGCAGGCAAAGTTATCGATTGTGATTCCGGTTTATAATGTAGGTGAATATTTAGATGCTTGTATGCAAAGCGTATTAAAGCAGGAATATCAGAATTTAGAAATTATCCTTGTAGATGATGGCTCCACAGATCAGTCCCCGGAGCTATGTGATTCCTATGCACAGAAAGATGAACGGTTTAAAGTATTGCATAAAAAGAATCAGGGTGTGGGGGCTGCAAGAAATGACGGTCTTCATATGGCAACCGGTGATTATATTGGTTTTTTGGATCCGGATGACTGGATTGAAAAGGATATGTTTGGTAAACTGATAGAAGCACTGGAAAAAGAAGATGCTCAGGCTGCTTTCTGCAGCTTTTATCGTGAGACACCGGATGGCAGTATGGAGCGTGAGCCAGCCATACCGAAAGGTCTGACAGGAGATGGTCAGGATGCCATTGCCAAATGCTTTGATGTGGGATATGGAACTATGATGTGGGACAAGGTGTTTCATCGAAGCTTATTGCAGAATGACAATGAGGAATTCATTTGTATTCGCACAGATTTAAAGTGTGGAGAAGACCAGATGTGGCTGATGGAGGTACTTAAGAGGGCAAAGAAGGTTGTCTATGTGCCGGAGTATCTGTATCATTGGCGTATTCGTGGAGGCAGTGCATATCGTGATGAACAGATTACAGATAAAAAAGTTCAGGATGTTGTGGTGCAGGAAATGAGCCTTGCTTTTATTAACAAGGACAATACCGTAGCTTATGAGCTTGCTATGGGTCGCCTTTATGCCAAAGCATATGAATATATGGTATTGGCTTATATACAGGGAGAGAAAACGTTTTTTAATGAATTGAAAATCTATTCTGACCGGTATAAAAAAGACTGGTGGAATGCAAAAGATACAACAACACTTTCAAAAATTAAAAGAACATGTATTGAATTTGCCATTGGGTTACACCTTAGCAGAAAGCTTGTGGCAATGGTGAAAAAAATGTAGCAGAGTGATTCATACTTCATAATAGGGGGGACATGTATTGAGCGGAAAAGTAAGTATTATTACCTTACATTATGTAAAAAATTATGGTTCTGTATTACAGACATATGCAACACAGACCGTGTTTGAGCGTTTAGGCTATAAGGCAGAGTTTGTGGATTATGTGCGTCCAAATGAGCGTGTAGTGGAACATAAGAAATCTTTTAAGGAAAAGGCTGTGGAGTTAGGGAAAAGAGCAGTCTTAAAAGCGACAAAGGGAGAATCTTTTGATAAGGAAGACCATATTTTTAAGGATTTTGTGGAGCAGTATATCCATTTATCGGGGCATTATAATTCTTATGAGGAATTAAGTGCCAATCCGCCTCAGGCAGATGTGTATTGCACAGGAAGTGACCAGATGTGGAATTGTGAGTGGAATGGGGGAATTATTCCGGCATACTACTTAGAATTTGCCCCAGAAGGAAGGCCACGAATTTCCTATGCGGCAAGCATTGGTATGAAGGAAATTCCACAGAAATATAAAGAACAGGTGCAGGAGATGACTGCAAAGTATTCAGCCATTTCTGTCCGCGAAAATTCTGCGGTAGAGGTGTTAAAGACCATTAACTATCCGGATGCGGTGCAGGTGTTAGACCCAACCTTTATGCTGCGTCCTTCTGAGTGGGAAAAAATTATGGCAGAAAGACCGGTTCCATATGAATATGTGCTGATTTACCAGCTGAATCCAAATGAGGAATTTGACCAGTTTGCAAGGGATTTGGCAAAGGAGAAAGGAATAAAGACACTTCGTGTTGCTTTTTCTCTAAAAGAAGCTATGATGAAAGATAAAACCATTTATTTTCCAACAGTTGCACAATGGTTGTCATTATTTTATCATGCTTCCTATGTGGTAACAGATTCCTTCCATGGAACTGCATTTTCCATTAACCTGCAGAAGCAGGTATTTGTCTTCTATCCACCAAGATTTAAGACAAGATTAGACAGCATTCTGTCACTCACCGGACTTGAGGATCGCATTGCAGAGGGCAGGCATCCAGGTGAAATGAAAGAGATTACCACATATGACAAAGTGCAGGAAATATTGAATAAAGAAAGGGGAAAAGCTGAGGAGTTCCTAAAAGGGGCATTAGGAAATGAAGGAGTTTAGTAATTATTAAGAAGTTGCAGTAATTAGATATTGTAAGGAAAATAGAGATACGGCTGCTTAGTGGAAACATTAGGTGGCTGTATTTTTATATACTGGCGTAAATAACAGGCAGCAAAGTGTGCAAGAATTGTGCTTGACATATAAAGATAGCCTATATATAATTTATATAGACTATCTATATATAAATCTATTCAGAACCCCAATAATATAAAATTGTATGTCATGCATTACAAAGTCTATATGAAAACATAGTGATGACAGGCAAAATGAATTATTGTAGGTATGAATGTATTTAAATGATTGTAAGAAAAGTAAATTTGAAAAAAGGAGAGCTGTGGTTATGGATAAAAATTTAATACAAGGCAGTCTGAACATGTTAATTTTACGCCTGTTAGAGGAGAGAGACATGTATGGCTATGAAATGATAGAAACACTTCGCCATCGCTCTAATGATGTCTTTGAACTTAAGGCAGGGAGTTTATATCCTTTGCTCCACGGATTGGAAGCAAAAGGTCTGGTTACTTCCTATGAGGATGAAAGCAGCGGAAAGCTTCGCAAATATTATCACATCACAAAAGCGGGAAAGAAGATATTGAAAGAGAAAAAAGAAGAATGGAATGTATATGCCGGTGCAGTTTCTAACGTTCTGGCAATGGTGTGAGGTAGGAGTAATGAATGTGGCAGAATATCTTGCCGTAGTGCAGGAGCAGATTTCCAATAAAAGAGCAAAAAAGCTGATAGAACGGGAACTGAGCAATCATGTGTCAGAACAGATGGAAGCATATAAAGAAATGGGCATGAGCGAGGAGGCGGCGGAAGCAGAGTCCATCCGTCAGATGGGCGATCCGGTAAAGACAGGTTACGAACTGAATCGTTTACATAAGCCGGAGATGCCCTATGGTATGTTAAGTGTGTTTGTGATTTTGTCTGTGCTTGGAACACTGATGCAGTTCATTATTTTTTCTATAACGGAGATACAGGGAGATTATCAGATAAAGACTGTCTGCTATCATATAGTATCCATGATGATTGTATTACTGATGCTGCATGTGGACTATTCCTTTTTTGTCCGGTATTCGGGTTGGCTTACCGGAGCGTGGATGTTGGCAGTGTGGTTTGCCAGTCAAAATATGGAATGGGGGAAGCGATTAATGGCAGGGTATTACTTGATGCTTTCTTTTCCCATTCTTGTTATCTGCATTTTTTATAAAAGAAGAGAAACGGGAATCAGGGGAATTGTTCAGACAATGCTTTGGGTCTGGGGCGGTTTTTTCTGGAATATATGCTGGTCGGAAAGACGGTTGGCAGGCGCGTTTGAAGCAGTTCTTACTATTCATGTGGTAATATCCATCATGATTGCATGTGGCATATATGAGAAGAAAGCACCTATAATCGCAAGGGTGAAATATCTTTTGATTTTGTGGCTTCCTACTATGCTTTTTGCATTGCTTATAGCAGGCAGCATTATGGGAACTGATTCCTATGTAGCAGATAAAATATATGCATTTTTTCAGTTGGAAGAATACGGAGAAAGTGTAGGATATGTTTCATCGCTCATACAGGAATGGAACCAGAATTTTACCATATGGGGTAATCAGGAATTGTTCATGGTTCTTCCGTGGGCACTTCATACCGATTATATGGTAAATAGTATTTTCTCTTATTTTGGCATATTTGCCGGTGTGTTTGTTCTCTTGTTGTATGTGGGTTTGATGGTGAAATCATTTCACATGTCTATGAAGCAGAAAAACAGACTAGGATACGGAATCGGTCTGGTGTGCAGTGTCTGTCTGCTAATACGAATAGTTCTGTGTGTTGCCAGTAACTTCGGAATAGTACCACGATTTACGGTTTCTATGCCATTTTTGAGCTATGGATTGGCAAATACAGTCACAGATGGAATTTACATGGGATTGCTATGCAGTGTTTTTCGTAACACAAAAATTCTTCCTGAACCGGATAAGCGATTGCACCGCCCCAAATATGAAATAAAAATTGTGAAAAACCAGTGAATTTAGTATATTGGATTTTTGCTCGTCAATATGGATGCAATTTTCAAACATATTTTAGAAGTCACAAGAAAGGAAATTAGAATATGAGAATAGAAGAACTGTTCAGCCTGGCAAAAGAATATTTTGTGTTGGGGATTGTGGGTGCTGCGGTACTGATAGTAGCGCTGGCGGTAGGCTATTTTATTTATAAAAAATGTCTTCATGGAGAAAAACAGATGGCAAAAAGAAAATTAATTGGCTATGCAGTATTGTTTTTTTATCTTATTGTGGTGGCAGGAGCAACTTTGCTGAGAGGAAATTATGGCGGTAACAACTTTTGCCCATATCTGTTTTACTCCTATCGAAATGCGTGGAATACCTGCTCTGTAGTGGAGTGGCGCAATATTATTTTAAATATTTTAATGTTTGTGCCGATTGGTTTTCTGGTTCCACTAATGTTTCCAAAGATTCGGTCATTCTTAAAAGTTACATTAACTGGTCTTGGAATGACATTATTAATAGAAGGAATCCAGTTACTTGGAAAGCAGGGTATCTTTGAAGCAGATGATATTTTGGATAATACGTTAGGTACCATGATTGGTTATGGCATATATGTGCTGCTTCGTTACATGGCAGAGCGTATTGCCCAAAAAGAAAAAACAGCGTTATATAAGGTTGTTGTGGCACAAGTACCATTGGTTGTAGTTGTTAGTGTATTTTGCGTGATTTTTATTTCCTATGACAGACAGGAATTTGGTAATCTGGCTGATTATACTTATCGTGTTGATTTATCGAAGGCATCGGTAGAGTTAAAAACAGACTTGACAGAATCGGCTGATATGTCATGGGTGTATTGCTCTAATGTAGGCACAAAAGAAGACACAAGGGCTGTAGCTCAAAGTTATCTGAATTCTGTGGGTGCAGAAATTGATGATGAGAGGACTCTGTACTATTCAGAAACAGTCGTTTATTATTCTAAGGATGACAGATATAGTGTGTGGGTGGATTACAGCAGCTTGCTGGGGCATTTTACAGATTATGAATTGCTGGAAAGTGAGGGTGCTGTGGGACTTACCAGAGAGGAAATAGAAAAAGCACTAGATAAATTTAACATTCCTTATTTGGAACTGGCAGAGTTCAGTGAGCAGGAAAATGGTTTGTACCGGTTTAAAATAAATCTGACTAAGGCAGAGGACTCTTATGTTGATGGGTGGTTCACCTGTAATATTGTAGAAAATGGACAGGTGTATAGTTTTAATAATCAATTGATTGCCTATGAGCCGTTGCGGGAGGTGGAGATAATTTCTGAACAGAAAGCCTACCAGAGAATACTGGATGGGAAGTTTATGTATTACTACACACTGGATCCGATTAAAAGTCTGGTGATTGAGGAGGTCTCTCTTGGATATTGCCGTGATACGAAGGGGTATTTCCAGCCAGTGTATTACTTTGGTGCAATGCTTAATGGGGAGGAGTGGATGATTATGGTTCCGGCTAGGAAATAACTTCAAATTCTGGTTTGTAGGGGTGATTGCTGAATCATAGTGGCTACCCGGACGGTTAGTGCAGGTTGTTCGGATTGTCTAATCATATGGGTAAACCGTCCGGCTGAAAGAGGGGATGTAGCTTGCTGTCAGAGGCTAGGAATTTAGCTGTAAGTGGTTCTAAGGACGGGGATTGTTGCTAAAAACCAAGTTCGAAAATGACGAAAGTGAGCGTAATTTTCGAACTTAACGCA
>JBGVIB010000073.1:0-10425 GCA_045122835.1 Lachnospiraceae bacterium
TTAGATGTTTAGTGGTTCTTAGGACGGGGATTGATGCGTTAAGTTCGAAAATTACGCTCACTTTCGTCATTTTCGAACTTCGTTTTTAGCAACAATCCCCGTCCTTAGAACCACTTACAGCTAAATTCCTAGACTCTGACAGCAAGCTACATCCCCTCTTTCAGCCGGACGGTTTACCCATATGATTAGACAATCCGAACAACCTATACTAACCGTCCGGGTAGAGACTATGACTAGACCCACAAACCAGAATTTTCGGGTATATATGATTTTGACATATTGCACAAAATAAACTTATAAATAATTTTAACACTCCGAATATTTGTTTGTTTTTACTATAGACAAACGAATGTTCATATGATAAACTGAATGCAACAAACAAGAGTTCGATACACAGTAAAGGGGTGTTATTTATGTTAGTGAATCTTCATGTGAAAAATTTGGCATTAATAGAGGAAGCAGATATTGATTTTAAAAATGGTTTGAATATATTATCCGGTGAAACTGGTGCTGGTAAGTCTATATTGATTGATTCTATTCATATGGCACTTGGAGGTAAGATTGAAAAAAGTATGTTGCGAGAAGGAGCCGACTATGCACTGGTAGAGCTTGTATTTCATATTGATTCTGACAGACAATTAGAAATTATCCAGGACAAAGGGATTATTGTGGAAGATAACCAGGTAGTATTTACAAGAAAGATTATTGGTGGTAGAAGCATTAAAAAAATTAATGGTGAAACGGTAAGTGCCAGACTGATGCAGGAATTGGCTGGATATTTTATTGATATTTATGGTCAGCACGAATACCGCAATCTGATGGATCGAAAGAAACATATGGATTTTCTGGATGATTTTGCAAATGGACCGTTAACGGAAGTGAAAGCTTCCTTGCAGGCAGAATTTAAATGTTATAAGGAATTAGAGAAGGAGCTGGCTGACTTTGAGACAGATGAGGAGACCAGAAATCGTGAGATAGCATTTGCTGAATTTGAGTGCAAAGAGATACAAGAGGCAGGACTTCGCCTGGGAGAAGACGAAGAATTGGAGAAGCAGTATCGAAAAATGAATGCTGGCAGACGCATTGCAGATACCTTATCTAAGGTTTACAGTGTGACAGGATACGAGTGTGACAATGCAGCTGGCGAGCAAATTGGACTTGCTTTAAAGCAGTTAGAAGCTGTGGCAGAATTAGATGACATACTTGAGGAAAAGACTGCCCAATTACGTGATATTGATGGTTTGTTAAATGATTTTAACAGAGAACTTTCTAATTATATGAGTGAATTAGATTTCTCACAGGAGGAATACTTTGTAGTAGAGAATCGTCTGGATGAAATCAACCGCTTAAAGGCAAAATATGGTAAGACCATTGAGCAGATTCTTGCTTATGGAAAAGAAAAAGAAGAAGAACTACAGCGTTATGAAGATTATGACAGCGTAGTAGCAGGATTAAGACAACAGTTAGAGGTGCAGAAGGAGAAGATTTGTGGAATCGCAGAGCAGATGACTACTATTCGAAAGAAAGAAGCAAGTGTGTTTGCATCAGAAGTACGTAAGCATATGCAGGATTTGAATTTCCTGAATACGGAATTTGATATTGTATTTCATCCCTTACATGAAATTACTGCTAACGGTGCTGAAGAAGCAGAATTTATGGTGTCTATGAATTTAGGAGAGCCTTTAAAACCATTAGAAAAAGTAGCATCTGGTGGTGAGTTATCGAGAATCATGTTGGCTATTAAGACGGTATTAGCAGACAGAGAAGATATAGGAACTTTAATTTTTGATGAGATTGATACCGGAATTAGTGGAAGAACAGCTCAGAAAGTATCAGAGAAAATGGCATTAATCGGACAGAAGCATCAACTTTTATGCATTACCCATCTTCCGCAGATTGCAGCTATGGCAGATGCACATTTTCTGGTTGAAAAATCCTACGAACAGGGGCAGACAAGAACCACTATTGAAGGCTTGTCACTGGAAGATTCCTGCAAAGAATTAGCAAGAATGCTAGGTGGTGCTGAGATTACGGATACCGTTATGGTTAGTGCTAAAGAGATGAAACAGCTTGCAGATACGAAGAAGTGTAAAATTGCATAAATATATTTCTTTCAGGGTGCATGTAAAAACCGCAGGCGTCGAGCTATACTGTTGCTTTTGAACATGTGCACTGGGAGAAATAGACAAGTAATTCAGTCTAGTTATTTAGAAGAAGTTATATTAATACATAAAAATGATAAACATGGTTTAAAAAGATAGATGTACTATGTATAAAGTTTGGTGCGGCTATACATACAGGAATCATAACAATTCAAATCAACATTCCCACAACAATAATTAACAGTAGATACAAAAAATAAGCAGTGTGAAATAAACCAAAGGAAGACATACTAGTATTGTGAAAATGCAATCAAGAAGTTATATCCATCTTGAACTTTCATGGAAATGCAATTGTACTTAAGAATATAACAGGAAAGAAAGGTGTTTGCAGTGAGAAAAAACTATCGAAAATTCCTGTGGTGCTTTCTTTGTGTATCTATCGCATTGACTTGCTGGTATACAAAATATGCAGTGGAGAAGGCATTGCCGGACAGGATAAAGCTAATCGAGCAGGAAGAACAGAACTTGAATTTGAATCTTCCTGTTCAGGCATCTATTTATCAGGAATCGACAGAAGCATCCACTGAGGGCGAGTCGAATATTCCAGATGGAGCCGTAACCGTAGATTTGCAGCAGCCCTGCACCCTTAAAACTGGTACTACTGGCTGCTATAAAATGAACTGTAAGTTATTTGGTATCTTTGATTTAAAAGAAGTAACTCTCGAGATTGTAGAAGGTCAGAAGGTAATACCATGCGGGGATCCTATTGGTATTTATATGGAGACAAACGGAGTACTGGTTATTGGTTCCGGCAAAGTCAAAGGAGCAGATGGAACAGAAGCAGAACCAGCCAGAGGAATTGTACAATCAGGAGATTACATCGTGGCAGTAAATGGTGAAGAAGTGGAAGACAAAGAGGGCTTGCAGGAAGCTGTAAAAGAAGTCATGGATACTGATATTGTCTTAAAACTAAGACGAAATGGAGAGATAATTGAAGTAAAGACACCAGTAATTGTAGATCCCATAGGTGAACGTAAGCTAGGAATCTGGGTCCGGGATAACATTCAGGGCATAGGAACTTTGACATATGTGACGTTAGATGGAGAATTTGGAGCACTGGGGCACGGAATCAGTGATATTGATACAGGCACATTAATGGAATTAGCTGAAGGTTCTCTCTATGACACCCAGATTATTGATGTTGTTAAAGGTAAGGCTGGAGAGCCGGGAGAATTAACAGGTGTCATTCGGTACAGTGATGAATTAGAGCGTGGAGATATTGAAGTAAATAGTGAATGTGGTATATATGGAACTGCCAATAACACACTTATCAGCCAATTGCAATATGAACCAATAGAAGTAGGATTAAAGCAGAATATTGAAGTAGGGTCAGCGCTAGTTCGCTGCTCAGTGGATGGTGAAGTTAAGGATTATGACGCTTATATAGAACGTGTGGAATTAAATAGTGATGCGGTAAATAAAGGAATTGTGATTCGCATTACAGATGAGGAGTTATTAGAGAAGACTGGTGGTATTGTACAGGGAATGAGTGGCTCGCCAATCATTCAGAATAATAAACTGGTTGGAGCTGTCACCCATGTATTTGTTCAGGATTCTACAAGAGGTTATGGCATATTTGTGGAGAATATGTTAGGGCAGAATTAAGAAACAAAGCAGGTAACGCAGAGGTGTGAGGATTTTGTGTTACCTGCTTTGCTCTATCAGAAATGGATTTCAATTTTAGGAACATTTTATTTTGTGACAAAAATATGATGTATCTATGCGGCTTGTTGCGTTTCGCAAACGCCTAACGAAAATTTAAAGAAAGGAGAGTCCGCTCAGAAAATATACAAAAATTTGTGAATATAATTACATATATTCTGAGTGGCGGGTTACTTTGTTAGGAAAAACACATATGGTAGTAGGTATGGCTGCAACGATAGCAATAACGCAGCCTACAAATATCCCAGAATTGATACTGGCTGTTGGAGGAGGTACTTTAGGTGCCTTGATTAGTGATATAGATGTGGGAACATCAGAGTCCCATCATGAAGCAGATAAAATAACAATATTTTCTGTTATTGTTGTATTAGCAGTGTTAGTGCTGGATTACTTTTTTAGTACAGGAATTATTAATAAAGTGGTACGAAACAGCGGTTATGGGCGTATCATAGCTGGCGTATTTCTGTTCATAGGTATTTGTGCCTTTGGCAAGGAACAGCCACACAGGTCTTTTATGCATTCTTTATTAGCGCTGTTTCTTTTGTGTACTGCAATTGGGCTGGTATGGGTGAAAGCAGTGATTTATTTTGCAGTGGGATTTATATCCCATTTGGTAATAGATATATTCAATAAGAAGAAAGTAAGACTTTTGTATCCATTAAAGGGAGGAGTTTCTCTTGGGTTATGCCTCGCTCAAGGCTTGGTGAATAGTATTCTTTTTAAGGTGGGAAGTGCTGTTGCAATATTAGAGATTATTACATATACAATAAGAATACTTAGGTAGCATTCCATAAACTATATAGGGGAGTAATATTAAGGATAGGATTAATTTTGAATGGATTCTCAAGTGGACAATAAACAGTTTTTATGTTACGATTTCTCGATAAAATACACATGGGGGCATATGGCAAGGGGAAGTAATAAGAAACTTAAAAATGAATATTTCGAAAAAATGCAGATGAATTGTATAATAATTATTAGTAAAAACGTCTCCTTGATTTCTTATATAAAATTAGAGATAATGAATAAGGTAACTTCATAGATTTGAAAATGTATAAAATATAACAAAAGAAGTTGCAATTGTCAAGGAGGAATATGAATAACATGGAAAATAACATAAAAATCACTCACCAAGAAATAGATAGGGCAAAAGATATTTTTAATAAAATCAGCACCTATTATTATGGGAAAATGGTAGGGCAGGAACGACTTGGTATGTCACTATTGACAGCTATCTTATGTAATGGGCACATTTTATTAGAGTCAGTTCCCGGACTAGCGAAGACAACTGCAGCGAAGACTATCACAGAAGCGGTTAATGGTTCCTTTTCAAGAATTCAGTGTACACCAGACTTACTGCCAAGTGATATTATTGGGACACAGATTCTGAACTACAAAACAAATGCATTTGAAACAAAGTTAGGACCTGTCCATGCTAACTTTGTGTTATTGGATGAGATTAACCGTTCTAGCGCCAAGACACAAAGTGCCATGTTAGAGGTCATGCAGGAACAGCAGGTTACCATTGGAGGAATGGTGTATCCTATGCCGGATATTTTTACGGTAATCGCAACCCAGAATCCAATTGAGCAGGAAGGAACTTACATGCTGGCAGAAGCCCAGTTAGACCGTTTCTTATTAAAGGAAAAGTTGACCTACCCAAATCCAGATCAGGAATTTGAGATCTTAAACCGCATTGAGAATGAGGTATTTACAACTCACCAACCCGTTGCAGAATTAGTGGACATATTATATTTGCAGAGACTGACAAAGAGAGTCTACATAGATAATGCCATTAAGAGATATATTATAGCAATTATTAATGCCACCAGATATCCTTCAAAGTTTATTTCCCCACAGTTGGCAGAATATATCACCATGGGGGCAAGCACCAGAGGTGCAATTGCATTGATGGATGTTTCAAAGGCAGTAGCATTGATGCGTTGTAGAAATTATGTTACACCAGAGGATGTGAAAGTGTTAGTTCACAGTGTATTAAGGCATCGAATCACCTTGAATTATGCGGCAGTAGCGGATGGGGTGACTGAGGAACAGATAATTGATGCAATTATAGGAGCAATACAGACACCATGATAATGAATTATGTGACGAAAATCAGAGCAAAAGTGAATATATATGCAAGTAAGAAGAGTACCAATCTCTTTGACGGATCCTATAAGTCCGTTTATCAGGGAAATGGTCTGGATTTTGAAAATTTACGTGAGTATAATCCAGGGGACAGTATCCGTGACATCGACTGGAAAGCATCTTCAAGAAGTGGAAAAATGCTTGTAAAACGCTATATTGCTGAGAAGAAACATAACATTATGATTGTGTTTGATACTGGAAAGAAAATGACCGCTCATACCAAAAATATGGAAATAAAAAAGGATTTGGCATTAAATGTAGGCGGTATTGTTGGTTATCTTGCTGCTAAAAATGGTGATAATGTAGGTGCCATTTGGTGCCGCAAAGGGTATATCCAGTATCATCAGCTTAGAACAGGAATGCATAATATTGAACGCATCCTTACTAGTTACGACAAAGAAAATTTCGAAGAAAATGAATCGGATTTGGAAAAGAGTCTGGAATACATTGTTAAGAATATCAACCGGAAGATGGTTGTGTTTATCATTAGTGACGCTATAGGAATACGGGATGTTAGTGAGAGTACATTAAAAAAACTGGTAACCAGACATGATGTTTTATATGTCCAGATAGGGGATGCGGATTATACGGATGGAACAGCATATAGCCTGGATAAGGATTTTTATATTCCAGAGTTTATTACAAGGAACAAAAAGCTGATTCGTATAGAGCAAGAGGCAAAGCAAAAGTTGGACAAAGAAATTAAGGATAAGTTATTACAGTATCGAATGGTAAACACGCGGATTGACAGTGAAGAAGACATGGTGGATCGAATAATAGAATTGTTGGAGGGGCATAGATATGCAAATAACCATTGAATTACAGGATATGTTTTCCTATTCTGTTTGGCCAGTTGTTTTAGGGATAGCATTGCTAGTGATAATAGGAGTAATAGGGTTTGTTATTTTTATATCTAAAAAGAAATCCTGCAAGCCGGTCGACACAATGCCTGAACCTGTTCCGAAACCAATACTCAGTAACCGGATGAAAGAGAAGTATTGTGCCCTTATCAATGACTTAGAGGCAAAGTGTCGCAGTGGTAAGGTGTCAAACCGAAAAGCGTATCAGGAATTAAGCAGGATTGTAAGACATTTTGTATATGAGATTACCGGCGTTAAAGTACATCATCATACATTAGAAGAAATTGAACATTTTAATATGCCGGACCTCTATGCATTGATTAAAGAATGTTATGCACCGGAGTTTTCTGTGGATAAGAAAGGTAGTATTTACGATACAATGAATAAAGCAAGGATGGTAATAAAGGAATGGCATTAGTTTTTCCATGGGTTTTGTATATTGGTGTGCCTGTTATGATTGTTTTGTGCCTGATTCCTTTTAAAAAGAAAAGTACATATAAAAATGGTAAAAGGGTAGCCCATACCAGTCTCATTGAAGAGACGGAACAATATAAAAAATTATATAAGGAATATAAGATTTTGTCAGGCATAGCTATGCTTGCGTTGCTTATGGCCATTGCTATTGGATGGGTTCTGCTGTCAAGACCAGCGAAGATAGATACCATAAATCCTGAGATTCGTAACCGGGATATTTTTCTCTGTATGGACATTTCCGATTCTGTTGATGAACTGAATCTTAATATTTGTGATGAACTAAAAAGTGTTGTCAGGGAATTAAATGGTGAACGGTTTGGTATTACCATATTCAACGGACAATCTGTTCTGCTTGTTCCTCTTACAACAGATTATGAGTATGTTCTTGAAACATTGGATTCCTTGAAGATTGCCTTTGAGGACAGCATTAAGAGAAGCGACTTGGATTTTGATTATTTTTCCGATGACATGGACTGGAGCACTTTCTATTATAAGTACGAGGGAACACTGGCAGAGGAAGGCAGTTCCTTTATTGGTGATGGTCTGGCATCCTGCCTGTATAGTTTTCCAGATTTGGAAACCAATAAGGAACGCTCGAGAATGATTATATTTACAACAGACAACGAATTGAATGGTGAACCTTATGTGACTTTAGAGGAGGCAGCGGGACTTTGCAAGAAAAATGATGTAAAGGTTTTTGCCATTGCTCCGAAAAAGGTGACAGATGAAAGTGTATTCAAACGTGCCATTGAGAGTACTAATGGTGGATACTACAAAAGTACATCTTCGAAGGCTTATGACCAGTTGATTGCTGATATTAAGAAGACTACTACTTCTGCAATGGAGCAGACAGAGACTCAGATTATAGACCAGCCGAAAGCATTGTTTGCATGGTTGTTGGTATGTGTGGGTATATATTTTCTGTTGTGTAGAAAGGTTAAGCTATGATAATAAATCCAATTATCCCAATATGGGTTATGGTAATTATATGTGTTTTCTTTTTGTTTTTAAAGAGAAAAGGCAAAGCAAATATGATAAGACAAATTTTAATTGTAATTTTACTATTTGTCATTAATATGCGAATCATGGTTCGCGGTGGTGATGTGCCAACATTGATGCCTAATGTGGATGTGTTGTTTGTGGTAGACAATACCATCAGCATGCTTGCAGAGGATTACAATGGTGGCGGCAGGCGAATGGACGCTGTGAAAGCGGATTGTGAGTATATTACAGAGCAATTTCCAGGGGCATCCTTTTCCGTGGTAACATTTGGTGATTCCGTGGAAAGGAAGATTCCATACACCGTGGATGCCAATATGACGGCCGAGACCATTAGTTTGCTTCATGGTCAGCCTAAGTATCATGCACAGGGAACTTCTTTAAATGAGGTAATGGGTGCAATGGAAAAGATGCTTGATGATGAGCGGGAAAATTACAAAATACTGTTTTTTATTAGCGATGGCGAAGTGATGAATAGTGAAGAATTGAAGTCCTATAAGGGACTTGACAAGTATGTAGATGATGGGGCAGTTTTAGGATATGGAACGGAAACTGGTGGTCCCATGAAGACAGTGGAGTATTATGAGGACGAGTCAGAGGCAGAATATCTCCACTATTATGATGATAATTATGACGAGCAATTAGCATTGTCTAAGATTGATGAAGATAACTTAAAGAATATTGCGTCTGATTTTGGCATCCAGTATGTTCACATGACAAGCCAGAATGAAATCAATAGTACTATTAAGGATTTGCAGGAAAAGGTGAATGATCTGGATGTCACAGAAGATATGGAGTCCAAGGAAGGCTATGTGGATATTTATTATCTGTTTGTGCTTCCATTAGTGTTGGTGCTGATTGTGGATTTCATTTTTTATAAAAAGAAAAGGTAGTTATTTAGGATAGAACCATACAACATAGACTGTGTAAGAACGAAGCGGTTGCAAAAAAAAAATCCATCATCATAGATGTTTTTTGTAAATCAAAGCAAACTTCGATTGAATTTTTGTAATTAACTATGAATGTAACACATAGTTAAAATAATAATTTATTCTTTACACTTTATATTCATATTTAACCGCCTTAGTAAAAGTAAAATTAGAGAAGGGAAAGCATGTAACGTGAAGAAAAAGATTTTAATAGGCGTATATATCATAATGTTACTGGTTTGTGGTAAACAGGCTTTCAATTATATCTATAACGCAGTTGTTATATATTGTTATCATCAGAATAACTATTCGGTAAATACAAAGCCGCTCTTAGTATATAATTGGCTTGAGCCTTATGTCCCACACTATAATCAAGGTAACATTTATTATAAAAATAACAGATTCGAGGATGCGATTACATCCTATAAGGAAGCACTAGAGCTTAATCCACCAAAGGATAAGGAGTGTTCTATTCGAATAAATCTGTCCCTTGCTATTCTTGGAACCATGGATGAAGAGTATGCAGCTCCAGAGAATGTGGATACATCTTTAGAAATTTTAAAAGGAGCAAGGGATGTACTGTTAGAAGAAGATTGTGCTACAGAAAATGGAGATGGTCACAGCGAGACAGCAGAGCAGTTAAAAGAAGAAATTGAAGCGATGATTGAACAGTTAGAAAATCAGTCAGAGCCGGCCTCTGATCCAGAAGAAGAGGAGAAAAAGGAAGAAGACAACAATCAGAAAGAGGCAGAAGACGAATTTGAAGATAATGTAAAAAAAGCTTTGCAGGAAAAACAATCAAAAGCCAACCAGGAACGTCAGGAAGCTATGGAGTATTATGAGGAATTTGATAAGGACTATAACTTTGATTCGGACGGATATATCTGGTAGATAGTAACAATGGTATTTTGAATGCAATATAATGAGCAGAATTTAAGGGAAGTTTTTTTGCAGGTATGAATCCAATTGGGCATTTTGCTAATGAAGAATGAAATGAAAGGGATACATAATGTTAAAAATATTTGTTTTCTTTGAAGTGGATACCAATTGTCATATGACCATAAATTTAGAAGATGGTGTGGAAGAAGGCATTTATTTTGTAGATAAAGTTGCTGAAAGTATATATGATTTTGTCAATAAAATGAGTGAGAATCCGAATTATTACGATGATATATGATTTTTAAACACGCA
>JBGVIB010000074.1:0-12171 GCA_045122835.1 Lachnospiraceae bacterium
AGGAAATTATTTTAATGGGTAATTAATGCTGAATCTATGAGATTAGATTTCTACTAAAAAGCCATTGCAACAATTGTAGTGGCTTTTTAGTAATATTATCCATAAATGAGGATTAATAAATAGTATTGAAAAAAGAATTACGTTAGTGGCGTATTATGGACAAAAGGAATGGGATGCTCCAAAGGATATGTATGGTATGCTGGACATTCCCGAAGAACTGAAGCAGGAAGCATTGCCTTTTATTCAAAATTATCAGATGAATTATGTGCACATGGGCAAGCTGTTACTGGAAGTGAGGGAACGTTTCACGTCAGATGTTCGTCTGCTGGTAGAATATTTAGCATGCAAAAATGACTCGGAAAAAATAATAAAGTTAGCACACGAGATGAATCAGACAATCAGCCATCCAAAAAGGATGCCATTCCCCAAAAAACATAAAGAAAAGTGGCATAAAAGTGGCATAAAAGTGGCATTAAGTAGCTTTTCATTAGCTTGTCATTAAGAATGTAATTCATGGGGACTTATGGGGACTAAAACGTTACGAATTAGATTAAATTTTACTTGACGATACAATAGTATATTGATACTATTAGATAAAATAGGTGTTGAAATTTGATCGAAAGCAGATGGATATGTGATCAGACAAGGGGGGAGAATTATGTTGTATTTAACAGGAATACATGCATTACATGTGCCATGTTCATTAGATACCAATGGAGTTCCCAAGATACCTGAAGTAGACTGGAAAACTGTAAATTTTGTGGAAAGCAGTGAAATGTTTTTTGGTGATTATGGAATTGAATATAATGTTCATATTCCAGAACATAAAGATAAGGTATGTGTGGCCAATCATATTAGAGCATGTCTTGACTTATTAGCAATGGGAAAGTTAGATGAGGCAGAGGGTATGAGTCAGTTTATCGGCAATGCTGAATATGATAAAGAAATCTTTGACAAGGTATATATGATGAAAGTATTGCCACATTGGAAGGAAATTGAACATTTTATGGATACCGAATACCGTATTAACTGGATTTATTTCAAAGATCATATGAGACAGTTAGAAAAGGAAGAATGGAAAAGAACTCGTATGACAACCTTGCTCAAATCGCTATAATTTTGTAAATCTTCAGTATATTTTAACTCATATGTGTAATTGTAGATGGGTACTTATTATATAAAGTGTAATTTGCGTAATTATTTAGGACAGGACTGCGCTGAATAGTTACCAATTTGCACATATGAGATAATGGTTGCTAATAGTGTTACCAATAAAGGAAACTTAACGGGAGGCTTTGTAATGCCATGCAGAATAAACGTATTTTAATCTGTCGCTATCAAAGTATCTGTGAACCGGATATTATAGAAGCATTTCAAAAAAATGGTTATGAAGTAATACAATTTAATGAAGAAATTGAAAGTCTGGATTATGATGTTGCATATGTGAAAAATCTATCACAAGCGATTCTTGAAGATGCCTTTGAATTTGTATTCTCTGTCAATTTTATTCCGATTATTTCAAAATTATGTAATGTATTGAAAATTCCATATGTTTGTTGGCTGGTGGACAGTCCTGTTGTTACTATGTATTCGGAAGCGGTGAAAGGAGAATACAATCGGATTTTTATCTTCGACAGGGCATTGTATGAACAGTATTATCAGAAAAATCCGGGCAATATTTTTCATTTGCCATTAGCTGTTAACGTAAATCACTGGGACACGGCCTGTGCGCAGATTACTAATGCAGAACGGGTAAAATACGGAGGGGATATTTCCTTTGTAGGTTCCTTGTATACGGAAAAATGTCCCTACAACCAGATAAAAAATATGTCACCACATCTTCGCAGGTTTTTAGAAGAACTAATGGATGAGCAGCAAAAGGTATATGGGCAAAATTTTCTGGCTGAACGTCTGACAGAAGATATCATTACAGAATTTCAGGAATATGTCAGTTGGGAGAGTCTGCCGGAGGACTACGAGATTCAGCCGGCACAATTTATTGCAGATGAATACTTAGGCATAAAAATATCAGAGCAGGAAAGAATCCGGATATTAAATGTGCTGGCAGAGAAATTTTCTGTGCATTTTTATACACAAAGCGACAGTTCCGGGCTTCCTAATATCATTTATCGTGGCAGTGCAGAATCCAGATACCAGATGCCAAAGATTTTCCGTTGCAGCAAAATTAACTTAAATCCAACAGCAAAATCCATAAAGACAGGGATATCCCAACGTGTATGGGACATTTTAGGATGTGGTGGCTTTCTCATTTCCAACTACCAGACAGAGTTGTCAGAGCATTTCGAACCAGGTCATGATTTGGAAACCTACAGCAGCATGGAAGAACTTGCTGACAAATGTGCATATTACCTTGCTCATGAGGAGCAACGGAAGAAAATAGCAGGGAACGGATATGAGAAGGTGAAGAAATATCACACCTATGAAATCCGGGTTCGGGAACTATTAGAACGCATAAAAAAAGTATAGTCACAGTGAATTTTCAAACACGCCTAGAGTGTGGGTGTTAAGAAAATTGACAGAATATACTCTCTCGGTTACAATAAAGTGGATTGTGCAATAGTAAGATAGTGAATTGCATTTTTAACAATAGAAAATACAGAGTTTCAGAAAGGATTCCATTATGTTAGTTGTAAAACCAGAAGTAGAAGTTATATCCATGAATTCCTATGAAGATATATTAAAAAAATTAGAAAAAATCGGCCGTGTATGTTACAAAAGCGAAGACAGGATCACAGAAGATTCTGCAGAGACATTTATCCGCAATATTTTAAAGCGTGGGCACGAGTCAGTGATCGAACATGAAAATGTTACTTTACGCATTACATGTGACCGTGGTGTCACCCATGAAATTGTTCGTCACCGTGTAGCAAGCTATTCTCAGGAGAGCACCAGATATTGCAATTATTCCAATGAAAAATTTGGAAATCAGATATCAGTGATTGATATTGCAACAGGCTTTTCCTATGACTTAAATACTGAACGTGATAAGGAGAAGTACCGCATCTGGAATGAAGCCATGGAATATGCAGAAAAGAAATATTTTGAAATGTTAGAAGCCGGTGCAACACCACAGGAGGCACGTTCTATTTTACCAAATTCCCTAAAGACAGAAATTGTAATGACAATGAACCTCAGAGAGTGGAGACATTTTATCCGTCTTCGTTTAGCTGGCGGTGCACATCCCCAGATGCGAGAAGTGACAGCTGTGATTTATGAATTGTTTAAAGAGAAGCTTCCGGTGTTTGTGGAGAACTTAGAAATTAAATAACTGTGCAAGCAAAAATCCATCACTGCAGGTGAGTTTTTAGTGTACTGGATCATTCATTTTTGGCTTGACTGTGCTGTATATTTAGGAATGGATTTTTGCCTGTCATGGTGAACGTGAGAGGAACATGAAAATGGCAATCAATGATGAATATATAAAAAGATATGAAAGAACATATGGGGACGCCAGTAAGGCAAAGAGATTATATACAAATAATCTGGTGACAGAACTAGAGGTGTCAGCCGGACAATCTTATTGGGGGCATGAGGAGACCACCCAGATTCATGCAGTTGTGTACGATAACCGGAAGCCATACAAAGTAAATGTGACAATAGATGAAGATGATAGATTACTGACATGTAATTGCGATTGTCAGGTGGGAAGTTGGGGGCTTTGCCGTCATGGTGGTGCGGCACTGTATCGCTTTAGTTATATGAGAAAGAACGGGGAAATTGTCCGTCCTACTTCAAGAGCGGCACAGCAGCTTATCCGCAATATTTCTTATCATGGTTTGCAGAATGTAATGACAAGGCGGGATTTAGGAACGATTCGTCTCGTCCCAAGGATCATATTGAAGGAAGATGGCGCAAAAGTAGATTTTAAAATTGGCAGTAAAAAATTGTATGTCATTAAGGATTTAGTGTCATTTGCTGAGGCTTGTCGCTATAAAAGTACCGTTCGTTATGGAAAAGATTTAGAGATCGTACATGACGATGGTATTTTTACAGAGGACAGTCAGCCATTATATGAATTTATCATGAGATATATAGAACAGTTTGAAGCTATGGTGGATACTGGTCATTATTATGGATCGGAGAAATTAAGAGAGATTACACTTTCGGAGAGTAATACAGACCAGTTGTTTAAATTGCTTTTAGGAAGAACCGTTGACTTGCAGACACCATACGATAAAGGTCTTTCCTACTCTGTAGAGGAACAGGATTTTAAATTCAGATTTTATTTTCAAAAGGTAGGAAAAGGAGTCCTGGTGCGTCGTGATTCTATGATTATACTTGTGGGACGGGAACATTTGTATAACATAGACAGAGAGAAGTGGAAGGTTTACCGGAGCAGTAAAGAAATGCGAATGAATTGTATGGGATTGGCAAGTTATATCCCGACAGAACCGGGGAAGGAGATGTATCTGGAGGAAAAGGATGTGTCTGCATTCTGTGGTGCGGTAGTGCCTGTAATGGAAAAGTATGGTGAGATACAGGAAAAAAATATCCGCATAGAAGAATATATGCCGGAGGAATGTTTGATTCGCTTTTATTTAGATACACCGGACAAAGAGATGATTACCTGTAAACCTGTGGCAGTGTATGGGGAAGAACAGTTCAACATGATTAAACAGTTAGACACCATAAAGCATTACCGGGATGTCCGAAAAGAGACGGAAGCCATGATGTGTGTCAATGCCTATATGGGAGAGCAGACGGACGATGAGGAAGAACAAATATATTTCATGCAGGATGAAGACAGATTGTTTCGGTTAGTGGAGCGTGGTATTGGGGAGCTTCAGCAATATGGCGAAGTTTATGTATCAGATGCGTTGAAAAAAGTCAAGGTACAACAGTCTAAGAAAATGTCAGTAGGTGTATCCGTAAAAAGTGATCTGTTAGAATTAGAGGTGGATACAGGTGATTTACCGTTAGATGAACTGATGGGCTTACTTGGTGCATACAGGAAGCGCAAAAATTACTATCGTTTAAAAAGTGGTGATTTTATACAGTTAGAGGACAGTAATTTTTCTTTGCTTGCAGATATGGTAGACGTATTGAATTTATCGGCAAAGGAAATGCAGGAAAAGAAAATTACGGTTGGCAAATATCGTGCATTCTATTTAGATAAATTGTTCCGTGAAAATGGAGAAAATGTGATTCTCAAGAGAGACAGTTATTTTAAGAATCTCATACGTGACATGAAGACAGTGGAAGACAGTGATTATGAGGTGCCGGAGTCTTTGCGACCTATATTAAGAGAATATCAGAAGACGGGTTACCGATGGCTTCGAACATTAGAAACCTTAGGCTTTGGTGGTATTCTTGCGGATGATATGGGTCTTGGAAAAACTCTTCAGGTGATTACTTACCTGCTGTCCATGAAGGAAGAAAATAGAACCAGTCTGATTGTTTGTCCGGCTTCTTTGGTGTTTAACTGGGAGCATGAGTTAGAACGTTTTTCCCCGGAACTAAAGACTTTAGTCATAGCAGGTAATGCCAAGGCACGTAGGGAAGCGTTTTTGCATATGAAGGAATATGATGTGGTAATTACTTCCTATGACTTGCTGAAGCGTGATGTAGATGAATATGAGGGTATGCATTTTCACACAGAAATTATTGACGAAGCGCAATACATTAAGAATCAGAATACCCAGGTGGCAAAGGCAGTGAAGCTGATTTCTGCTAAAGTGCGGTTTGCATTAACCGGCACACCGGTGGAGAATCGCCTTAGTGAGTTGTGGAGTATATTTGATTATCTGATGCCGGGACTTTTGTATCAGTATTCAAAATTCAAAGAGGATTTTGAATCGCCAATTGTAAATAATCAGGATGAGAAAACCATTTTACAATTGCAGCGAATGGTTCGACCTTTTATTTTACGCCGATTAAAGAAAGATGTACTGAAAGATTTGCCGGATAAATTAGAAGAAGTGGTGTACGCAAAAGCAGAACCGGAGCAGTGGAACTTGTATCAGGCATACACAGCAAGTGTAAAGAGTATGATTGTTTCCCAGTCAGATGCAGAGGTAAAGACGAATAAACTACAGATTTTAGCTGCTCTCACAAGACTGCGCCAGCTCTGCTGTGATCCGGGGCTGATATATGAAGATTATCATGCTTCAGCAGCCAAGTTAGAGGTTTGTATGGAGATTGTGGAAAATGCAGTGGTATCAGGACATAAAATTTTGATTTTTTCCCAATTTACTACGATGCTGGAGCGGATTTCTGATGCACTGAATGGAAAGAAGATTTCTCATTTTACATTGACTGGCTCTACATCAAAGGCAGCCCGGGCAGATATGGTGGAGCGTTTTCAATCAGACGACACCAAGGTCTTTTTGATTTCGTTGAAAGCTGGTGGAACGGGGCTTAATCTGACAGCTGCTGACATTGTAATTCATTTTGACCCATGGTGGAATATGGCAGCCCAGAATCAGGCAACTGACCGTGTGCACCGTATTGGACAGAAGAATGTGGTGACTGTATATAAATTAATCATGAAGAATTCCATTGAAGAGAAGATTCTCAAGCTTCAGGAAAATAAAATGCAGCTTGCGGACCAGATAATTTCCGGTGAAGGTATGTCAAGTGCGGATATGTCCAAGGAAGAACTGATAGAAATACTTTCCTAAAAGGTGGTCGTAGAAAATGATTACATTAGCATTGTACCAATATGTAATAGGTTGGACTCATTTTCTGATATAAAAAAATAAGTTCAGGTAATTGCAATTACCTGGACTTTTATTATATAATAAAACTATAATATTTCATGAATTTACAATGCTGTCTGGCAGGGAAGTTGACAGTATTACGAACAAATTACTTATTGCTACACTATAGGCTGATAGCAGTGAATTGCAAATATATGCTGGGAACGGATGATATTGTAGTTGTCTGCATGTGCCTGTCAAGGAGGAGAGGAGTGGTTATATGGCTATAGTTAATGCATTATATCAAAATGTGTATAATTATTATACAACCTCATATCTAAAAAAGGGGCAGTCAAGATTTGATGCACATAAGGCTTCCGAATTGCGTAATGTATATCATACTATGGTAAAAATTAATCGCGAGACGCCTGTGTATAAGATTGATTATACAAGTGACAGCCGAAGAATTGCGGTGGATTTGAAAGAAAGTGCCAGAGGATTAAAAAATCTTATCTCTCAATTGACAAATGGTAACACCGAGCGGTTGTTTGACAGGAAGATGGCTGTTTCGGAGGACGAAGGTGTTGTTACAGCAAAGTATATTGGAGAAGAAGGGGGAGACGAAGTCGGCGGGTTCTCACTGGAAGTAAAGAGCCTTGCCACTAATCAGGTGAATACAGGTTCATTTGTGCCTTCGGAACAGTTAGGGATTTCACCGGGAACGTATTCTTTTGATGTTCACATGAATGGGATGGATTATGAATTTCAAGTAGGTGTTGCAGTAGAAGATACGAATGGGAAGCTTCAGGAAAAGATTGCCAATATGATAAATAAAACAGGGATTGGCATTACGGCTCATGTGGAATATAGTCAGGGGGATACGGTAATGAGCGCCCTTTGCATTGAATCTCAGTCCACCGGACAGCCGGAAGATGGTAAGGGTTATTTTGACATATCAGATGAACGTTCAAGCAGGCAAAAGGGACTGGTTTCGTATTTGGGAATTGGCGAGATTGGGGAATACCCTAAAGATGGAGTGATTCTGGTGGATGGAAAGGAATACCTGACACCAGCCAATACCTTTACCAAAGGACAATCTTTTGAGGTTACGCTGAATGGTGTCTCTAAGCCGGGAGAAGCCGTTCGGATTGGCTTTGTTACGGATATGGAGGCTGTAAGCCATCATGTTACAACTTTTGTGGATGAATACAATAATTTTTTAGATAAGGTTCGTGGGTTTGGTGAAGAACAGTCTGCAAGTAGGAAGCTGGTAAGAGATTATACGGTTGTAGTGCGTAATTACAGAAATGATTTAGAATCTTTGGGGCTTATGGTGAATGCAGATGGCAGTCTCAGTGTAGATCAGGCATTGCTGTGTCAGGCAACGGATGATAAGGAGACTTATAAGGAGAGCTTAGAGCAGTTAACAGGATTTAAAAATGCACTGGTGAGAGTAACCAATCGTGCAATTATTGATCCGGTTGAGTATCTTGATAAGGTAATTGTTGCATATAAGAATACAAAAAATAATTATATAAGTCCATACAGCAGTTCTGTGTATAGTGGGATGCTTTTTAATAGTTATTGCTGATCATCTATAAAAACAGTTGACAGACCGGCTTCCATGTGGTAAAGTTGAATAGCGACATGGAAGTAGGTCTTTTTTTTATGCCTAAATTTAGGCGGTGAAAAGACTAGGATTGCAAAAAAACAATTTAAAGCGAGGTGGAAGTTGTGCGTACAAAGATCACATTGGCATGTACAGAATGTAAACAGCGTAATTACAACATGACAAAGGACAAGAAGACACATCCAGACAGAATGGAAACAAAGAAATACTGCCGTTTCTGTAAGAGACATACTTTACACAAAGAAACAAAGTAGTTTTGACAAACCGGAGGTACGATATGGGAGAAGCTTCAACAAAAAAATCAGAAAAAAAATCCTGGTTTGCTGGTTTAAAAGCAGAGTTCAAGCGAATTAGCTGGGCTGACAAAGATACGGTTGTCAAGCAGACTACTGCGGTTGTCATCATTTCAGCTGTAGTAAGTTTGGTTATTGCTATATTGGATTATGCTATCCAGTATGGTATTGATTTCTTAGTTAAGTAAGGACAAAGGTGATAATATGGCAGAGGCAAACTGGTATGTAGTACATACCTACTCAGGGTATGAGAACAAGGTTAAGGCCAATATTGAGAAGACAATTGAAAACAGACACCTTGAAGAACAGATTTTAGAAGTTCGTGTTCCAATGCAGGAAGTTGTAGAGGTTAAGAACGGTGCCAAGAAGCAGGCTCAGAAGAAAATGTTTCCTGGTTATGTCCTGATTAACATGATTATGAATGACGATACATGGTATGTTGTTCGTAATACAAGAGGTGTAACCGGATTTGTTGGACCAGGGTCTAAGCCGGTGCCGCTTACTGAGGAAGAAATGCGTCCATTAGGAATTATGGAAGAAAACATTGTTGTTGACTTCGAAGAGGGCGATACCGTAGCAATTACTGCCGGTGTATGGAAGGATACGGTAGGCGTAATCCAGGCCATGAATCACAGTAAGCAGATTGTCACAATTAATGTCGACTTGTTTGGTCGTGAAACTCCAATTGAGATTAGTTTCACAGATGTTAAAAAAATGTAACTTTAGTAAAAGCACTTGGCAGCAAGTGCGTGGGAGGGTAATAACCCCGCCAATACCACAGATTTAGGAGGTGCCGAAAAATGGCAAAAAAAGTAGACGGATATATCAAATTACAGATTCCTGCTGGAAAGGCAACACCAGCTCCACCGGTTGGTCCTGCTTTAGGTCAGAAGGGTGTTAATATTGTGCAGTTCACAAAGGAGTTCAATGCAAGAACAGCTGATCAGGGAGATTTAATCATTCCTGTAGTTATCACAGTTTATGCAGATAAGAGCTTTAGCTTCGTAACAAAGACTCCTCCTGCAGCAGTATTATTAAAGAAGGCATGTAACCTGAAATCAGGTTCAGGTGTGCCAAATAAGACAAAAGTAGCTACTATTTCCAAAGACAAAATTCGTGAAATCGCAGAGTTAAAAATGCCAGATTTAAATGCAGCTAGTATCGAAGCAGCTATGAGCATGATTGAAGGTACAGCTAAGAGTATGGGAATCACAGTAGCAGAATAAGAATTGTAATTTGTATGACGCGTGGGAGGGTAGTGTGGCCGATAACCGGTTGCACCGATGAATAGATTTGTATCCCCGTTAATACCACTAGGAGGTTAATCATGAAAAGAGGTAAGAAATACACAGAGGCTGCTAAATTAGTAGACCGTAATGTGCAGTATGAAACAGCAGATGCACTTTCTATCGTAAAGAAAGCATCTACAGCAAAATTTGACGAAACTGTTGAAGTTCATGTAAGAACAGGTTGTGACGGACGTCACGCTGAGCAGCAGATCCGTGGTGCGGTAGTATTACCACACGGTACTGGTAAAGAAGTTCGTGTATTAGTTTTCGCTAAGGGCGAGAAGGTAGCTGAGGCAGAAGCAGCAGGTGCAGAATTCGTAGGTGGCGAAGAATTAATTCCAAAGATTCAGAACGAAGGTTGGTTTGATTTTGATGTTGTAGTTGCTACACCAGATATGATGGGTGTTGTTGGTCGTTTAGGACGTGTATTAGGTCCTAAGGGATTGATGCCAAACCCTAAGGCTGGTACAGTTACTATGGATGTTACAAAAGCTGTTAAAGATATCAAGGCTGGTAAGATCGAGTACCGTCTTGACAAGACAAACATTATTCATTGTCCAATCGGTAAAGTTTCCTTTACTGAGGATCAGTTAGCAGACAACTTCCAGGCGCTGATGGATGCTATTATGAAAGCAAAACCAAGTTCATTAAAGGGACAGTACATCAAGAGTCTTTCTGTTTCTTCTACAATGGGACCTGGTGTAAAGATTAATACAGCTAAGCTTGTATAATTTTTAAAAATAATAGTTGACATTAAAAAATTATTATTATATACTATTTAAGTCGTGTGTGCGACATGCCGAAGACAGCAGGTGTCTGAACAGACCTAACATTTTGCCTGCCGAGGATGAATTCGAAATTGTGTAAACAGTTATGAACTTATTACCTCTCTGTCTTTTTGGCAGAGAGGTTTTTTATATGCGCACTCGTGCAAGATGTAGTTGTCACAAGCGACTGCACTTGGTGCGAGGATTCTTAATTAGATGTGATGCGTATGAATAAACTCCGGATTCGGCTAAAATATAAGATTAGGAGGTGTACGATTCATGGCAAAGGTTGAAATTAAGAAACCAATCGTTGATGAAATTGCAGGTTATGTAAAAGATGCTCAGTCTGTAGTAATCGTTAACTACTGTGGACTTACAGTTGAGCAGGATACAAGACTTCGTAAGGAAATGAGAGAAGCTGGTATCATCTACAAAGTATACAAGAATACAATGATGAATTTTGCTTTCCAGGGAACTGATTGCGAAAGCTTATGTCCTTACTTAGACGGACCAAACGCTATTGCTATTTCTACTACTGATGCAACTGCTCCAGCAAGAATTTTAAACAAGTTCGCTAAGGAAGCTAAGGCATTAGAGTTAAAAGCAGGTGTTGTAGAAGGCAACTTCTATGACAAAGATGGAATTACTGCTCTTGCAAATATCCCATCAAGAGAAGAATTACTTGCAAAATTACTTGGAAGTATGCAGTCACCTGTATCCAACTTTGCACGTGTTATTAACCAGATTGCAGAGTCTAAGGGTGCAGAGGCTTAAAATTGTGAAGAGTAATTCTAAGGCTTTATAGTATAAAGTTTAAGAATTACCGAGTTTCATATGGATGAATGACAGGTATTCATCAATAAAATTTAAATGAATAATTACGAATTATAATGGAGGTAATATAAAATGGCAAAGTTAACAACAGCAGAATTTATTGAAGCTATCAAAGAGCTTACAGTTTTAGAATTAAATGATTTAGTAAAAGCATGTGAAGAAGAATTCGGTGTATCTGCAGCAGCAGGTGTTGTAGTAGCAGCAGCAGGTGGCGCAGCAGGCGGTGCAGCTGAAGAAAAGACTGATTTCGATGTTGAATTAACAGATGTTGGTCCTAACAAAGTTAAGGTTATCAAGGTTGTTCGTGAAGTTACTGGCTTAGGCTTAAAGGAAGCTAAGGAAGTAGTTGACGGCGCTCCTAAGGTACTTAAGGAAGGTGCTGAAAAGGCAGAAGCTGAAGATATCAAGGCTAAATTAGAAGCTGAAGGTGCTAAGGTTACATTAAAGTAATTTGATGCCCGTTTTTTGAGAGAGTTGCGTAAGCAGCTCTCTTTTTTTGAGAAATTTTGGTTTGTGTGTATAATCATAGTCGCTGACCGTCCGGCAGAGAACTGCGGCACAGGTTCTTAACCGAGACAGGGCTCCAAGATGTAAGTGGTTCTAAAGAGCGGTGATTTGTGCGAAAGCCCAAAAAGGATGCGTTTACAGCAACTTTTTGGGCTTCGTTTTCCGCACAAATACCCACCCTTTAGAACCACT
>JBGVIB010000075.1:0-10829 GCA_045122835.1 Lachnospiraceae bacterium
TGTGCTGAACTGCACAGTCCGTATGAAAACGTAGTGGCAGCAGGCCAAAATCCATCACCGTAGGTGATTCTGCATGGATTTTTGCCTGTTATTATGAATGCAATTCATAATAACATTGGTAACCTATGAGGGTACTGAATAGTTACGATTTAGTAATAGATAGAATGGAGCACATATGATAGATAATAAAAAATCAGGCTTTGTAACATTAATCGGAAGACCGAATGTAGGAAAATCTACTTTGATGAACCATTTGATCGGTCAGAAGATTGCCATAACCTCAAGAAAACCACAGACAACAAGAAATCGTATTCAGACCGTATATACAGATGACAGAGGGCAGATTGTCTTCGTAGATACACCGGGTATTCATAAGGCGAAGAATAAGTTAGGTGAGTACATGGTAAAGGTAGCCCAGAATACTTTAAATGAAGTGGATGTAGTATTGTGGTTAGTTGAGCCTACCACCTTTATCGGGGCAGGGGAGCGTCATATCGCGGAGCAATTAAAGACAGTAAAAACACCAGTTATTTTAGTAATTAACAAGATAGATACTGTGAAAAAAACAGAGATTCCGGCATTTATTGAAGCCTATAAGGATATTGTGGATTTTGCAGAAATTGTTCCGTTGTCAGCACTTCGCAACGTGAATACAGATGTTCTCACAGAGCAGATATTTAAGTATCTTCCATATGGACCGATGTTTTATGATGAAGATACGGTAACTGACCAGCCACAGAGACAGATTGCAGCAGAAATGATTCGTGAAAAAGCACTGCGAAGCTTATCAGAAGAAATTCCTCATGGCATTGCAGTGGCAATTGACCAGATGAAATTCCGCCCGGATGGCAGCCTGGTAGACATTGATGCCACCATTATATGTGAGCGCGATTCCCACAAAGGAATTATCATCGGAAAAGGCGGTGCTATGCTGAAAAAAATAGGCTCAGAGGCAAGACGAGATATCGAAAATATGTTAGAGTGTAAAGTGAATTTAAAGCTTTGGGTAAAGGTTAAGAAAGACTGGCGTGACAGCGATTTCTTAATGAAGAACTTTGGCTATGACAAGAAAGAGATCTAGTACATCGTAAATAAAAATAACTTTTATATTCTTTAGAATATGATAGTTGTTTAGTGGATGATGTGCTGAGAGATAAATAGTGGGATAAATGTCAAGGCTTTCCATCGAAGTTTAACAAGTATATTACCTGCATTTTCGGAAATCCTAATAACACGAAGTCCGAATGAAAAAAGAGTGAGAGACGGGGGATGGAATATGCAGAATATGTGGAATCAGTTTTATCAGACTGGAATGGTCGCAGATTATTTATCCTACTGTAAAGAGCGGGAAGAATACGCAGGCAAGCAGGAAGCAGAGAAACAGGCAGGTGTGAAGAATAATGTTACAGGATCTTACTGTGACGGGAATGATACTATCCGTACAACCTATCGGTGAATATGACAGGAGAGTTGTATTACTGACGAAAGAAAAAGGAAAAATCAGTGCGTTTGCCAAAGGTGCAAGACGTCAGGGCAGCAGTTTATTAGCTGCCACGGCGCCTTTTTGCTTTGGAAAATTTGCTATATATGAAGGCAGAAGCAGTTACACCATACGTCATGCAGACATTCAGAATTATTTTGAAGCACTTCGCATGGATTTAGAGGGTGCTTGGTATGGCATGTATTTTTTGGAAATCGCAGATTTTTATGGCAGAGAAAATAATGATGAATCCCAGATGCTGAATCTGATGTTTGCAACCTTAAAGGCAGTAGAAAAGAACCAGATTGACAGAAGGTTAATCAGAAGCGTGTTTGAACTGAAGGCAATGGTGTTAAATGGAGAATATCCTGATTTTTTTCACTGCATAAATTGTGGAAGTGAGGAAGGGCTTCATTCCTTTTATATTGCACAGGACGGTGTGGCGTGTCAGGCGTGCACACAATCACAAAAACAGGGTATTCCCTTGGATTTATCATCTCTCTATACGCTACAATATATCGTATATTCAGATTTGCGCAAGCTATACTCCTTTACCGTGTCGGAGCCTGTGTTAGAAAAGGTCAGACATGTGGTGACTTTGTGCAGAGAGAAATACATAGGAAGAACATTTCAGACAGAAAAGCTGTTAACGGAAGTGTAGTAACAACAGTCACCGGATTGAAGTATGAAGCTGAAAAAGATGAATGTTACGGATTAGAATAAAATGTTGTTAATATCTGGTATATAAAAAATGGTTGAAAAACAGATTACTTCTATGTATAATTAGATATTAGTTTAGAAGCCGTTTAATCGGCGGAATGAGAGGAAATTATGAAGAAATTAAAAGTAACAGCAATCATTTTAGCATCTGCGTTCCTTTGTGCAGGATGTGGCGGTAGTTCATCGGTATCTGTTGATGGAAATGCTATCATTATCGACAAAGACGGTAAGGTGGAAAGCCAGTTAGGGAGTGTACTGGATCAGGATTATTATGATTCTGATGAATTAAAGACTACAGTAGAAGGTGAAATTCAGTCTTTTAACGCAGTGAATGGCGAAGGTAGCGTAGAATTAACAGAGTATAACTATGATAAATCTGACAGCACCGTGAAGATAGTAATGACATTTGAATCTATGGAGGATTATGTTGCTTATAACAGTGACACAGATTACAATTTTGAAGCAAATAATTATTATTCCGGTTCTGTTGACGGCACAAAGGTTGCACTTGATTCCCTAAAAGCTGTAAAAAATGGTGAAATGGTGACAGATGCATACACAGAAGCTGATAATCACGCTATGGTACTTGTAAGTGGTGAGAACACAGTAGTAGTTCCAGGTAACATTGTAGCAATAAGTGAAAATGTAGAAGTAACAGGCAAAACACAGGCAAAGATTATAAGTGCGGATAAACCGGCATGTGTCATTTATGAAAAATAGTAATTGTTCAGAAAAGGACTGTACTGTATAGCGCAGTCCGAATGAATACATAAAAATTGAAAATTAAGTTATTGGAGGATAATATCAATGGAAAAGACAATGGATAAGATAGTTGCATTGGCAAAAAACAGAGGATTTGTATATCCTGGTTCTGAAATTTACGGCGGTCTTGCTAACACATGGGATTACGGTAATCTTGGTGTTGAATTAAAGAACAATGTAAAAAAAGCATGGTGGAAGAAATTTATTCAGGAGAATCCTTACAATGTAGGTGTTGACTGTGCTATCCTTATGAACCCTCAGACATGGGTGGCTTCTGGACATTTAGGCGGATTTTCCGATCCTTTAATGGATTGTAAAGAATGCCATGAGCGTTTCCGTGCAGATAAGATGATTGAAGAATTCTGCGATGCAAACGGTATTGAATTAACAGGTTCTGTAGATGCCTGGTCACAGGAAGAAATGAAGAATTTCGTGGAAGAGAAGAATATTCCATGTCCAACTTGCGGTAAGCACAATTTTACAGATATCCGTCAGTTTAACTTAATGTTCAAAACATTCCAGGGTGTAACTGAGGATGCTAAGAATACTGTATATTTAAGACCGGAGACAGCACAGGGTATCTTTGTAAACTTCAAGAATGTACAGAGAACATCCAGAAAGAAACTACCATTTGGTATTGGTCAGATTGGTAAATCCTTCCGTAACGAAATTACACCAGGTAACTTTACGTTCCGTACAAGAGAATTTGAGCAGATGGAATTAGAATTCTTCTGTAAGCCGGATACAGACTTAGAGTGGTTCCAGTACTGGAAATCATACTGCTTAAACTGGTTAAAGGAATTAGGAATCAAAGATGATGAAATCCGTGCAAGAGATCATCAGCCGGAAGAACTTTGCTTCTACAGTAAAGCAACCACTGATATTGAATACAAGTTCCCATTTGGCTGGGGCGAATTATGGGGTGTGGCAGACCGTACTGATTACGACTTGACACAGCACCAGAACACATCCGGTGAAGATTTAACATACTTTGATGATGAAACAAAAGAAAAATACATACCATATGTTATCGAACCATCCTTAGGTGCTGACCGTATGGTTCTTGCATTCCTTTGTGCTGCTTATGACGAGGAAGAAATTGCAGAGGGAGATGTGCGTACCGTAATGCATTTCCATCCTGCACTTGCACCAATCAAGATTGGTGTGCTTCCATTATCTAAGAAGCTTTCTGAAAATGCAGAAAAGGTTTTCTTAGAGCTTTCTAAGACATACAACTGCGAATTCGATGACAGAGGAAATATTGGTAAACGTTACAGAAGACAGGATGAGATTGGTACACCATTCTGTGTAACATACGATTTCGATTCCGAGGAAGATGGTTGTGTAACCGTACGTGACCGTGACACCATGGAGCAGGAGAGAGTTAAGATTTCTGAGTTAGAAGCGTATTTTGCTGAGAAATTTGCATATTAATAATTAGTTTATGGGAAAAGAGACAACTTAGAGATGGTTGTCTCTTTTTCTGTCTATGAAGATGTTGTTTGGGATAAAGAATTTTACAATTATAACATCTGATGCAAAAAATTAGTGTTTACGTAGTACTTTCTATGTTTCTGGAAAAAAGATATGAAACACTTGCAAATGATATTGTATTGTTATATAATATAATGGTTAATAGTACATATGCGAGGTGAAAGGGATGCTAAAGATAGCAATTTGTGATGATGAAAAGTTTTTTAAGATAAAGATAGAAAAGAACATAGAGAAGTATCTGGGGAAAGAAGAAATCGCCTATGAGGTAGATAGCTTTGATTCGGGTATTCAATTATTGGAAAAAGGAGAAAATATTGCTGAGTATGATATGATTTTTTTGGATATCAATATGCAGGAAATAGATGGTATCGAGACTGCAAAGTGTATCAGAAGCTACTCTTCGGAAATATTTCTTATATTTGTTACAGCCTATGTTCAGTACTCGCCAGAAGGGTATAAAGTAAATGCAATACGGTATCTGTTGAAGGATAATGAAAGCTTTGATGAGACGTTCAGGGAATGCATGGATGCTATCTTAAAAAAATTAGAATTAAAAAAAGAGGTATGTATATTTAATTTTCTGGACGGGAAAAAAGAAGTATTGCTTGATGAAATTGTGTGCATAGAAAGTAATCTTCATAAACTTACATTTCAAATAGATACAGGCAAAAAGACAGAAAGTTACTATATGTATGACAGGTTAGACAATGTATTTGAACAAATACAATCTCGAAGATTTTGCAGAATACATAAAAGCTATCTGGTTAATTTAAAATACGTGGATGATATAATGCGTTATCAGGTAATATTGAAGAACGGACAGCGGTTAAATGTGGCAAAACCCAGATATATGACAGTAAAAAATGCATATATATCTTTTCAGGGAGAAATGTGATGTTAAAGGTGATATACAGTTTTTTTATTGTAATGTGGGAGCTTATATGTTGCAAAATATATATGGAAGCATTTATAGAGAACAAGAGTAAAGAAAAAAATATACTCTGTTGGGGGTTGTTGTTTCTGGCGGGAATAGTTATCTGCGTTGAAGTGCTAATGTTGGGCGAACATTTTGTATATAAGGAAATGGCAGTTATTGTTACTAATACATTACTATGGACATTATATTTAAAAGCAGACGTAAGGCGTATTTTTGTATTGTTTATTCTTTTTTTGGGAATTGGTCTGGTGCTGGATTATGTAACATTAGTGAGTTTGTGTAGTGTGTTTCCGATTATAAACATAATAATAAAAACAAATTGCTATATAAGTGTGTTAATAACCTTTATAAGCAAGCTATTGCTGTTTTGTTTTATATTGCTTATTCGTAAACGATTTGCTACACGGGAAATGGATTTATTTACTTATCAGGAATGGTTAAGTTTCTCTGTATTTCCGATATTTACAGTGTTTGTAGTGATTGCATTGGTTGTAAACTGGGATATTGTGGAGAGTAGAAAACAGGCGTATATAATGTTAGGGATATCGGGTGGTTTACTGGTGATGAACCTTATCCTGTTCTACTTTATAAATGCAATTTTACAACGTGAAATACAGATAAGAGAATATAGTACATTTAAAGAAAAGATGAAAAGTGAAACAAACACATATCGTGTAAATTCTGAAAATTATGATAAACAGCGGAGAAGAGGTCATGAATTTCGAAATCAGATCTCATGTATTATTGAGTTGGCAAATCATAATAAATATGAGGAATTGAATGCGTATTTAAAAGAAATAGATGAGGAAATCAGAGAGAGTACAGATATGATAGATACCAATCATTCCATTGTAAATGCTATTTTAAATTCCAAAATGCGGGAGGGAAAGAAAAAAGGAATTGTATTTATAGTGAAAATTAATGAATTAAAAGACATCTGTATCAGTGATGTGGATGTGGTAACCATTTTGTCTAATTTATTAAATAATGCAATGGAGGCATGTGAGCAGTGCAAAGATAAATTGATAAAGGTAAAGTTTGTAAAAGAATCAGAAAAAATTATCATATCAGTTGAGAACGCAATGAAAAAAGAACCTGTAGTTATTGATGGTAACTATATCACAAGTAAAATTAAGGATAAAGACATGCATGGGATTGGAATTGAAAACATACTTCGTACGGTGGAGAAGTATAATGGCTCTTATGCTATAGGGACAGTAGATGGTAAATTTCGATTTACAATCGTAATACCTGATGAATAGAAGATGCCGCATAAAACAAAAGTGTTTTGTGCGGCATCTTTTTTTCTTTTTCTGCAAAAAATGTCATGATTCTGCAATGTGTATTGTAAAAATTGGGCAAAAAAAGGATAATGTGTCTGAGGGGGTACCAGTAAAAGAATTACACGAATCACGGTTGTGATAGAAGCAGCAATCGTTTTTGTAGTGGATTTACTTGGTGGCAATAAAAGTTATGTTGTATTTATGTCGTTTGGAATAATACTTTCTGCATTGTTACTATTTATTGGGAAATGTTTGATGGAGGTGAGAGTATGAAAACCGATTTGCGAAAAAAAATTGAAACAAAGGCTGTAAATGTAGTTGGGCGAATTATGAAGCGTTATGTAGATTACGAGATGAATAATGAGATACCTGGTTGCATGATGATTCTGCATCAACCCAAAAGACCTAAGCGTGTAAATGCTAATGGTAAAAATTAAGGAATGATAGTATTATTAAAACAAGATTTTAAAATTAAGAAAGAAGGAATTTATTATGAAAATGAACAAAATTTTAAGCAAATTATTGGTATGTGCATCTGTTGTTTGCATATTCGGCTCAACACTTTCTGTAAGTGCTGCTACAACTAATAAAACCTATGTTGATCAAGATTTAACAACATTTGGTGCTTCTTATGCTGGAACTTATTGCACAGTATCAACCACACCATTTGCTTCAACAGTAACTAAAAGTAATTCATATAAAAAAGGAGTAACTTATCATGACTATACTGCTGACGGGGATGGAAATTATGTTCTAAGAGCTAGTAATAATTCAACAGGAACATATACTGCTGTTAGTACATCTGTCTCTAAAAACACTAAAATCATGAAAAGAAGATCACAAGGATGGATTTACAATTCTGACGGTTCTCAGATTACTCAATGTATTGTATTGACAGTATACAAATAAAGGAAGTCATATATTATGCGTTTATTATGTAGAAACTTAAAACTTCTGTTCAAAAACCACAAAGGCTTACTGTCACTGCTTCTTTGTTGCCAGATAGTATCAGTTGTTACTGTATTACTGATCTATGGTCTTATATTAAAGACCATAGACACCAACAAGGAGGCTGATTATGCCACAAAAATGTTTTATGTTAGTTTTTCTTCAACAGATGAAACTGTTGCATCAGCAAAAGAAAAATACCAGCAATTATTTGACGAATGGGATGGTAAATTATATTCCATTTCACTAATGGCTGCAACAGACAAAGAAAATGAAACTAATCCTGGTTATGTGTCTGCAGTATGCTACCCGGACAAATATGACGAAAAATTTTCCTTAGAGCAAAATACAAAAGGTGAACATGTAACCATTGTCAGCAAATATGAATGTGATGCCCAAATTGGTGACACTGTTTCTATGTGTGGCACATCTTATGATGTAATCGGTAAAGAAGACTATGTTATGGGAAGTTATCGTGTTCCTTATAATAGCCTTCCTGGAGAAGCCTCTCTGTTTACATTTATTGTTTCAATGAACGAAAAACCAACCATCAAAGAATGCGAAAAAATGTCCGCCAGACTACTGGAACTCTTTCCTACCTGTGATGTAGAAGAACCGGAAGTAAAAGACTTAATGCAGCGTCAGTACATCGCCATTTCCTATGGAATCTGTGCCATTGCAATTATACTTGCTGTGTTCAACACGGCACTCCTTTTCCGCTACATAATATTGAAACGTGAAAAAGAAATCCAAATCATGCGGTATGTAGGCGGCAGTTTATCACAAATTTTACGCTCCTACTATGCAGAAATTTTAGTTCTGCAAGTATTCTCCTGCTGCATTGGATATGGAATTGTGCAATTGTTTGTAATCGAGCAAATGAACTTATCCAGGTACTATACCTTTTCAACAGAACTAGGCATACTATTTCTTTTCTTAATCATTGTGCTGTTCATAAACCACATCTTTTTAAGAAAACGAAAAGACACCTGCAAAGCATAATGAGGGGGGAAAAGCTATGAAACATTTTATAAAATGGCTGCGTCTGGGGTATTCCTCAGTGGAACAGAATATAACTGTCTACTGGGTTGTGGTGCTGCAGATAGCATGTGTATTACTTGGCATCAATGTCTTAATCGCCGGAATGAATGGCAGAACCCGCTACTATCAGACCTATGAACCACTGCTTGAGAAGCAAGGCTATGTGATATACATGACTCCCGGTATGGAGGAGTTAGATTTTGATACTTATGTAGAATGGGAACAGGCAGAATATGAACCACTGCTTGAGAAATTAAATGGCAAAGCAACTGCGAAAAGGTTTTATACATTGGCAACTGACGAAGATTTCAGTTACCAGATTCTCATTTTAGATGATGAACTTTTTGAGCGGATGGACATCCCTTTGCAGTCCGGTAGTTACAAGGATAAAGCAGAAAACCAAATAAATGCCATAGCAAGCCCTGATGCGGCAGCTAATGTACTTGCCGACAATCAGATATATGATGCCACCATACATATCTCCGGGGTACTCACTAATGAAACTTACATGCCAACCTGGTCAAAGTATTCTAGTGACAGGACGATTATGCAGTATTATCAGCCTTATTCTTCATTTTCAGGTGATGCGGACAGTAAGCCATTTATATTTGTGAGAGAAAGTGAAGCCAAGGAATTTTTCCCAGAGAATAAGCTGATGCTGATAAGCAGATTATTTATCAGCTATGAGGAAGCTGTGGATTCAGAAACACTGCAGCAAGACAATGACCTTTTGCAAAAATACGGAACTGTTATCTCCTTTTTCGAATTAAAGTCAAACAGCTTAAATTATATCCGTGCCGACCTGTACAAGTTTGGACCCATTCTTATCTGTATCCTGCTTATATCCCTTACAGGACTTTTCATGAGCATTGGTATCAGTTGTTCCCTGCAGCTAAGAAAGAACGGTATTTATTGTATTTGCGGTGCATCTTCAAAGGATATTTTTATGATTCGGCTTATGGAAATTGGTATCCTGCTTTCCTGTTCCGGTGCATTCAGTCTTGCCGGATGCATGGTGGCTTGTTTCAACCCTTCCATTGCCAACCAGTTTGGATTACAGTTCGGATGGAATAACTGTATTATTTCCGTACTGTTGCTTATCATAGTACTATTTATTACCGCTTTGGTTCCCATGATGATTTTAAGAAAAAATCCACCTGCTAAGGTGCTTATGAAAGAATCAGCGTAAAAAATACTAGCATGCACCAGCCACAAAAATGGCAGAATGAGAGGAAAAAATGATTATTTTAGAAAATATACAGAAAGTATACAACGCCGGCAAATCTAATGAATTTACAGCGTTAGATAACATTAATCTCAAAATAGCAGATGGCGAACTGTTAGCCATCGTAGGAAAATCCGGTGCAGGTAAGTCTACCTTGTTACACATTATTGCAGGAATTGAATCCTATGAAAAGGGACGCTATCTGTTAGATGACTGTGACATCGGCTCCTGCAAGGACCAACAGATAGCAAAGATCCGCAGTGAGAAAATCGGCATTGTCCTTCAGAATTACTCTCTGCTTGAAAAAGAAAGCGTGTTAGATAATGTGATTCTTCCTGCTTATTTTTCACCGGTCTCCATTAAGGCTGCAAAAAAGCACGCCTTAGAAATTTTAGAGAAAGTGGGGATGAAGGAGTGTTCCACAAAACCCGTAAACGAGCTTTCCGGCGGTCAAAAGCAGCGTGTGGCAATTGCCAGGGCGCTACTTAACAATCCTGACTATCTTCTTGCAGACGAGCCTACCGGTGCCTTGGATGAGAAAAATGGAAAGGATATCATGAACCTGTTCTCCAAGATTAATCAGGAAGGAACAACGGTAATTATTATTACTCATGATAAAGAGATTGCAGGGCTGTGTAAGCGAAGCGTGGAAATTAAGGATGGACAGCTGGTCTGAGTAGCCAACAGAAGAGCTAATCTCCACCAAGAGGCTTGTATCCCAAGCTTTTCTTGGTGTTAAGAAGGTTCAGTTCAAAGCCTTGGAGAAAAGGAATTACAAGCAGAACAAAAAGATGGATGCATTTAACTGGTTATATGGAATAAAGAACAGATGTAGGTTTTATATTGTAGCATTGTAACTATTCAGAGCAGGACTGTACTGAATAGTTACGTAGCATTAAATTATAATGATTATAGAGGGAGGATGCAATGAAAACAATC
>JBGVIB010000076.1:0-8709 GCA_045122835.1 Lachnospiraceae bacterium
GTTAAAAGAATTAGGTTGGACTGAATCAAGTACCATGGTTGAGCAGCCAGCATAATTTATAAATTTTGAAAACTTAAATTTGTTATAGGTGAAGTGCGCCCTTTTTTGGGCTACACGGAACTTTAGGTTTCATAGAAAAAAGCAAGGAAATGGAGATGAATATGAGAGAGCATACAAAAGTGATTCAGATTGGTGACAGAGTAATCGGTGGCGGTAATCCTGTGTTAATCCAGTCAATGACAAATACAAAAACAGAAGATGTAGAAGCAACGGTTGCACAGATAGAACGTTTAACAAAGGCAGGCTGTGATATTATCCGTTGTGCGGTGCCAACCATGGAAGCAGCCACTGCATTAGGTGAGATAAAGAAGCGTATTCAGATACCGCTCGTTGCCGACATACATTTTGATTATCGACTTGCTATCGCAGCAATGGAAAACGGTGCTGACAAAATCCGTATCAACCCGGGAAATATTGGCGATGAAGAAAAAGTAAAAGCAGTAGTCCGCAAGGCAGAGGAATATAAGGTACCAATCCGTGTAGGTGTAAACAGTGGTTCCCTTGAGAAAAAGTACTTAGAAAAATACGGAAGCGTAACAGCAGAAGGCATTGTTGAAAGTGCATTAGAGAAGGTGGCACAGATAGAAGCCTATGGCTATGACAAGCTTGTAATCAGCATTAAGTCTTCAGATGTACTGATGTGCGTAAAAGCCCATGAGCTTTTAGCAGAAAAGACTAATTATCCTCTTCATGTAGGCATTACAGAATCCGGTACCGTATTATCTGGTAATATCAAGTCTGCCATAGGCTTAGGTATTATCTTAAGTCAAGGCATCGGTGATACCATCCGCGTATCCCTGACAGGTGACCCGGTAGAGGAAATCAAGTCAGCAAAGTTAATTTTAAAAACATTAGGTCTGCGGAATGGCGGTATCGAAATCGTATCCTGTCCAACCTGCGGTCGTACCCAGATAGATTTAATAGGTCTTGCTAACCAGGTAGAAAACATGGTAGCAGACATTCCATTAAATGATATTAAAGTAGCCGTTATGGGTTGCATAGTAAACGGACCAGGCGAAGCAAAAGAAGCCGACATCGGAATCGCAGGTGGCATCGGCGAGGGCCTTATCATCAAGAAGGGAGAGATTCTCCGCAAGGTGCCAGAGGATCAGTTGCTTGAGGAATTGCGCAAGGAGTTATTAGCGATGACAAAATGTTAGTGTAGTGTCTAATAAATAACTAGAGCGTGTCCCAAAATTCATTTCTGCAGTATGCACGCCCCACTTTGCGGTGGAATTAGATATAAATGTAGCACACGTAGCCCACTACGCATACTAAATTTATATCAAATTCCCCACAAAGTGGAACGTACATCTTGCAGAAAGCAATTTGGGGACACGCTCTAACGTTACCAATACACAGCCGATGACATATCTGTGGCTGTCATCGGTGTACGGGTAGCATCATATAGAAAGAGAGCAATTATGACTAAACCATTTTTTGAGGTATTTCCTGATTTAAAATTAGATAGTGAACTAAGCCACCTGTTTGAGGACGTAACCGTAACAAAAGTTTCCTCAAACACAGCAAGAGACTTTATACGCGTGTACATAGAAAGCCACCATTTGATAGAAAAGAAGCATATCTATCAGATGGAGGCTTCTATTGTTACACAGGTGTTTCGTAACCGGAATATCAAGGTAAAACTGTACGAAAAATTTATTCTTTCAGCTCAGTACACCCCTAAATTTTTATTTGAGGAATACAGAGAAAGTATATTAGAAGAATTAAAAGCCTACCGTCACATAGAATATATGCTGTTAAAGACGGCGGAATATGAATTTCCAGAAGATAATGTGTTGAAATTAAAAGTTCGTGGTGATGCCATAATGCAGTCAGGAAAAGCAGAGGTGCTTCGCATCCTTGATAAAATATTCCATGAGCGATGCCAGATACCGGTGCAGATTGAAGTAGAGGATAAACCACCGGAAAAGAGCAAAGAATTAGAACGCCGTGAACTGAAAATGCAACAACAGATTACCTGGATGGTGGATAACATTCAAGCAGCCAAGAATTCCAATAAAAATTCTGATGTTGTAGCCGTATCTGATAATGGAGAGTTACCTTGGGATGACAATGTCCAGGGCAAAAAAACAGAATCTGCTCCGAAAAAAGATAGCAAGACGGCAGACAAGAAGCCAGTGGAAAAGAAATTTGATGGTTTCAATAAAAAAGAAGGCTTCCGTCGCAGCTTTACCCCACGAAAATCAGACAATCCCAATGTTATCTTTGGTCGGGAGATTTATGATGAGGAAGAAGTACTTTCCATCAGGCAGATTCAGGATGAGATGGGCGAGGTTGTAATCCGGGGTAAGATTATAGGTGTAGAACAGCGTGAAATCCGTAATGAGAAGACAATTTTAAGCATCAGCGTAACGGATTTTACAGACACCATTGTTATGAAAATGTTTGTGAAAAATGAAAATCTGCCAGAATTATTAGAGCGAATTAAGAAAGGCAATTTCATCCTTGCAAAAGGTATTGCGATGCTGGATAAATTTGACCATGAAGTGACCATTCAATCTGTCAATGGCATTATGGCAATTCCTGATTTTACAACATCCAGAATGGATAATGCAGTGGAAAAGCGTGTGGAGCTTCATTGTCATACGAAAATGAGCGATATGGATGCGGTGTCTGACATTGGTTCCATTATGAAGCAGGCAATGAAATGGGGACATAAGGCACTTGCTATTACAGACCATGGCGTGGTGCAGGCATTTACAGAAGCAAGTCATGCATTGCCAAAGGATTCGGATTTTAAGGTTATCTATGGTGTGGAAGGCTATATCGTGGATGATATTAAGGAATTAGTAGAAAATTCAAAGAATCAGAGTCTTCATGATACCTATGTAGTATTTGACCTTGAAACCACCGGATTCAGCCCGGAGAAAAATAAAATTATTGAAATCGGTGCTGTAAAAGTGGAAAATGGAAAAATTACAGACCGCTTCTCCGAATTTGTAAATCCCCAGGAGCCAATTCCCTTCCGTATTGAGCAGTTGACAGGTATTAAGGATTCCATGGTTATGGATGCGGATACCATTGAGAACATTTTACCAGCCTTTATGGAATTCTGTGGAGATGCGGTAATGACTGCCCACAATGCAGAATTTGATATGAGTTTTATCAAATATAACTGCGAAAAACTGGGCATCAAAAAAGAATTTACTATTGTAGATACTGTGGCCATTTCAAGAATTTTACAGCCACATTTGAAGAAGCATACTTTGGATACGGTGGCGAAGGATTTAGGAGTATCCTTGGAGAATCATCATCGTGCAGTGGATGATGCAGAGGCAACGGCAGGTATTTTCTTAAAATTTATTGAGATGTTAGAAGAAAAGGACATTACAACTCTTGATAAACTAAATGAGCAGTCTTACATGTCTGATAAGAAAATCAAGAAGTTGCCAACTTATCATGCCATTTTCTTAGCTACAAATGATATTGGAAGAATTAATTTGTACCGATTGGTATCGTTGTCTCATTTACATTATTTTAACAGAAGACCACGTATACCCAAATCGGTGTTTAACAAGTATCGGGAAGGAATTCTGCTTGGTTCTGCCTGTGAAGCAGGAGAGTTGTTCCAGGCGATTTTATATGGAAGAAGCGATGCGGAGATTACTAGACTGGTGAATTATTACGATTATCTGGAAATCCAGCCAGTTGGCAACAACATGTTTATGTTAGAAAGTGATAAGTATCCGCCAAATACAATAGAAGATTTGCAGGAGCTGAACCGCAAAATCGTAAAACTGGGAGAAGATTTTCATAAATTAGTAGTGGCAACCTGTGATGTGCATTTCTTAAATCCGGAGGATGAAGTGTATCGAAGAATTATCATGGCAGGAAAAGGCTTTGCAGATGCAGATAACCAGCCACCACTGTATCTTCATACCACTGAGGAAATGCTTGAAGAATTTAAGTATTTAGGTTCTGAGAAGGCAGAGGAAGTAGTTGTCACTAACCCGAATAAAATTGCAGACATGTGTGAAAGAATAGAACCTGTGCGTCCAGATAAATGTCCGCCAGTCATTGAAGATTCTGACAAGACACTTCGTGAAATCTGCTATCGTACAGCAACCTCTATGTACGGAGAAGATTTGCCGGATATCGTAAAGGAGCGATTGGAGCGAGAGTTAAATTCCATTATCAGCAATGGATTTGCCGTTATGTATATTATTGCCCAGAAGCTTGTGTGGAAATCCAACGAAGACGGTTATCTGGTAGGTTCCAGAGGTTCTGTTGGTTCCTCTTTTGTAGCTACCATGTCAGGTGTTACGGAGGTAAATCCTCTGCCGCCTCATTATTACTGCAAGAAATGCCATTATTCCGACTTTGATTCACCGGAAGTAAAGCAGTATGCAGCAGATGGTTTGGCAGGATGCGATATGGTGGACAAGATTTGTCCAAATTGTGGCGAGAAGCTAGAGAAAGACGGCTTTGACATTCCATTTGAAACTTTCTTAGGGTTTAAGGGGAATAAGGAGCCGGATATCGACCTTAACTTCTCAGGTGATTACCAGAGTAAGGCACACCGCTACACGGAAGTTATTTTCGGTGCCGGACAGACCTACCGTGCCGGAACCATTGGTACCTTGGCAGAAAAAAATGCATTTGGATTTGTGAAGAAATATTATGAGGAAAGAGGAATCGTCAGACGAAAATGTGAAATTGAGCGTGTGGCTTCAGGCTGTGTAGGTGTCAGACGAACAACAGGACAGCACCCAGGAGGCATTATTGTACTTCCTTATGGAGAGGAAATTTATTCTTTTACGCCGGTACAGCACCCGGCAAACGATATGACGACAGACACGGTAACCACCCATTTCGATTACCACTCTATTGACCATAACCTGTTAAAGCTTGATATATTAGGTCACGATGATCCGACCATGATTCGTATGCTTGAAGATTTAACGGGATTAGATGCAAAGGAGATTCCTCTAGATAACAAGGAAGTTATGTCCTTGTTCCAGAATACTACTGCATTAGGGGTAACACCGGAGGAATTAAATGGATGTCAGTTAGGTTCCTTGGGAATCCCGGAATTTGGTACTGATTTTGCCATGCAGATGTTAATCGATACGAAACCAAAGGCATTTTCCGATTTGGTTCGTATCGCCGGATTATCTCATGGAACGGATGTATGGTTAGGAAATGCCCAGACACTATTGCAGGAAGGAAAAGCAACCATTTCCACTGCAATCTGTACACGAGATGATATTATGACTTTCTTGATTTATAAAGGCGTGGAAAGTGAATTGTCCTTTACCATCATGGAAAGCGTTCGTAAGGGTAAAGGTCTGAAGCCAGAATGGGAAGCTGTTATGAAGGAGCATGATGTACCAGACTGGTATATTTGGTCCTGTAAGAAAATCAAATACATGTTCCCGAAAGCCCATGCGGTAGCCTATGTTATGATGGCATGGCGAATTGCCTATTGTAAGGTATTTTACCCGCTGGCATATTATGCGGCATTTTTCAGTATCCGCGCCAAAGCGTTTGACTATTCCCTGATGTGCTTTGGTAAGAAAGCCTTAGAGGAGCATATTAAAGATTACAGAAACAGAGGGGATTCCTTAACACCGGTTGAGCAGGATAAGCTTCGTGACATGCGAATTGTACAGGAGATGTATGCAAGAGGATTTGAATTCCTTCCAATTGACATTATGACCTCCAAGGCAAAGCGGTTCCAGATTGTGGACGGCAAGCTCCTTCCTCCAATCAACGCCGTAGCCGGATTAGGTGATAAGGCTGCAGAAGGTATTGAGGATGCAGCTAAGGATGGTTCATTCATGTCTAAAGATGAACTTCGTGAGCGTGCAAAAATTGGTAAGAGTAACATTGAGCTGCTGACCAGTTTAGGAATATTGGATAATTTACCAGATAGTAACCAGTTATCGATATTTGATTATATGAAAGCTTGATAATGGGACAATTGATTTAAATTATGAAAGGACAACCAACATGACCCCAAACAACGAAAAAGATATAGACAACCTGTTAGCTATTTTAGATGACTTTGCATCATCGGATACAGGGAGGTTAAAAATTCTAATGTCAGAGGATGCAGAACCAGAATCTGCAAAGCGGGCTTATCATCACGGAAGATGCGATATTGGAAGTCCATGGGCAAAAGGGGAAGCATTTGACGTGTTAGAATAAGAAAAGTATAAATAGTTTTTGAACAAATATAGAAATAATGCTACAATAAAGAGAGATGCTATAGTTAAGAAGAGGAATGATATTATGAGCAAGAAAAGGATTGCAACAGTACTTTTGGTTTCGATGATGTCTGTATCAGTAGGCTTGTGCGCTACAAGTACATATGCTGCTGAATCAACGAAAAAGACAGAATCAACTAAGACAACAACCAAGAAGACAACCACAACCCAAAAATCTACAAAGAAAAATAAACCATTATCCACTAAAGAATTAAAATCTTTAGCTGAAAAAGTATCTAAGAAGTTAGGTATAAAAAATTATATATGTTATGACAAAGACTCAAAAGGCCATTTTAGATTTATAGATGTGGACACAAGAAAGGTTTATGACAAGAAGGGAAAATATCTATACAAGTTAAAAAAGAAACCAAGCACAAAATATTTAGGTGAATATGGTGCATGGTTAGCAATAAAATTAAATATTAAAAACTGGCAGATATATAAACCTGCTAATGGTACAATAACAATATATGATGTTGATACAGAAAACATTTATGATAAAAATGGTAAATATCTTTGTAATGCAGCAGAATTAAGGGAGTAAAAATAACTGTTTAATGTGGTACAGTTTCGTTATGAAAATGATAATTTATAATGAAATTGAATAGATAGAAAAATGTCACAGGAGGAATGGATTGTCATGAAAAAACTAGAAGATTATGTAAGAAGTATACCGGATTTTCCGGAGGAAGGGATTATCTTTCGTGATGTGACCAGCGTGTTACAGGATGCAGATGGCTTACAATTAGCAATTAATTCCCTGCAAGAATTAATTGGTAATATGGATGTGGACGTGATTGTAGGAGCAGAGTCCAGAGGATTTATCTTTGGAGCGCCAATTGCCTATAACCTGCATAAACCATTTATTTTAGCCAGAAAAAAGGGCAAGCTACCTTGTGAAACGGTAGAGAAGGAATATGCATTAGAATACGGCACTGCAGTTGTTGAGATGCATAAAGATTCCATTAAGCCAGGACAAAAGGTTGTGATTGTGGATGATTTGATTGCTACTGGAGGAACTGTAGAAGCCATTGCAAAGTTAGTGGAAGAATTAGGCGGAGAAGTGGTGAAAATCGTATTCCTTATGGAATTAGCAGGACTTAACGGGAGAGAACGATTGAAAGACTATTCGGTTGAAAGCGTTATCTGTTATGAAGGAAAATAAAGATTGTGATGGTACAATCATTTTGTGAAATAAAGCAACTAATTATAACAGGATTGTGGTAAACTTTGTAGTTTACATGAAAATGCGGAAATCGTAGGCTAAAATTCTTGATAATTAAGAAAAAAGAACCGATATAAAAGTATAACGGTTCGAAAGCAGAAATTTAGTCGAGATATTTCCGGAACGTTATACTTGAGTAAGATGGAAAAATTTCCATGATAGATTGAAGGAAAGGGGGCGATTTATATGGCAATTAATTTGAGTTGGGATTACAGTACATTGTTTTCTAGTCTGAGTACACAGAGAAGTACAAGTAGTACAAGTGGCATGTCGGGATTGTATAGTGCGTTGACAGATTATTCTACCATAAAGACTGGCGGATATGGCAAACTCTTGAAAGCATATTATGCAAACCAGAGCTCGTCATCTTCTGAAAGCAGCAGTACCACTACTGAGAAAGATACGCTGTCAACTACTACAGACAAAAAACTGACACTGGTTAAAAGCAGTGCAGACGATTTGAAGGAATCAGCAGAAACGCTTACAGAAACTGGTGAAAAATCCTTATTTACAGAGGAGCAGACAGCAGTTACAGATGATATGTACAAGGCAGTTACAAGCTTTGTATCAGACTATAATGATGTAATGGAATCTGCATCAAGTTCATCCAGTAGTAATGTCAGCAGAAATGCATCCAATTTAGCACAGCTTTCTACCGTATTTACCAGGAGCTTAAGCGAGATTGGTGTCACCGTCAACACAGATAATACTTTATCTGTGGATGAGACAAAATTCAAAGTAGCAGATGTGAATAAGGTAGCTGCACTGTTTAATGGAAAGAATTCTTATGCTGGTATGGTATCGCAGCGTGCAGATTTCATTGGCGATGCGGCGGTAAAAGCATCAACTTCTTCAGGTTCTCTGTATGGCAGTAATGGTACGTATTCAGCTTTGCAGACAGCTAGCAGTTATGAGTGGTATTTGTAAAATACTAGGAGTCTTAAAGAGATGTTAGTTTCTTTAAGTCAATATGAATAGGCGTTTTGCCAGAATACGGATTATACCCAATTCTGGCAAGGCGCTTTTCTTTTCTGAATACTTGTAACTATTCAGAACAGGACTGTGCTGAACTGCACAGTCCGTATGAAAACGTAGTGGCAGCAGGCCAAAATCCATCACCGTAGGTGATTCTGCATGGATTTTGGTCTGTTATTATGAATGTAATTCATAATAACATTGGTAACCTATGAG
>JBGVIB010000077.1:0-49913 GCA_045122835.1 Lachnospiraceae bacterium
CCAAGTAATATCCGCAAGCCCAAGAAATAAAATATTTGACTACCTGTATTATGACATAAAAAAAGCGTAAGCGGTAGAGCTGACTGGTTTACCGCTTACACTGATTTTGTATGAGAATACTATGTTTACGACAATAAAAAAGTTTGATTTTAGTTCATAATAGTTTTGCATTGAACCAAAACGATAAAAATATAAACTTGACAAATAACATAGGTGGGAGTATCATTAGTTTAAAAGAAAGACGAAATGGTTTAAGAAGAAACTAAAATGATGATAAAATGAACGGAGGTGGAACATGAACCTATATTTCGAATTGTTGAAAAAACCAGTGTTCAATATGGAAGAAGTAAATGAGTTTTATAATAATATGGACAGCGCACGTTCTGCGATTAAGCGATTGATGAAAGATGGTATGGTGGCTAAGATTCGTAATAACATGTACACCTGCATTAGCGGAGAAACTGGTGCGCCGGTTGCAAATCGTTTTCAGATAGCTAGCCATATTACGCCAACATCATACGTGTCTCATCATACAGCCATGGAGTATTATGGAATTACAGATCAGGTTTATTACGATGTGTATGTATCTTCTGAGACCAGCTTCCGTGATTTTACATTTGATGGGTATACGTATTGTTTCGTAGCGTCGAAAAGTCCAGAAGGAATTGAAAAACTACCTTATAATGGAGGCGTTGCAGTAACCAATTTGGAACGTACCATTGTAGATAGTATTAAAGATATGGATAAGATTTCTGGCATTGAAGAAGTAGTGCAGAATATAGAAAGTGTGCATCGAATGCAGGAGAAAAGACTGCTCAAGTACCTGGAACTCTACCAAAATCAATTCTTGTATCAGAAGATGGGATATCTGTTATGGCAGCACAAGGAGAAAATGGGATTGTCTGATTTATTCTTTGAAAATTGCAAGAAGCAAATTGGGAAAAGTAAGCGTTATCTTACACGTGACCAGGATGGAGGTTGCTATGATAATACTTGGAAACTGGTAGTACCAGAGGATTTACAAAATATGAAGAATGGAGTGATGATGGATGCCGATATATGATAAAGTAGAGATTGGAGGTGTTGCACAGCAGCGTGGATTCGTAAGAGATACTTTTGAAAAGGTTTTGCGATTGAGAGAGCTATTGCGTTATTTGAATGAAGAAGACTATTTAAGAGAGCATCTTCTTTTGAAGGGCGGAACAGCCATCAATTTGACAGTTTTCAATCTTCCGCGTTTGTCCGTAGATATTGATATGGATTACACACCAAATGATACAAAAAAGGATATGTTAGAGGCCAGAGACAAGATTACGACTCTTATCAAGGATTATATGGAGGCGGAAGGATATCAGATTTCTAAAGGGTCACGATTTACGCACAGTTTGGATGCTTTCTATTGTCAGTATCAGAATGCCGGTGGCAATAGAGACATGATTAAGATTGAATTGAACTATTCTTTACGTGCACATATTTTGGAACCAGTACATAGAAAAATCCTTCCAGAAGTATTTGATGATGGTATGACAATTCGCATGGTAGCTCCGATGGAGATTTTTGCAGCAAAGGGAAACGCTCTGATTAGTAGGGCAGCAGCAAGAGACTTATATGACTGGGGAAACCTGATTGCTGAGAATCTGTTTGAAGATGAAAGAGATATGTTTCGTAAGTGTTTTGCATTGTATGCAACGATTTCAGCAGAGACAGTGAATCGGAACTTCGATACATCTGCTATTGATTCTTTGAAGTTTGATAAGATACGTAGAGATTTGTTCCCTGTACTGAGCAAAAAAGATAATTTTAAGCTGGATGAGAGAAAGCGGCAAGCAAAAGATTACATTGCTGAGTTGATGCAGCTGACGGAGCGAGAACAGGAATACATGGACCGTTTTATTGCCAAAGAGTATGTTCCAGAATTATTATTTGATGATAAAGAAATTGTGGAAAGAATTAAGGAACATCCGATGGCACTTTGGAAATGCCAATAATATTCGAAAGAAGATTATAATAAACAGGAAAAGCAATTGAATCTCCCTTACCCTCATGTTATACTATAGCTATAAAGGTAACAAGAGCATTTCATACACTCGTACATTGTAATAAATGGAATGATGTTATTCATATAAATATACAAAAGCAGTAATTATTCAAAGCAGGACTATGCTGTGCTGAATAGTTACCAAAAGAAATCATTTTATGGACAATGCACGAAAGAGAGGAGCGGTACCTATGGGGGAAAATAAGTATATTGTAGAAGTCTGTTGCGGTAGTTATTATGATGCCCTTCAAGCAGCAGAAGGAGGAGCCGGTCGAATTGAGCTAAACTGCGCATTAGCATTAGGTGGGCTTACACCAACAGTATCAACCTTGCGTCTAACCAAAGAGAACGCACCAGCATTACAAGTAATTGCTATGTTACGTCCAAGAGGTGGGGGATTTTGCTATTCACCGGAAGATTTTGAAGTAATGAAAGAGGAATGTAATGAATTATTGCAAAATGGGGCAGATGGCATTGCATTTGGCTGCTTAAATGAAGATGCTACATTAAATATGGAACAGAATAAACAGCTGGTTTCTCTTATCAAGGAAGCTGGCAAAGAAGCCGTGTTCCATCGGGCATTTGATTGCAGTTCGGAACCATTTGCTACCATAGAACAGTTAATCGCGCTGGGGGTAGATCGTGTCCTTACCAGTGGATTAATGCCAAAGGCAATCGATGGGCTGGATACGTTAGGGCAGCTACAAGCCCGTTACGGAGATAAGATACAAATTCTTGCCGGAAGCGGTGTAAACGCAAGCAATGCTGTTCAAATCGTGAAACAGACCGGCATTACCCAGATTCACAGTTCCTGCAAGGCTTGGAAAACAGATCCTACAACTGTTAGAAACAACGTATCCTACAGTTTTGCATCAGGAGAACATGAGAGAATGTATGATGTAGTTTCAGCAGAACTGGTGAAAGAATTGATTGGGTTGATGGCCCTTATTGTGAAGTAGGATAGAAGTATCTGCTTCATTACATAAAAACAAGGAACGAGACAGCTGTGCGTTCAAATTGCAGCTGTCTCATTTCTTTTTAGAAAATGACTATAATTTGTGAAATATTTACAAAAGTTATTGTAAAACCATCAATAATATAGTAAAATACACATATCAGTCATGAGTTAAATTATAAAAGCAAGTAATTGTATACACATTTAGTTGTACTAAATACAATTATTTGCAACATACTATGGGGTAATAAAACAAATAGGAGGGGTATCATATGAAAGTTTACACAACAGACAAGATCCGCAACATTGTACTTTTAGGTCACGGGGGCAGTGGCAAGACCAGCTTGGTGGAAGCCATGGCATACCTTGGTGGAATTGTTACCAGAATGGGAAAGGTATCTGATAAGAACACCATCAGCGATTTTGGGAAAGAGGAACAAAAGCGCCAGTTCTCCATCAGCACTACCGTGGTGCCAATAGAATGGGGTGACGTGAAGATCAATATACTGGATGCTCCGGGATATTTTGATTTTGTGGGAGAAGTAGAAGAAGCAGTATCCGCAGCAGATGCGGCCATTATCGTTGTCAATGGAAAAGCAGGCATTGAAGTGGGAACAAAAAAAGCCTGGGAATTATGTGAAAAACATAAATTACCACGTATGTTTTTTGTTACCAATATGGATATTGACAACGCATCCTACAGACAGGTAGTGGAAGATCTTACCGCCTTATATGGCAAGAAGATTGCACCTTTCCACCTGCCAATCAGAGAAAATGAAAAGTTTGTGGGTTACATTAATGTAATCACCCAGACTGGTAATCGCTGGTCAGGAACAGATGTAGAACCATGCGACATTCCAGAGTATAGTAAAGCGAATTTGGAAATATGTCGTGACACCTTGATGGAAGCCGTTGCAGAAACAAGCGAAGAAATGATGGATCGCTACTTTAATGGTGACACCTTTTCCGAAGCGGAAATTCGTTCAGCACTTCGCATCAATATCAATGATGGAAGCATTGTTCCTATTTCTATGGGCTCCAATGTGTTATGCCAGGGAATCTATACCTTGTTAGATGACATTGTAAAATACATGCCAAGCCCAGAAAATAAGGAAATTGCCGGTGTAAACTTAAAAACCAATGAGATTTTTGAGGCAAATTACGATTTTTCCAAAGCAAAATCAGCCTATATTTTCAAGACACTTGTTGACCCATTTATCGGAAAATATTCATTGATTAAAGTATGCTCCGGTGTTTTGAAAGCAGAAGATGTGATTTATAATAAGGATAAGGATATTGAGGAGAAGTTAGGAAAGCTTTACATTCTTCGGGGCAATAAGCCAATTGAAGTCCCAGAACTTCATGCCGGTGATATTGGTGCGATTGCCAAGCTTACAGCAGCTAGAACCGGCAATACCTTATCTACCAAAGCAACCACCATCCAGTATGGCAAAACAGAAATGTCAGTACCATATACATACATGCGATATAAAGTAAAAAATAAAGCTGAGATTGACAAAGCCGCACAGTCCTTACAGAAGATGATGCATGAAGATTTGACATTAAAATCTGTAAATGATACGGAAAATGGGCAGATGCTTCTTTATGGAATGGGCGACCAGCACTTAGAAATCGTTTGTAGCCGTTTGTTAAATGAATACAAGGTAGAAATCGAACTTTCCAAGCCAAAGATTGCTTTCCGTGAAACTATCAGAAAAACATCTGATGTGGAAGCGAAATACAAAAAGCAGTCTGGTGGTCATGGTCAGTACGGTCATGTAAAAATGCGTTTTGCACCTTCTGGTGATACGGAAGCTCCATATGTATTTGAGCAGGAAGTTGTGGGTGGAACTGTTCCTAAGAACTTCTTCCCGGCAGTAGAAAAGGGAATGCAGGAAAGTATTCAGAGAGGACCTCTTGCCGCATATCCGGTAGTAGGAGTAAAAGGAACTTTGTACGATGGTTCTTACCATTCTGTTGATTCTTCAGAGATGGCATTTAAGAAGGCATCCATACAGGCATTCCAGAAAGGATTTATGGAAGCAGGACCGGTTCTCCTTGAACCAATTGCTTCCTTAAAAGTAACTGTCCCGGATGAATTCACTGGTGATGTTATGGGAGATTTAAATAAGAGACGCGGTCGCGTAATGGGTATGACACCGGTTAGTGGTGGCAAACAGATTATAGAAGCAGAAATCCCAATGATGAGTCTCCATGGATATTGCACAGCCCTTCGTTCCATGACAGGGGGATATGGGGAATACAGCTATGAATTTGCCAGATACGAGCAGGCACCTAGTGATATTCAGGAAGCAGAAGTAAAAGCAAGAGCAGCCAAAGTTGCAGCAAATCAGGATAACGATTAAATGTTAAACGACAAACTAAAGTAATTTTAGCATATGAAAGCTATAAAAAAGCTGGTCTGAACTATTAAGACCAGCTTTTTTTAACGCGCGCTAGCATAAATTGAATGTCTTAAATGTTTATCTACTTTCGAAAAAGTTAAGAATTAGAATATAAATTTCGGGGATTATCCCAGGTTTTTTTAATATACAGGTAGAAATATATTAAAATTTCTGCTATAATTTACAATGTTTAATTTCAAAATTGAAAGGGCGTTACATATGAATTCAAAGGTCAGTAAGACTATTACCGGTAATCTGGTATTGTTATCGATTGCAATTCTTGGCATTTTTGTATTCGATCTTTCACCGGTGTCCTTTAATAGTACAAAACGGCTGTTATCCTATGCATTTATTGCAGTTGTGGGAGTGGCATTAATCGTATTCAATCTTCTTATGATGCGTAAAGAAACAGAAGATATCCCGGAAGATGTATACGAAGAATTAGCATATTATAGAAAAAAATCAAAAGGCCTAATGCCAAATCTGCTTTCCGTACCTATGCAGCAAATGGCAAAGTTTCAGGAGCGAGTAGAAGTACTCCGTCAGATTTTGGATGATTTTGAGCTAGAGGGATATGATACGTTAGCAGATGATATTGAACACTCCATTACAAGAAATTTAAAAAAGATCACCAATCGTCTCCGGTCATTTGATTTCAGTGTTACCGGATATAATATAAATCCTCAGGCAGATGATACCTTTCGTTTTGTCGACCGTACCAACAAAGAAAATGGTCAGATTATGAATGAAATGGAAAATTTGATTCTGGAAATCACAAAGATTAATGAATCTGATGATGATGGGGATCTATCACGTTTGCAAGACACAGTAGCTGCCTTGCGACAGATGAATGTAGACAGAGAATCCGATGATGATACCATCGATGATTTACTGGATAAATACAAAGAAGGAGCGAGATAATGAAAAAAGGTAATAAGCAAGCAATTATTATGTTTATTGCTATTGTTGCATTTATTGCAATAGTAGCAGCTGCGCTGTTAACAACAATGGGACGCCAGGGTGGCATGGATGCTGACGGAAAATATAAAGAAGGACGTTCTATTGAACAACTTCTAAAGAAGGTTGATTACACACAGACAACACCTAGAAAAGCACAGGTAGACTTATCATCTACAGATTTAGCAGATGAATTACCTGATATCAGCAAGTATCCATTAACTGTAACCGGTAATGGTCAGATTAACATTGAGATTTTTTCTTCACCAGAAAAAGCCGGAACAGGTTCGGACGGATGGCTCAATGAAATGGCTGAGGAATTTAACCAGTCAGGAGCAGAGATAGGTGGTGCATCTGTAAGCGTTTCTGTGCGAGATGTTTCTTCCGGACTTGGTGTGGATTACATTACATCCGGAAAATATGTACCGGATGCCTATACACCATCCAACGAGTTCTGGGGTGAAATGTTAGAAGCAAATGGTGTGGCTGTAGAATTACATACTAAGAGATTATTAGGAAATGTTGCCGGTATTCTTATGAAAAAAGACGTGGCAAATACTATTAAGGAAAAATATGGAACTGCTGATATTAAATCTATTGTAGAAGCAACTGCTGCAAATGAGTTAGCAATGGGCTATACAAACCCATTTTCGAGCTCAACAGGCTTAAATTTCTTAATGTGTACCTTGCATGCCTATGATAAGAATGATGCATTAAGTACCACCGCTATTGACGGATTTACAAAATTCCAGAGCAACGTTCCATTTGTATCCTATACTACCTTGCAGATGAGCGAAGCAGCAGAAAATGGTTCTTTAGATGCCTTTGTGTTGGAATATCAGATTTATTATAATTCTGCTGAACTGAAAAGAGATTATGAATTTATTCCTTTTGGTATAAGACATGATAATCCATTATACGCAATCGGAAATCTTTCCGCAGAAAAGAAACAGGCTTTAGATATGTTTGCAGCATATTGTCAGACTGAAAGCGCACAGAAAAAGGCTACAAAATATGGCTTTAACGGTATGGATGAGTATACTTCAGATATGCCTGAGTTTACAGGTTCACAATTAATCAGTGCACAGGGACTTTATAAAGAAAATAAAGATATCGGTAAAGATATTATTGCCGTTTTCGTTGCAGATGTCAGTGGTAGTATGGATGGTGAACCAATTCAGCAGTTAAAACAGTCACTGATTAACAGTGCACAGTACATTAACAACAACAACTATATCGGACTTGTATCCTATAGTGATACCGTAAACATCGAACTGCCAATTGCCCAGTTTGACTTGAACCAGCGTGCTTATTTCCAGGGAGTAGTGGAAGATTTGACTGCGGTAGGAGGAACAGCAAGCTATGATGCCGTTACCGTAGGTGCTGATATGTTGATTAAAGCAAAAGCGGAACATCCGGATGCAAAGGTTATGCTATTTTTATTAAGTGATGGTCGTGCAAATTCTGGATGGGATTTAGACTCTATTGGCTATATGCTTCAGCAGAATAACATTCCTGTATATACCATCAGTTATGGAGAGGATGCTGACACAGATGAATTAGCAACTTTATCTGCTGTAAATGAGGCTTCTTCTATTAATGCAGACAGTGAGGACATCGTGTATAAGCTGAAGAGCTTATTTAATGCACAGATGTAATTTTAATTATGAAAAATAAAATAACAGAGATAGCAAAACGACCGGTAACGGTTGTTTTGCTTGTGATAAATACAATTGTTTTTTTCTTTACACATGCTAATGAAAATTATTATGTGTACTATGGCGGTTTAAACTATGAACTGGTATTTGAACAGGGTGAATGGTATCGTTTTTTTACCAGTATGTTTCTCCATAGCGGGATAGAGCATATCCTTATGAATTTATTGTCTTTGGCGATATGTGGTTTTGCTCTGGAAAACCGTATTGGTTCTATAAAAACCGGTGTAATTTATCTAGGCTCTGGATTATGTGGTGGCGTGCTTTCAGTGGGAATTAATTTTCTGATGGCACGCCCTGTGTTTTCCGTAGGTGCCTCTGGCGCTATATATGGACTGTTAGCTGCTTATGCCATCAATCAGGGTTTTGAACAAGGCAGACCTGTCTGGAAAAGCTTTGGAATTGTTGCCATCTATGTAGTTGGTACTTACAGTATGGGGGTAGATTTTCTAGGACATTTTGGCGGAATTTTAGGCGGAGCTATATTAAGCCTTCTATTACTTCAAAAGAAATAAGACAAATAACAATATTTCTGTAGCTTATTGATATCCGCTTCCTGGATGAACGCATGAAAAAAATATATCCAAATGCGAAAATGGTAAAAGATATGTAGGAGCAAATATCAGGAGATTGTACAAAGATTTATACAAGGAGAGAGATTATGTTTGAAAGAGTCGATTATATTGTAAAACGTTTAGATGGTGATTATGCCTATTTAGAGCAGATTGACCAGCAACAGCAGGAGCCAAAATGTGTGGCACGGGCATTGCTTCCGGCAGAAACAGGAGAGGGTACACGACTTGCCTATGAAATGATGTCATATTCCATTGTGGAGTAAACAGAAAACATGCAAGTAAATTTTATTTTCCAATTTGTCCGTCTGCCCATCAGACTGCGTTGCTTTACCTGATTATCAATTAATTATTAGATTGGTTTACATAATTATTTTATGTAAACTAATGTGCGAAGTATATAGATTTTATGTTTTCAACTTATATGTATCATTTTCATGTATAATTCCATTATTGTTATCATATTCTGGTAAGAGAAGATGGACATAGGGGAGGTTCTTATGGTTAGTGATACACCTGAAAAGAGAATGGAACTGTTACGGCAAGGACAACTGTTAGCAGGAAGAACCATGACATATGGCACATACAACCGTACCATGGACGTTGAGGAAACTACATCCTGCATACATACCTTTCGCAGTTTTTTATTTCGGTCTGTTATTTGTTTGCTGCTGTATGTGACAATTTCTTTTGCAGATGAAAGTACACCTTGGAAGCAGCAGACGCTAGAGGCATTATCCGAAAATTATATGAATGAGGATAGTGCCATGGTATTTGAATACTTGCAGGAATGCTTGGAAAGTATTTGAAAATTCATTCTTGCAATCTGTATGCCGCATATTGCTTTGATTTTTGCAAAAAATCCAAACAAAAGTTTGCATTCCTTTATTTATTATGGTAAACTATAACCAGTACTATATTTCTTTTCGTGTACTAATCAGCTCATTATAAGACAAATATTTTCTTAACAAAATATTTGTCTCCGCAAATGGGTTTGTTGTAATATCATGCAGTTAGTACAATTGAATATAGTTCTGGTTATTTTTTGTAGAAGGGTAGTAACTTTTAGGATTGGTACAGTTTTGTGTTGTATAGTACTGTGCAGTACAGTCCGCATGAAAATCTTAAAGTTACGAATGGTATCATATATGATTAGTTATATTAAGGGCATAGTTGCCTATTTAGAGCCAAATATGGTAGTAGTAGACAACCAGGGAATTGGCTACACTATTTATATATCCGAACAGACAGCCTCCAAGCTTCCATCCCCTGGTCAGGAAGTGAAGCTTTTTACTTACATGAATGTAAGAGAGGATGCCATGGAATTGTTTGGTTTTCTTACAAAGGATGATTTAGATTTCTTCAAACTGCTGATTACTGTGAACGGAATTGGACCAAAGGGCGCACAGACAATTTTAAGTGTAATGACCCCAAGTGAGTTGCGGTTTGCAATTATTGCACAGGATGCAAAAACTATTTCCAAGGCTCCGGGAGTGGGAAATAAAACTGCCCAGCGTATTATCTTAGACTTAAAAGATAAATGTAATTTAGAAGATGCTCTGCAGATCTTTGGGGAAGATGTGGCTGCCGACACCACGTTGAACGCAGAAAGTGCAAAGGGCGAAGCGGTAGAAGCATTAGTTGCATTAGGATATTCTTCGACAGAAGCATTAAAGACGCTACAGAAGATAAATATTACACCGGATATGGATACCGAGACAATCTTGAAACAAGCGTTAAAGCAGATACATATTTAGAGGAGAGTATAATGCATCTTCTTAAGTGTGTCCGATTGAACAGCCATCAAAATGGTAAGAATGCGAGGAAATTATGGGAAAACGAAGTATTACAACAGAACGTACAGAAGAAGATGTGCGGATTGAGAGCAGCCTGCGCCCTCAGACACTTGATGCCTATATAGGACAATCTAAGGCAAAGGAAATGCTACGTATCTATATTCAGGCAGCTAAAGAACGAAAGGAATCCTTAGACCATGTTCTTTTATATGGGCCACCGGGACTTGGAAAAACCACCCTTGCAGGCATTATTGCTAACGAGATGCAAGTGAATTTAAAAATCACCTCTGGCCCTGCCATTGAAAAGCCTGGAGAAATGGCAGCGATTTTAAATAATCTACAGGATGGAGATTTATTGTTTGTAGATGAAATACACCGGTTAAATCGTCAGGTGGAGGAGGTACTTTACCCGGCCATGGAGGATTTTGCCATTGATGTCATGATTGGAAAAGGTTCCTCTGCCCGTTCCCTTAGAATTGACCTTCCAAAGTTTACACTGGTGGGTGCCACCACAAGAGCAGGTCTGCTTTCAGCACCTCTGCGAGACCGTTTTGGTGTGGTCAATAAGATGGAATTTTATACAAACGACGAATTAAAGCAGATTATTATTCATTCAGCAGCCACTTTAGGTGTGGAGATCGAAGAACGGGGCGCTGAAGAAATGGCTCGCCGTTCCAGAGGTACACCTCGTCTTGCTAACCGTTTGTTAAAGCGTGTCAGAGATTTTGCGCAGATAAAATATAATGGTGTAATATCTGAGGAAGCTGCTAATTTTGCATTGGATTTGATGGAAGTTGACCGCTATGGTTTGGACCATGTAGACAGAAATATTCTTCTCACTATGATTGAGAAGTTTCAGGGTAAGCCCGTTGGCTTAGACACCCTTGCCGCCGCCATTGGTGAGGATTCCGGCACAATTGAGGACGTTTATGAACCATATTTGATAAAAAATGGATTTATTAACCGAACACCAAGAGGACGGGTGGTTTCCCCTCTGGCATACAAGCATTTGGGGATTGAGCAGCTTACAGAATAACAAAAATTCCACTTCTTATGTAAACTTTAAGAAATAAACCCTTGTTTTCTTCGGTATTTTGTTATAAGATATCCATGGACTATTATATTTAGTGCCACATATATGGAGTGGAGGATAGATGATTCATGGCGGAGAAAACAAATGCAGAAGTAAGCATTGGCGGAAAGGTATTTACTTTATCTGGATATGAAAGTGAAGAATATTTACAGAGAGTAGCTTCCTACCTTAATAATAAAATTGTAGAACTTAAACAATCTGACAGCTATTGTAAACAGTCTTCTGATTTACAGGCCTTAATGATGGAATTAAATATTGCAGACGATTATTTTAAGGCAAAGAAGCAGGCTGAACAGCTGGAAAAAGATTTTTCAGATAATGATAAGGAAATATATGATTTAAAGCATGAACTGATTGCCGCTCAGGTAAATGCAGAGAAATACGAAAAGCAAGTGGCAGATTTACAGGCAGAATTAGAAGCTGCACGAAAAAAGATTTCAAATTTAGAGGATGCGTTAACACAGACGATTACCCGGAACAATACAAAATAAAGGGTTTTGTCTTGGTTAAGCCGGGGATGGGGTATCTTTAGAGATACCCTGTCTTTTACTTAAAGAAAGTGTGTAACAATTTTACAATTATATAGAGCAACCATAGAAAGGATTTTTCAGTAGTGCAAGGTATAACAAAAAATGTAGAACTTTTAGCCCCGGCTGGTTCTGTAGAAGGATTAAAAGCAGCAATCCATGCAGGAGCAGATGCTGTTTATATTGGTGGTCACCGCTTTGGCGCAAGAGCTTATGCAGACAGTGTGCAGAACTCTGAAGAAGCAGAATTGTTAGCTGGCATTGATTATGCACACATACATGACAGAAAAGTATATCTTACTGTAAATACATTGTTAAAACAAAAAGAAATAGAAGAATTACCTGCTTACATAAAGCCATATTACGAACAGGGACTTGACGCTGTCATTGTGCAGGATATGGGTGTATTTAAGCAGATAAGAGAATGGTTTCCGGATTTACCAATTCACGCAAGTACGCAGATGACAATCACTGGTGCTAAAGGTGCAGAGTTATTAAAACAGCAAGGAGCTAAACGTGTTGTTCTGGCAAGAGAATTGTCTCTTTTAGAAATAGCTGAGATTCATAACGCTGTAGATATTGAGATTGAAGCATTTATTCATGGTGCTCTTTGTGTCTGCTATAGTGGTCAATGCCTGTTTAGCAGCATTTTAGGGGGAAGAAGTGGTAATCGTGGTAGATGTGCCCAGCCGTGCCGCCTTCCTTACCAGATATTAGAGGAACGAACAGGAAAACAGTTAAATAATGCAAAAGAAAGCTACCCTTTAAGCCCAAAGGATATAGGAGCTATTGATATCCTTCCGGAAATTATAGAGAGCGGTGTGTATTCCCTTAAGATAGAGGGAAGGATGAAACGTCCGGAATATGCAGCAGGTGTAGTTCATATTTACCGCAGATACCTGGATGCTTACCTATCTTCTGATAAACCATTCCATGTTGCAAAAGAAGATAGGGAACAATTACTTGATCTGTATAGCCGTGGTGGCATGTATACCGGATATTATAAAAAGCATAATGGTAAAGATATGATGTCCATGGATAGTCCTGCATACCGGACAGGCCCTGATGAATTGTTTGAAAAATTCAAACAGCTTTATATAGATAAAGAATGTAAAAGAGCCATTCAAGGAACACTTACTGTTACAGAGGGTGAACCTTTATCCTGCACACTACAGACAGGCGATATCTCTGTATCGGCAAGTGGTTCCCCTGTTCAGTCAGCACAGAAACAACCAGCTAACAGGGAATCTTTAGAAAAGCAGATGCGAAAAACCGGTAATACTCCATACGAATTTATGAATCTGGACATATATCTGAATGGTTCCCCCTTTGTCCCAGTGAAAGAAATAAATGAACTTCGCCGGGAAGCCATACAAAAGCTGACAGATTCCATATGTGAGAAATATCGCCGCATATGGAGGGAACCCACAGATACAATTGCTACAAACAATGCACAAAAAAGCAATACTACATTTATCTTAAGGGCCTCTGTGGAGACACAGGAGCAATTGCAGGCAGTATTACAGGCAGAACATATTTCAGAAGTATTAATTGACAGCAGTTTTCTTCCAGCAGATATTTCTAGGCATAAGGGCATACTGAGTTCCATTGTAACTGATTGTCATGCCGCATCGAAACAATGTTTCCTGATTCTGCCGGCAATTATGCGAAAGGAAACTTTGGCTTCATATCGTGTGAATTATGCAGATATGAACAACTGGGGATTAGACGGCGTGTACTGCAAAAATATGGAGGAAACAGGCTTCTTAAAGGAAATACACTATCAGGGGGAGCGTCGTCTTGATTACAATATGTATATAATGAACCAACCCTCCATAAGCTATTGGAAAGAGCAGGGATATTCATCCTACACACTTCCAGTGGAATTGAATTCCAGGGAGCTACAGTGTCTTGGCGGAGGAGACAGCGAATTGATTGTATATGGGTATCTTACGTTAATGACAACAGCACAGTGTATCCATAAGAATTTTTCAAAATGCGATAAACAGCCATCGGTACTGTTTATGGAGGATCGTTACCACAAACAGTTCCGTATTCGCAATCATTGTGGCTATTGTTATAATACCATTGAAAACAGCCTTCCGTTGTCTCTATTTACCAACACAAAGGAAATTTATTCCATTGCTCCAAAGGGTTTACGAATGATCTTTACACAAGAACGAAAAAAAGACGTAGAAAAAATTGTTGATGCCTTTTCAAAGCAATTTCTGTCAGGACATGAACAATCTGTTAATCCAGTAACAGAATTTACCAGAGGGCATTTTAAAAGAGGGATTGAATAATGGTTCAAGTAATCGTTGACATTTCAAAATATTTTTTACTGATACTATTAATACTATATGGTATTAATTGTTTTCGTGCCATGCATCGTTTTGGCAGCCGGGAAAAAAGGGCAAAACTGACATCACAATATTTTTTAATTTTTATGTTTCACGCCATGGGATTTTTAGTGCTTATGTTAGATACTATGGATGGAAAACTGGCATTGCTCTATTTAATGGAAGTCGTTTATCTCATTGTCATGATAGCAGTAATGAAAATATTGTATCCTAGAATGGCAAAAGCATTATTTCAAAACATGCTTATGCTTATGACTGTGGGATTTGTGATGCTTGCAAGACTGACACCGGATAAGGCAAACAGACAGTTTATGATTATATGTGTAGCAAGTGTCATAACATTTTTTATCCCATACCTTATTAAAAAGCTGACATTTTTAAAGAATCTTTCCTGGGTGTATGCAGCAATAGGTATTGTCTTGTTAATAGCAGTATTTGTGATTGGTCAGGCAAGCCGTGGTGCTAAGCTATCCTTTGAGATATTTGGCATTGGAATCCAGCCTTCCGAATTTGTAAAGATATTGTATGTATTTTTTGTTGCCTCTGTTCTTGCAAGATGTGCAGACTTATTTAACTTAGTACAGGTATCTATTTTTGCGGCCATTCATGTATTGATTCTGGTGTTGTCCCGGGATTTAGGAAGTGCGTTAATCTTTTTCATTGTATATGCATGTATGGTTTATGTTTCTACTGGAAAGTGGTACTACTTTGCTGGAATTATGATGATAGGTGTAGTGGCAGCCTGTATTGCAGGGACGGTTTTCAGCCATGTGCAGAACCGTGTTATCGCATGGAAAGACCCGTTTTCAGTAATTGATGGGGGTGGATATCAGATTGCCCAGTCCTTGTTTGCCGTAGGTACAGGGGGCTGGTTCGGGTTAGGATTGAACCAGGGAGCACCTTTATCCATTCCATTTGTTGAAGAAGACGTGGCAATTTCAGCAATTGCAGAAGAGTTGGGTTTATTGTCAGCCTTATTAATACTTTTAATCATGCTTTCCTGTTTCGTACTGTTTGTAATGACAGCTATGCGCATCAAGGACAAATTTTATAAGTATGTGTCTTTAGGACTGGCTGTTACTTATACTTTTCAAGTATTTTTAACAGTGGGTGGTGCGTTCAAGTTTATTCCACTGACAGGAGTTACCTTGCCGCTTATCAGCTACGGTGGAAGTTCTGTTTTAAGCACTATGATAATATTCAGCATTATTCAGGGAATCTACATGCTTCAGAATATCAGCAATGAGGATGAGGCATACTTGGAAGATGATGCTTTTGAAAATGAGGAAGATAATCAGGATTTTGAATTTTATGATATGGAGGACCGTATCACCAGACAAACCGATATGGATTATAGAATTAGATAACTAAATGCTCTAGTGCACCGGTTCTTAAGTATAGGAGAGAGGAGGCTTATCTTATGTCGTCAAACCGTAAGCCAAGAAAACACAAAAATACAGAATACATGATTATCACCTACTTGTTTGTAGCACTTTTTCTGGCACTTATGGGGTATGTTGTATATTTTCAGGCAGTAAAAAGTGAGGATGTGATTAACAGTTCTTACAATAGTAGACAGGAATTGCTGGCAGAAAAAGTGGTACGTGGCTCTATTTTGTCTGCGGATGGCAATGTGTTGGCAGAAACTATAGTGGACAGTAAGGGTAATGAAGTACGCAGTTATCCATACAAAAATATATTTGCACATGCTGTAGGTTATAATACATTAGGAAAATCCGGAATTGAATCCCAGTATTCCTTTAGTATGCTGCAATGTGATAATTTCCTTCCAAAACGATTATTCCGTGAGTTGATTGGTGAAAAAAATCAGGGAAATACTTTGATTACCACCTACAATGCGGATTTGCAGGAGACTGCCTATAACGCATTAGGCAATTACAAAGGAGCTGTAGTTGCCTTAGAACCAGATACTGGAAAAATTCTGGTAATGGTATCAAAGCCAGATTATGACCCGAATGAAATCACTTATCTCTGGGATGATTTAACTTCTGGAGACAGTGATGACAGCCGGTTATTAAATCGTGCGACACAAGGGTTGTATCCACCGGGTTCCACATTTAAAATTGTAACGGTAACCGCTTATTTAGATCAGCATAAGAATAATTATACATCTTATGAATATGATTGCATCAGTAAAATATCCGGTGATGATATTACCATTAACTGCTATCACAACAAGGTTCACGGTAATATTGATTTGCTGACCTCATTTGCAAAATCTTGTAATACCTCATTTGCTAACATAGGATTAGCATTGGATAATGAGGATTTTGCATCTACATGTAAGCGATTGTTATTTAACCAGTCTCTGCCACTGTCGAAGTTTGTCAGCAAGAGTAGCACTGTGGTGCTGGATAAGGACACTACGGATAGTGATGTAATGCAGACAGCCATTGGACAGGGAAAGACATTAATGTCACCAATGCATATGGCAATGATCACCAGTGCAATTGCCAATGATGGAAAATTAATGATTCCATACCAGGTAGATAAAATCATGACCAGTGATGGTGGAACCATCAAAACCTATAAGAGCAAATCTTATGGACAATTGTTCTCGACGGAACAGGCTGCCATTCTTCAGAAATTTATGTCAGCTGTAGTATCAGAGGGAACAGGAACAAAGTTGCAGAGCAGTCACTATGATGCATATGGAAAAACAGGTTCTGCTGAATACAATAACGATAAAGGAAAAAGCCACTCATGGTTTACTGGATACGCTGAAAAAGATGGTAAAAAGCTGGTAGTAACCGTGATTGCAGAAGAAGCAGGAAGTGGCAGCGAATACGCAGTACCAATTGCAAAAAAATTATGGGATGCCTATTTTGATTAGTTGACTACATGCCTAAAAAGAGTTATACTAAATGTAGTCTTTGAAGTTTATTTTAGAAAAAAACACCTAAGACACACCAAATGGCAGGAGGAATTGCAATGATAGAAGCAACGAGCTGTGGCGGTGTGGTGATATTTCGCGGCAAAATCTTATTGTTATATAAGAATTTTAAAAACAAATATGAGGGCTGGGTCTTGCCAAAAGGAACGGTAGAAGAAGGCGAGGAATTTAAAGACACTGCTAGTAGGGAAGTACTTGAGGAGACAGGTGTAAATGCGCAAATCATCAAGTATATTGGAAAAAGCCAGTACAGTTTTTCCGTTCCAGAAGATATTGTGGAAAAAGAAGTGCATTGGTATCTTATGATGGCTGACAGTTATTACAGCAAACCACAACGCGAAGAATATTTTGAAGATTCCGGTTATTACAAGTTTCACGAGGCATATCATTTATTAAAATTTGCAAATGAAAAACAGATTTTAGAGAAAGCATACAGTGAGTATTTAGAATTGAAGCGCAGTAATCTTTGGGGAAGCCGGAAGTATTATTAGAGTTATACGATTGCAGATTGGATACGGACCGGATGATTCATTTCCTTTTATAAGAGGCAAGCGCAGAGCAAGTTTCTTATAAAAGGATTTTCTTTTATTTTGTAACTTTTGAGAGTTACTTTACTTCAAATTCGGTAAACGGGAGCAGATATGAGAGTAAAACATAAAAATAAGATTATATGGTATCGCCATCTCTATATGGGCGAACATGCCAGAAAGAAACGATATACAATTGTTCATAATATTAAAGCAGGTAAGATGCTTTATGATGTTTATGTGGTCGTATTGCCTCAGACAGAACATAACCAATTGGAATTAGTGAATGCTAACCAGTTATTGGCACCATGGCATCGAAAATCTATTCTTCGCATAGTAGGAATTGCAATCGGTTATGAGGAAGCATTGGCATTATTAGAAAAGATGTTTCTTGATGCCTACAGGCAGACTGGCGAATATAATCCGCGATTATTTATAGAGAAGGATATGTTATCACATCTCTGTAACGCAAATATTTAGAAACTGAGGACAGTATGGGACATATTTTATTGTTGATTTTAAAAATTTTAGGCATACTAATACTAATTATACTTGGTCTTCTTATTTTTGTAATAGCAAGTGTTTTATTTATACCAGTCAGATATTCACTTGCCGGCAAAAAGACAGAAAAGGAAGTAACAGTAAAGATACGTTTTCACTGGTTTCTTCACATCCTTTCCTTTTATGGCGGATATGATGGGGAAGAATTTTCTACCCGCCTTCGGATATTCGGAATACCAATCAAGCCTAGAAAGGAATCTTCCGATGACAGTGAGGAAACAGATGACGATACAAATCCTGTTCAGGACAACTCAAGTACCTCACAGCCTCAAAATAAAGCAGAGGAGCAAGAACGCCTCCATGATAACTCATCAGACACAATGTCAATGGAGGAAGGTTCTGGGGAAACAGGCCAGGAGTATAAAGGAAGAATTTCTAATGATTCAGAGAAATTCTCCGTTAAAAAAAACGCTATTAGGGCAAGGACAAAACAGAAACAGACACAGACACGCAAAAAAGGTGTCTCTTGGATAGAAAAAATTAAGAATATATTTCATAATTTGAAATGTACATGGAAGAAAATATGTGCTATCCTAAAAAAAGCTTGTGCAAGCACCCATTCTTTCCTTGAATTTGTACAGGCTGATACTACAAAACAGACCTTTTCTTTTATCAAAGAGGAACTAAAATACCTGTTTCACCACCTAAAACCAAGAAGAATAAAAGGTGAACTTATCATTGGTTTTGAGGATCCATCTATGACAGGACAGTTTCTGGCTGCGAGTAGTTTGTTTTATCCACTATTAGGAGAACGAATCAAACTATATCCGGATTTTGAACATGAAGTGTTGGAGGGAACCATCCAGATAAAAGGATATGTGCGTGCCGTACATGCACTGCGAATCTTATGGCATTTCTACCGGAATAAAAATATGATGCAACTGATTAAGAAATTTAGTAACTATTCAGAATAGGACTGTGCCAAATTGCACAGTCCGTATGAAAACGTAGTGGCAGCAGGCCAAAATCCATCACCGTAGGTAATTCTGCATGGATTTTTGCATGTTATTATGAATTACATTCATAATAACATTGGTAACCTATGAGGGTACTGAATAGTTACGTAGAATAAATAACGATTGCTATTCTCGTACTACGCTCACTGCTGTTTCATATAATGGTTTTCTGGTTTTTTTACGTGTGATTTCCACGATGCCTAACTTAGTGATATCAATAAAACTTGTGCTAATAGGGTCTTTCTTTAGTTCTGTATTTAAGACACGAACAAGCTGTTCGGTGTTATCCGGTTGTTTCATATCAATAAAATCAACCAGAATCATTCCCGACAAATTACGGAGCCGAATCTGGCGGGCAACTTCTTTTGCTGCTTCTAAATTGATTTTCAGATAGGTATCTTCTGAATTTCGCTTGCCGGTGAATTTTCCAGTATTTACATCAATAACATGCATAGCTTCTGTGTGCTCTATAATTAGGTATGCACCGGATTTCATCCAGACTTTTTTGCCAAGGGCTTCCTTGAAATGTTTTTCTAATGAATAGAGATTCCACAGAGAATAGCCATTGTCAGAATAAAATTGCAAACAATTCAACAACTCTTTCTGGTTGTTTTGAATAGCCGTCTGCATTTCTTCATAATATTCCGGTATATCTGTTATAATGTCTGTAATTTTATCTGTATATAAAGCCTGCATCTTTTGTATATAAACAGGTTCCTGGCGATATAAAACAGAATATAGGGTACGATGAGAACCTATGCAAACAAGCTGTTCGTATTGCTCTTTCAATCGCAGTAATTCAATGGTTATCTGTTCATCTGTTGCAGATTTTGCGTTGGTTCGGACAACAAAGCTGTAGGATTTTGTCTCATAGGAGGTCACTAATTTTTTGAGATGCCCTCGCAAAGGTTCGTTTATCTTAGAGGAGACACCACTACGCCCATTATCCGCCACCAAAGCTACACATTTACCAGTTAAATTAATATGGGAAGAACAAGTTGCCGGCTTGGTTTTCACCGGCTCCCTGCTAATCTGAACAATAATTTCATCCCCCTGCTGCAGCTTAGAACCAGAGGCTTTTTTTGTAAATATATGATTGGTATTTTCAGCTAACGAATAATAACAAAGAACATTTTTTTCAATCTCAACAAAGGCAGCATTGATATTTTTTACAATATCCCGTACCCTTCCCACATAAACGTTGCCAAGAATAGATTGACCGGCTTCCGGTTCACTATCTAATTCAATCACTTTATCATCTTCATACAATGCTGTAATAATAGAATCCTGATGACGTGTAACAAGGTATTTCTGGCTCATATCCCACTCCTATTACTTTGAATAGCGTTTAGTGTACAGCACACGAAACGCTATTCAATTATACTGCCGATATCATTCAAAGAAACAAACTGATGAGGTGCATCTTCTGATTCCCTGGTATCCGTAAACAAGTCTAATCTTGTGACTAATAGTGCAAATTCCGGCATAGTCAGTCCTAAGGATGCGAAAAATGCTTCAAATATCTGTACAGGCTTAATGTTATTACCACTGTCAGCACAAACCCGAAGATACATGCCCTCTCCGTCTGGTGTAGCATCATAGATAAGCTGCTTTAAATCAACAGTACGCTCTCCCTTTTTGGTCTTTTTCAACATAGGAATTGTGTCCTGATTGTAAAAGTTAAGGAATTTATCCTGCCAGTCATCACCAATCAGGTTCTTTCCATCACGGAAAGTAACGTAGTAATCTGCAGCGGCAATACTTGCCATAGCATTTTCCGCTTTTTCGGGCAGTAATTTATAGCTCTCTACAGTAATACCGTCTACCATTACTGCATTCAGCATATTAACAGCCTTAGCAGAGGACGGTGTGGAATTGACTTCAATATCCAGATATTCTCCCTTGCTGTATAAGCCTACACCCAAAGGAGAGGCAAAGGACATAATCTGATGTGGGCTGAATCCGGTGGAATAAGCAATATCAATGTCTGCACGACGGATTGCCTTCTGGAAATAACGCATCACATCCAGATGTCCGATAAAAATCATAGTTCCCGATTTTGTAAATTTAATTCTTATTTTCAAAGCAGACACCTCCTCCAAATACAGCGGCACCACATCCCTGACAGGCAGCCCGACAGTTTGGTGTAACTTCTTCCTTCTGTGCTTTTTGCCATTCACGAAGTAAGAAGGATTTGCTGACACCAGTATCAATGAAATCCCATGGGAACAACTCATCTATACTGCGCTCACGTTTTGTGTAAAATAATAAATCAATTCCGCATTCCTCAAAGGCTTCCATCCACAAATCATTGCGGAAAGTTTCTGACCAGGAATCATAGAGACAGCCCTTTTTGTAAGCTGCATAAATAACATCACTCACTTTTCTGTCACCACGGGCCAATACACCCTCTAAAACCGTTACGTCTGCTTCGTGATAGTTATATTTGATACTCTTCTGGTTCAGCTGTTCTTTGACTGTGTTTTTGACCAGACGGGCTTTTTCGATAAATTCCTCTTTGGTATTCATGGATGCCCACTGGAATGGTGTAAATGGCTTAGGAACGAAGAAGGAAGAACTTGCTGTAATCTGGCATTTTCCATTGCGTTTATCCTTTGGAATTTCATAATAGCGTCTTGCAATTTTTTCTGATAAATATGCAATGCCCTTCATGTCTTCTTCCGTTTCTGTAGGAAGACCTAACATAAAGTAAAGTTTTACTTTATTCCAACCTGCTTCAAATGCCTGTCCTGCACCGTGGAGAATCACTTCTTCCGTAAGTCCTTTATTGATAACATCGCGCAGTCGCTGTGAACCCGCCTCTGGTGCAAAGGTAAGACTGCTCTTTTTCACATCCTGTACTTTACTCATGACATCTAAGGAAAATGCATCAATTCTGAGGGATGGAAGGGAAATATTTACACCCTTTTTGCGGAATTCATCAATGAGGAAATTCACAAGCTCTGGAAGTGCTGAATAATCACTGGAGCTTAAGGAGCTTAAGGAGATTTCTTCATGACCTGTATTTTTCAGCATATCACTGGCATATTCTTTTAACAGGTTTACATCGCGTTCGCGGACAGGACGGTAAATCATACCAGCCTGACAGAAACGACAACCACGGATACAGCCACGCTGAATTTCCAACACAACACGATCCTGTGTTACCTTGATAAATGGCACCAGAGGTTTTCTTGGATAATAGGTATTAGACACATCCATAACCAGTTCTTTTTTTACTTTTTCTGAAACATCTTCATATTTTGGTGTCATGGATGCAAGGGTGCCATCTTCCTTGTAGGTCACTTCATAACATGATGGTGCGTAAATTCCAGGAATAGAAGCTGCTTTTCGAATAAAATCCTGACGGCTGCAACCACATTTTTTACATTCCTTATATAAGTCAATCAGTGTGCGGTACTGTGTTTCACCTTCGCCAATATAGAATAAGTCAAAGAAATCGGCAATTGGTTCTGGATTGTAGACACAAGGACCACCGCCAATTACAATTGGCATATCTTCTGTTCTGTCTTTTGCATAAATAGAAATCTCACTGAGCTCTAATACCTGTAAAATGTTGGTATAGCACATTTCATACTGAATGGTAATTCCAAGAAAATCAAAGTTTTTAATTGGTTCCTGGGACTCCAATGCAAATAATGGAATGTGTTCTTCCCGCATAATGCGGTCTAAGTCCAGCCAAGGAGAATATACGCGTTCGCAATAGACATCCTCCCATTGGTTGAACATATCATAAAGTATCTGCATTCCTAAATGGGACATGCCAATTTCGTATACATCTGGGAAACACATGGCAAAACGAACATCAACGTCACAAGGGTTCTTTACTACCATATTCACTTCGTTTCCAATATATCTTGCCGGTTTTTCAATCTTTAATAAGATTTCGTCTTTTAAAGCCAGTTTTGACATAAGTACACCAATGCCTTTCTTTAAAATTAATTTTATAAGTCAGTTGATTATAGATTAGTCGTTCAGTTCTTCTGCAGTAATGTGTTTTCCATCTCTCCAGATACGCGCTAAATCATAGAAGTCTCTGCTTTCCTGATCAAAAATATGGATGACTACATCACGATAATCCATAAGAATCCAGTTTGCAGCCTGATAACCTTCCAGACGTGCAGGTGACAGATCACCTGTTTTTTCTACCATTTCCTGAACATTATCAACCATAGCCTGTACCTGTGTTCTGTTAGATCCGTTTGCAATAATAAAATAATCTGCTAATACGGAAATATTGCTGATATCAATAATTTCAATGTCGAATGCTTTTTTATCTTCTAAAGCAGCTACTGCTGTTTTTACTAATTCCTTTGATGTCATAATTTTTGAAATCCTTTCTATATTAATTAAGAGTGCTTCTGTTTGATATAATACTCACAGGCTTCTCTCGTCAAGGGATCAATTGCCTGATTTTTACTTTCTAAAAATGTAAGAGTATTCTCCATCATTTTTATCAGTGCTTCATCGATATCACGAAAAGCGGATTCTCGAATCTCATTCATGTTAGGAAGAGGACGCCTGTATGGTTCGATGTAATCTGCAATATAAATGATTTTTTCTAACAGACTCATTTCCGGTCTTCCTGTTGTGTGGTATCGTATGGCAAGGAGAATTTCTTCGTCCTTAATGCCATATTGATTTTTTGCAACATAAGCGCCTAATTTGGCATGAATCAGTGCAGGATTGTCTAGTTCTCTTTGGGTTAGCTCCACGTGATATTTCTTGCATAGCTGAAGCTTGTCTTCTAAGGGAATACATTTTGCACAGTCATGCATAAGTCCTGCTAGATATGCCTTATTTATATCGTAACCGTGGCTCATAGCCAGTGATGTTGCGGTATAAGCAACACCAATGGTATGCTGAAAACGATCTTTGTCCAACTCGTTTTTCAATTTCTTTTTGTATTTTTTAAATGGCATGGTCTGTTCCATGATGCCACTTCCTTTCTAATTCCAAGGCTATATAGAATAGTTATTGTTTCCCTTATATATACAGATGATGACTCCGGATATACTGCTCCACCTGCTCCGGAACACGATATCGAATGGACTGTCCCTCATAAACACGCCTTCTGATGTCAGTACTGGACAATGCAATAGAAGGCATTTGCAGAGGATACATGTTTGTATGATATAATTGGTTTAACTCTTCTATCTTAAGTAAGACAGCTTCCATATCCCGATTGTCACGAACGGCTACTAAAACGGTGCTGTACTTACAGATATCTTCCGGATGACGCCATTCGTGAAAATAAAATAAAGAATCAGCGCCTAATATGAAGAAATATTCTGTATCCGGATTCTGTAGGGCAAAATGTTGTAATGTTTCATAGGTGTAACAGGTTCCCAGCTTCTCTATTTCAAATAAATCAACAGAAAAAGCAGAGTTATCTTGTATAGCAAGTTCTGTCATAGTTACCCGAACTGCATCAGGAACAGTATGGGATAAATCCTTGTGTGGCGGATTTCCTACAGGGATAAATTTGACTTCATCTAACGCAAATTCATCCTTTGCTTGTTCTGCCATGAGAAGGTGTCCCATGTGAATTGGGTTGAAGGTGCCACCTAGAATACCTACCCGACGTTTCACTGCCATTTGCATCACCCCTTATTCCGGAAGCTTGATTTTTCTCTTTTCTTTGTCTTTTGCAGGACGATATAATACGATTTTTTTACCGATTACCTGTACTACATCTGATTTTGTACGTTCTGCTAATGTGGCAGCGATTTCCTTTGGATCGTCGAAGCAGTTTTTTAATACGCTTAACTTAATCAGTTCTCTTTTCTCTAATGCTTCTGATACAGCTTCTGTAAATTCAGGCGTAATACTGGATTTACCTACCTGAAAAATTGGCTCTGTGGTAGAAGCAATTCCTTTTAAATAAGCACGCTGTTTACTTGTCATTTTCTCTTATTCTCCTTATTTATAATAGTCAAATTCCAGTCCATACATTCGTACGGTGTCGCCTTCTTCGATACCAGCTTCCTCAAGCTGTGATAAAATTCCTTGATCTTTTAAGAACTTCTGGAAGAAAGCAAATCCCTTTTCAGATTCTAAGTTCGTGTAACCTAACATTTTTTCAATACGAGGACCTTCTACTACATACACTTCGTCTTCTTCATTATATTCTACAGTAAATCCATCTTCTGGAAGTAAATTCATTTCGTCTGGGAAATATTCCTGCTCAAATACGATTGGTTCTAAGTGAAGGTTGTTTAACTGTTCACTTACATAATATAATAATTCTTTTAATCCCTGACCAGTTACGGCAGAAATAGGAAATACAACCATACCCTGTGGCTCAAATTCGTCTTTAATGCGCTGTAACACTTCTTCCCTGTCTTCTTCTGTCAGTGCATCTATCTTATTGGCAGCAATAATCTGTGGACGCTTCATAAGATCTTCGCTGTAAGAAAATAATTCATTGTTAATAGCTTTGATATCCTCAATCGGATCACGTCCTTCAGTAGAGGCTGCATCCACCAGATGAATCATAAGCTGTGTTCGCTCGATATGGCGTAAAAATTCATGTCCTAAGCCAATTCCCTCAGAAGCACCTTCAATTAGCCCCGGAATATCTGCAATGACAAAGCTTCTTGCATCTTCCATATCCACTACACCCAAGTTTGGTCTTAAGGTAGTGAAATGATAATTAGCAATCTTAGGTCGTGCATTGGTTACTCTTGATAATAAAGTAGATTTTCCAACATTTGGGAATCCTACAAGTCCTACATCGGCAATTACTTTTAATTCTAACTTAATAGTAAGCTCCTTAGCTGGTTGTCCCGGTTGGGCATATTTTGGAGCCTGCATGGTTGAGGTTGCAAAATGCTGGTTGCCAAGACCGCCTTTTCCGCCCTTTAAAATCACGTATTCTTTGTCTTTTTCGGACATATCCATGATAACCTTGTCCGTTTCAAATTCTTTGATAATAGTTCCTAATGGCACCTTTATAATAATATCCTGCCCATCTTTACCACGGCAGTTACGTTTGCCACCCTGTTCTCCATCCTGGGCTTTATATCGTCTGTTGTGACGGAAATCGGATAAGGTATTTAATCCTTCGTCTACTACAAAAATAACATCTCCGCCATGACCGCCGTCACCGCCGTCCGGACCACCATCTGGTACATACTTTTCACGGCGGAAGCTTACATGTCCATCGCCACCTTTACCGGAACAAATAATAATTTTGGCGTTATCTTTAAACATAGTTTGTCCTTCCTTTCTTATTTTTCATTTTACAGTTACTGTTCATTCCATTCTAGTAACGAGAAAAATCTATGCAAAATCACCTTCGGTGGTGGGTTTTTACTTATTAGGTAACTATTCATTACCTTCATAGTTACCTTATTTCTATACATTAGTGTACTGTCTTAATTAGATTCGAACTTAATCTGATTAAGACAGTACACTACAACACACTTAGGTATATCGTTTTGCAGATAACGATACAAAAGGCTGTTACAAAACTTTCATTTTGCAACAGCCTCTTACGTTTTATACGCGTCCGTCTAATTAATCGTTGCTTACTGGATATACAGAAGCCTGCTTTTTGTCACGGCCCTTTCTTTCAAAACGAAGAACACCATCAACTAAAGCGAATAAAGTATCATCACCACCGATACCTACATTAGTACCTGGATGAATCTTTGTACCACGCTGTCTATATAAAATGTTACCAGCTTTTACAAACTGTCCGTCTGCTCTCTTAGCACCTAATCTCTTAGATTCGGAATCTCTACCGTTCTTTGTAGAACCAACACCCTTTTTATGAGCGAAGAACTGAAGATTTAATTCAAACATGTTTACACCTCCTCGAATTGTAATGAGATATACTGACCATATTTTTTTTCAATATTAGTCAAACCAAGAATCATGGAATCAATTAGCAATGCAGCTTCACGACTTGGTTCTGAATGGAACATAAACTCCACAGTACCACTTTCCTGTTCGAAATGACCATTGAAAGTATCGTATGTAAACTGTTCAATTGAATTCATAGTATTGTTAATCAGAATGGAAACAGCGGCGCAAACAATATCACTGCCTTCTTCTGCATATTCTGCATGACCTTCCGCCTGAAATCCAACATATTCTTCTTCCTGGTTTTTATAAATCTTTACTGTTATCATAATTCCTTTACTACATATTAAGCATTGATTTTTTCAATCTTAACCTGTGTATACTGCTGTCTATGACCATTTTTCTTGTGGTAACCGGTTTTTCTCTTATACTTATAAACGATAACTTTTTTAGCCTTACCGTCTCCGATTACACTTGCAGTAACAGTTGCGTTTGCGACGTCATCGCCAACTAAAAGCTTGTCTCCGCTTACTGCGATTACGTTATCAAATGTATAAGTAGAACCTGCTTCTGCGCCAAGCTTTTCAACTTTAAGCACATCTCCTTCAGAAACCTTATACTGCTTTCCACCTGTTGCAATAATTGCGTACATTCTGGGCACCTCCTATAATTCATTACTCGCCAGCTTCGGTGCTGACAGTTGCCAGTCTTCGCCCTTCACATTTGTGAATATTAAACCTCACTGTGCGGCATACTCAAATATAATACTCTACAGATTTATAAATGTCAAGTACTTTTTTGAAAAACTCTATAGCATGTCCCCAAATTGCTTTCTAACGCAAAGTGGGGCGTACAGATTGCAGGAATGAATTTTGGGACGCGCTCTAGCGATTTGCCAATTCCTTCGTAATATCCTGCCATGTAATGCCGCGCTCTACCATGAGTACCATCGCGTGATACAGGAAATCAGACATTTCGTATTTGATTTCTTCCGGATCTGGATTTTTGGCAGCAATTACGATTTCTGTGGCTTCCTCTCCTACTTTTTTCAGAATCTTATCGATACCCTTTTCAAAAAGGTAATTTGTATAAGAACCCTCCTTAGGGTTTTCTTTTCTGTCAGCAATTACATCATAGACATCTTCGAATACCTTAAGTGGATTGGCGTTGGCATATTCTTTTTCGATAATACTGCGGTAGAAACAGCTACGATTTCCTGTGTGGCAGGCTGCCCCTACCTGGGATACTTTTGCAAGCATGGTATCGTTGTCACAGTCGATTGTTAGTGACTTCACATACTGAAAATGACCGGAAGTTAAGCCTTTTACCCACAACTCTTGTCTGCTTCTGCTGTAATAAGTCATTCTGCCAGTGGCAATGGTATTGTTGTAGGCTTCCTCATTCATATAAGCCATCATAAGCACTTCATCTGTCTTATAATCCTGCACAATAACTGGAAGTAAGCCGTCACTGTTTAACTTGAAATCACGCCATGTCATAGTTGGTTCGTTTAAATTCATAGAAACACCAGCAGCTTTAGCCTGTGCCTTTATTGCCAGAAAATCTGCATCTTTGTCCAATGCCTTTGTGCAGATACCAGCCACATTATCTAACTGTAACAGTTCTACAAGCTTGTCTTCCTCACTGTTCCACAGAACCTGTACAGGAGTTTTTGTTAAATTGCCAGCCTGCTTCATATCTTCAGCTTTATCTACATATACATAGACGATTTCGCTGACATATTCTTCAATCAAAGTTTTGTTCAGTTCTAAACACCCTAAATTATCAATGGAAACAGCAATTTTATCTTTTCCAAAGCGCTTAGATACTTCTTCTGTTAAGTCTAAATTGCTCTGCTTTGCATAATTTAAAATGGCTTTGGAAGCTCCGGCATACAGATATTTCTTAATATCCTCTACCTTTTTCACCCGACCGCCTGCATACAGCGGAATATCAACGTTTCTAGCCATTTCCTTTAACGCAGCGATATCAGCTTCATGACCGTTATCTGTGTCAGATAATCCAAATACAAAGATAGCATCAGCTCCGGCATCGCTGTAATACTTAGCCAGTTCGACCGGGTCCTGTGCTGTTTCTGTCTTATTATCAAAATCTTTTACTGTTTTACCATCCAGCAGATAAATTGCCGGAATCAGTCTCTTATAATCCATTGTTGTCCTCCTTTAGAGCGTTCCCTTTGTGGAAAGTACATCTTTCACTCTTGGGTCAAATGTTACAGCTTCATCTAATGCTTTGGCAAATGATTTAAAAATTGCCTCCATAATGTGATGGTTGTTTGCACCATGCATCAGCTTTATATGGAGATTCATGCCTGCTGCATAGGATACTGCATAGAAAAATTCACGAACCATTTCTGTATCAAAATAGCCAACACGCTCTACTGTAAAATCTACATCAAACACCAAATATGGTCTCCCAGACAAATCAATGGCACAAAGTACGAGTGTTTCATCCATCGGCAACATCATGGAACCATAGCGTTTGATACCCTTCTTGTCACCAACTGCCTTGCGGATGGCTGTTCCAAGTGCAATACCGGTATCTTCTATGGTGTGGTGGCAATCCACAATTAAATCGCCCTTTACATCGCAGTGAAGGTCAAAAAAACCATGCTTGGCAAAGCCTTCTAACATGTGGTCAAAAAAACCAATACCGGTATTGACGGTACTTTTTCCACTGCCGTCTAAATTTAACTTTATCTGAATGTCTGTCTCTTTTGTCTGTCTTTTATAAGTAGCAATACGCTCCATCACATTCTTCCTTCCTGTAAATATTTCATAACGCTCCAGGCTTCCACATGTTGTCATTATGAAAGCCCTGAATCGTTATCACAATGTCATTAATCTTCAAATCGTACACGGATTGAATTGGCATGTGCAGTCAGCTGTTCAGAGGTTGCAAACTGTACAATGTCTTTATAAACCGGTTCTAATGCTTCTCTTGAGTAAGAAATAATACTTGATTTCTTAATGAAATCGTCTACGCTAAGTGGAGAGAAGAAACGTGCAGTACCATTGGTAGGTAACACGTGGTTCGGTCCTGCAAAATAGTCGCCTAAAGGCTCAGATGAATATTCACCAATGAAAATTGCACCTGCATTGCGAATCTTTGTCATAACAGTGAATGGATCTTTTGTAACAATTTCTAAGTGTTCAGAAGCAATATCGTTTGCTGCCTGAATGGCTTCTTCCATGTTAGAAGCAACTAATATGTAACCAAAGCTGTCTAATGACTTCTGGATAATTTCTTTTCTAGATAATTCTGCTGTAAATTTATCTACTTCCACAGATACCTGTTCTGCTAATTCACGGCTTGTAGTAACAAGAATGGAGGATGCCATTTCGTCATGTTCTGCCTGAGATAATAAATCAGCTGCCACAAATCTTGGATTGGCTGTCTCATCTGCTAATACAAGAATTTCGCTTGGACCAGCAATGGAATCAATACTTACGTGTCCAAATACTGCTTTCTTCGCAAGAGCAACGAAAATATTACCAGGTCCTACAATCTTGTCTACCTTTGGAATAGATTCTGTTCCATATGCTAAGGCTGCAATTGCCTGAGCACCGCCTACTTTATATATAGTATGTACACCGGCTTCCTTGGCAGCTACTAATGTAGTTGGATTTACTTTGCCATCTTTTCCAGGAGGTGTAGTCATAATAATCTGGTCAACACCAGCTACTTTTGCCGGCATTACGTTCATTAATACAGTGGAAGGATAAGCAGCTTTACCTCCTGGTACATAGACACCAACTTTCTCTAAAGCGGTAACCTTCTGACCTAAGATAATGCCAGTATCCTGAGAGTCAAACCAGCTCTGCTGCTTCTGCTTTGCGTGGTAGCTTTCGATATTTACTAAAGATTTTCTGATGACAGCAAGAAGGGATTCATCTACCTGTGCGTAAGCTTCTTTGATTTCTTCTTCTGTTACTAATAAGGTGTCCGCTGTAACCGTTACACCATCAAATTTGCTGGTATATTCAAATACGGCACTGTCACCATTGACACGTACATTTTCAACAATATCTGCAACCTTTGCTTCAAAATCACCGTAATTGCTGGTGCTTCTTTTTAACAGGTTTTTTAATAAATCTTTTTTATTCTGCTCATTTAATTCTACAATCCGCATTTTATAAAATTCCTTTCAAATCATTAATTATTTTTAAAATTCGTTCATTTTCCATCTTCATGCTGACCTGATTTACTACCATTCTCGCTGATAATGGGCAAATCTCCTCTAATACAGTCAATCCGTTTTCACGAAGGGTGGTTCCTGTCTCTACAATGTCAACAATAACTTCTGACAGACCAACAATCGGCGCTAATTCAATGGAACCGTTTAATTTAATAATCTCAACTGTCTGGTGCTTCTTATTATAAAAATAATCCTTTGCAATTTCAGGATATTTTGTTGCTACACGGATATGAGAATGGTCTTCTAAGTATTTTCTGGCTTCTGCCGGACCGCAGACACACATTTTACATTTACCAAAGCCTAAATCTAACACCTCATAGAGTTTTCTGCCTTCCTCTAAAATGGTATCTTTTCCTACGATACCAATATCAGCGGCACCATATTCTACATATGTAGGTACATCAGGACCTTTTGCTAAGAAGAAGCGTAAACCTAATTCTTCATTGACAAAGATTAATTTTCTTGTTTTTTTATCTTTCATCTCCTCGCAGGTAATTCCTATCTGCTCGAACATTTCTAATGTTTTTTCTGCTAAACGTCCTTTTCCAAGGGCAAATGTGATATATCGCATACGGCCTCCTACCTTGAAACCACTGCCTGTAAGCTGGTTTCTGTTGTTGCATCAGTTTCTAAATTCATACTCACTACTTTATCGGCATTCTCCGCAAAAAGTAATTCAGTTATACTATGACGTTTTGCATATTCTTTATAGTCATTGATTGTCTTATCTTCTGACTTCAGAAGAATAGCGATGTTGACACCTTTTCCACGGAGTGTACTGGCTGTCTTAACTGCCTGCTGTAACTGTGTCTTGTCATAAACGAGAAGGATGGATTGTTTTTCATAAGGAATCTCAATCTTCTGGTGCATTAGTGCTGACATCATATGATTTACAATAACAGCAAAACCAATTGCCGGTGACTGTTTGCCAAAATAGCTGAGTAAGTTGTTATAACGGCCGCCTTTGATAATGGCTTCACCGGTTCCATATGTATAAGAACGGAAAATTACACCTGTATAGTAACGGTGTTTTGTAAGCATTCCCAAATCAAAGAATACATATTTCTCCATTCCATAGAATTTCATAATATCATAAATGCTTTCCAAGCGTTCAAGTGCTGCAATGGCACGGGAGTTTGTTGTCATTTCCTTTACTTTGGATAACATTTCCACAGAACCATATAATTCAGGAAGCTTAAGGAAAATAGCAATCAAAGATTCGTCTTTTACATGTTCTTCTAATAATTCCTCAATACCAAACTGGTTTTTGTGAGAAATCATACGGCGAAGTTCTTCTACGGTATCTTCATCTAATGCTGCTTCTTCCACTAATGCATGGAAGAAATCCATCTGTCCTACACTAACCTGAAATTCTGGGAAACCAGCCTGTTTCATACAGTCAATTGTCATGGCAATCATTTCCGCATCGGCATCCACGCTGTCATCACCAATCAATTCCGCACCTGTCTGTGTCACTTCTCTTAACTTACCCTGTAAGCTTGCATGGTTGACAAAGGTGTTGCCTGTGTAACAGAAACGCACTGGAAAATCCTCATTTGCATACATCTTTCCTGCTAATCTTGCAATGGAAGGTGTAATATCCGGGCGAAGTACTAATGTATTGCCCTCTTTATCAAAAAATTTGTATAGTTCACGGGATGGAATGGTTCCAATCTCTCTTGAAAATACATCAAAATACTCAAAGGTTGGTGTCTGAATGGAATGGTATCCGTAATTGCGCATTGCTGTCTGTAAACGGTCTTCTAAAACAAGCTTCTGAAGACATTCTTCGTTGCAAATATCCCGGACACCATCTGGTGTATGTAAAAAACGTGTAGTTGCCATAATATATAAGTCCTTTCTGTGCTAATGTACTGACACGATTATATTTAGCGAAAATCATATACTTAACTGACCATCTGACAGTGCTGGTTTTACCAAATATCAACGTGTCAATACATCAACATCACTTTATTGTAGTAAATTACTAACATGGTAAAATATTAACAAATTAAACTTTCTACAGTATACGTGAATTTGAAAAAAAAGTCAACTCTTTCTTTTAGGATTCACTATCCTGCTCATCCATGTCTTTTTGTATCATTTCTAAGTATGGCACAAAATAGCCATTTTTCTGGTGAAATACATAGGAGTCATCTAATTCATCAAAGCGGAAGCTTTTTCTTCCTCCATTTAATGCTCTCTCCCAAAATACAACTAAATGCCTGTAAGGCAGATAGTAAAGTCTGTCTTTATTTGTATAGTAAATAATCAGAAATGACACACCGCCCTGTTCTTCATATTCTTTCATGAACTGTATCTGGTGTTCATGGATATTTTGCAGAGGAAAGGTGTCGGTGGTACATTCTTTGGCATCGAAGCAGACAGGAATTCCCTGTACAACACCGATGTAGTCTACCGTACTTTTCTGTTCAAAATATGCCAGTGATATTTGACGGTGTTCTTTATCCATTTTGATCGGAGTTATAGGGGTTGGCACCTTCTGGATTAAGGCTAATTTTTGTTCCCGGTATTTTTCATTGGTACGGTTAATTAAATCTTCCAGTAAGGAACCGCGAAGTCCTCTTGATTTCCAAGCCATGAAGGAGTCCTTTCTATGTTAATATGAAGTGTTGTTCTATTCGTAAATTGTCAAAATTGTTTCATGGGTACTATTCAACAGTAAAAGCTGGTTGCAACTAAGAAACAATTCACGAATAAGCAGACAAACCCTATTGATTATAACATACATTTTGTAGAAAACAAGGTTAAAATGACATTAGTCTTTTATAATCTTGTGAAATACCTCCGGTTCCGGTGCTGTGACAGTTTTTCCGGACAGATAAGATAAGTCACCTTCTATCTGTGGTAGTTCCAAACGATAGGAATGTAAAAGCTGATTCTTTACACCGTATTTCTTACGGTAATCTTCGTTTACGTTCTTACTACCATATTTATAATCACCAATAATAGGGTGTCCCACTGAGGCTAAATGGGCACGTATCTGGTGGGAACGACCGGTGATTAATTCCACCTCTAATAAAGTAACTCCATTTGTTTGGCGAATGGGAATATAGCGGGTAGCAATTGGTTTGGCATCTGCTTTTGGTTTTGGAAGAATCTGTACCTTGTTTGTTTTCGTATCTTTATATAAATAACCCTTTAGCAGCTGTTCTTCTGTTAGGGAGCCCTTCACGATACAGCGGTAATATTTGTGAAGGCTGCGATCCTGTAACATGGTCTGCAGTCCTTGAGCTCCAGCAAGGGACTTGGAGCAGATTACAATTCCACTTGTATTTCTATCTAAGCGGTTGCAGGCTGCCGGGCGATGATTGGAAAGCCGCTCGTTTGTAAGAAAACCGGACTCTGACAGATAAGACAACAGATGCTCATTCAAAGAAACATCTGCCGGCTGTGCTTTCTGTGTCAGCATATTGTCTGGCTTATTAATGAATATGACATTGTCATCTTCATATAAAATATCAAGTGAAGTGCTTGTTTTCTGAATCACTTGTTCTTTTCTGAAATTTTCAATTGTTTCCTCTGCAAGAAATAATCGAACAATATCACCTTCTTCTAAGATTTCTTTTCCCTCTGCCTTCTTTCCATTTAAAGTAATATTTTTCTTCCGCAGCATTTTATAGAGAAAACTTTTTGGTGCTTCATTCAAGTACTTTCCAAGCATCTTATCGAAACGCTGTCCCTTATTGTCTTTCTGAATCTGAATTTCACGCATAGTTTCACCCATTTAGAGGCAACATGCTTTGATAGTATTCAAGCAGGCCTCCTCCTTTTTCTTGTTTTCCTCCTGAAAATTTTCTGCCATTCCCTTTACACGGTTTAAAAACTGAGCCTCGTCAGTAAAAAGCTTAACAGTATAGCTACCGTGACTGTTGTTACTGAGAATGTCTTTTAAAAATTTTTCAAAATAGCTTTGATTATCTTTCTGGGTTTCTGAATATAAAATCACATTATGACCAGCCAGTACCACAGCATTTATATATAATTTGTTATCATATGTGGTTAAAGCAAGGTCATAAGCAGCTGTCAATTTGCCAGTTGCCGCCTGTGCTTTTTCATAAAATGACTGACTGCCTGTGCGAAAACGACACAACATAATTGTGGTAGTCAATTTCTTTGCCGCTGGCAGAACGCTGACAATAGCTACTACTGTTAGGAGATTGATTCGCGTTTTGGTAGAAATAAAACCTATAAGAAACAAGCCAATCGGCAGTGCAAAATAAATTGCAGACCAGATTAATTCGATTTTCTTTCGTGCATCTACATACCCATAGGTGCCTTTTGGATATTTTTTATTAAACATAGTAATTCCTCGTAATTATTTTATTTCAGACAGTTCACAAGACGAACCGCAAGAGAAACTGGCAGGAAACGTAAAATAAGAGTTCCAAGCTGGTAATGGGTACCATAAATAGAACGTTCCCGTTTGTGAAGACTGTCAAGTAATGCTTTTGCTACTACTTTTTTAGGATTTGCCATAAACATTTTCTTAAATACCGGTTCTTTGCCAGTCTGCTCGGCAATATCAAAAAATTCCGTGTCAACTGGTCCTGGGCACACAGCAGTTACAAAAATACTTCTCTTTCGCAGCTCCTCATTCAGAGAGGTACAGAAGCTTAAAACATAAGCTTTTGTCGCCGCATAGACAGAAAAACCAGCCTGTGGCAGATAACTTGCCATAGATGCCATCTGTATAATCCGGCTGTTTCGTCTCATGTATGGCAGTGCCATATAGGTTACGGCTGTTAATGCCTTACAATTGATATCAATCATGCCAAGGTTGTCTGAATAGGAAATGTCTTCAAATGTTCCAATTTTACCATAGCCGGCTGAATTGATTAAGATTCGTATTACCGGCTGTTCTTGTTTCAATGTTTTTTTCAGTTTTTTTAGCCCTTTTCCCTCTGATAAATCCAAAGTAAATGGGCGGACTTTAATGCGGGTAAGTGACTGCAACTGCTGTAATCGATCTTCTCTTCTTGCGATTACCCAGATTTCGTCAATGTTTCTAAAATAATGGTCAAGCTGTCTGACATATTCCATTCCCATACCGGAGGATGCCCCTGTTATAATTGCAATATTCATAGTAAACTCCCTTCTGCCACTTTCGCGACATAAAAATTCAGTAGCTGGTTTCGTTACATTGTAACAATTCAGCACCCCTATAGTTTTATTATTTTTTCTTTTTGTGGACATTGCGAATTGTCTTTTTCTTTTTCGCCTTTTGTGTCTCGGAATGATGACGTCCTGTTGTATTGTTATCCTTTTTGTCTGTTCTGTGGAAATTGTCTCCTTTTCTAGGCCGGATTAAACATTTTTTATCATATCCAATTAAATCTGTTCGACCTGCTTTTGTCAAGGCTTCCACAACCAGATTGTAATTTTTTGGGTTGCGGTACTGAATCAATGCCCTCTGCATTGCCTTTTCATGAGGGTTCACCGGAACATATACTTTAGTCATAGTTCTTGGATCGTAACCGGTGTAGTACATGCAGGTAGACAGGGTAGACGGTGTTGGATAAAAATCCTGCACCTGCTCTGGCATATACCCCAAATCCCTAAGGTATTCTGCCAACTGTATGGCTTCCTTCAAGGTAGAACCAGGATGGGAAGACATCAAGTATGGCACTAAAAACTGATTTTTGTTTAATTCTTTGTTGTATTTGTAATAGCGTTCAACAAATTTCTGGTATACATGGTTCGCTGGTTTACCCATTTTCTGTAAAACAGCATCTGCCACATGCTCTGGTGCTACCTTCAACTGCCCGCTAATGTGGTGTTCGCATAATTCCTTGAAGAAGGTATCATCACCATCTGCAAGAAGATAGTCAAAGCGGATACCGGAACGGACAAAGACTTTTTTCACTCCCGGAAGCTCCCGTAGCTTGCGAAGCAGTGTTAAATATTCACTGTGGTCAGCTTTCATATTGGCACAAGGCTTTGGGAATAAGCATTGCTTATCCGGACAGGCACCATATTTTAACTGCTTTTCACAGGCTGGTTGCCTGAAATTTGCCGTTGGTCCCCCTACATCATGAATATAACCTTTAAAATCCTTATCCCAGATTAATTGTTCTGCCTCGTTTAGGATGGATTCTTCGCTTCGTGACTGAATAATTCTCCCCTGATGAAAGGTTAAGGCACAAAAGCTACATCCACCAAAGCAACCACGGTTGTGAACAAGGCTGAATTTTACCTCTGTAATAGCAGGTATACCGCCTAAGGCTTCGTAGGACGGATGGTAGTCTCTCATATAAGGTAGCCCATATATACGGTCCATTTCTGATGTAGATAATGGTTTGGCAGGTGGATTCTGGACTACATATAAACATTCGGAGTAAGGTTCAACTAACCGTTTTCCACTGAATGCATCGGTGTTTCGGTATTGAATATAAAAACTCTCTGCATATTTCTTTTTGTCTGCTGTGCAGGAATTGTAATCTGGTAAAGTGAGGGCATCATATACATTTTCTAATGATTTCTGTTTGTAGACCGTTCCATCAATATAGGTAATATCTTTTATGTCTAATCCGCTGTCTAATGCATCTGCTACTTCCACGATAGAACGCTCACCCATACCATATATCAGCAAATCAGCACCGCTGTCTAACAAAATCGAACGTTTAAATTTGTCAGACCAGTAATCGTAATGTGCCATTCTTCGCAGGCTGGCTTCGATACCACCAATAATAATTGGCTTGTTTTTATAAGTCTGACGTATCAGATTGCAATACACAATGGTGGCGTAATCGGGACGTTTTCCCATAACACCACCTGGAGTAAAAGCATCTGTAGCGCGTCTTTTTTTGGATACGGAATAGTGATTCACCATAGAGTCCATATTTCCTGCCATAACAAGGAAACCAAGCCTTGGTTCCCCTAATGCAGAAATACTGTTTTTATCTTTCCAGTCCGGTTGTGAAATAATTCCGACTTTATAACCGTGGGAATCTAACACACGACTGATAATGGCATGACCAAAAGAAGGATGATCAACATAGGCGTCTCCAATTACATACACAAAATCTAATTGTTCTATGCCACGCTCTGCCATATCCTCCTTTGAAATGGGAAGAAATCCTTTTGTCATAGTATATTATTATCCTTTCTCTGCAATACTTCGTTGTAATCCTGAATATAATAATCAGCTAATTGTTTCTTTTGAGCTTCCTGATGCTTTGAAAATTCATCCGATACACCGCAAACTTCCATGCCGGCATTTTTTCCTGCTAAAATTCCCATGGGAACATCTTCAAACACAAGGCACTGGCTTGGTGTGACTGCTACCTGTTCTGCTGCAAGAAGATATACATCCGGTGCCGGTTTGCCTGCTTTGGCATCACATGATGTCAGAATGACATCAAACATATTTTTAATATCATGAGCACCCAATACTGCTTCTGCTAACTCCCTGGAATTACTGGTAGCAATGCCTGTGCGTATACCACCAGCTTTTAAATATTCTAAAAATGTTCTGGCACCTGGCTTTAAGGGCACTTCATGACAATATTTATCATATGCCATTTCATTCCAGCGGGCTTTTATGGATTCTACCGGTTCAGGAATCTGAAACCGCTTCTTAAAATATTCTGCTGTTTCACTGAAACTCATACCTTCTATCTCCACAGCAAGCCCTTCCGGTACATCATATCCATACTGCCCTAAATATTCAATATCTATCTTTTTCCACATCCACATGGAATCTACTAAAGTACCATCCAAATCAAACAAAACAGCACGCTTATTTGTCAACATATTTATTTTCCTTTAACTCTGATATTTCTTGTTCGGTTAATTCCCGATATTCACCGGGAGCCAAGGCTTCATCCAATGCAAGGCTTCCCATGGATAAGCGCTTTAAATAGGTTACTTCCTTGCCCACTGCCTCAAACATGCGCTTCACCTGGTGAAATTTTCCTTCGTGAATGGTTACTGTTATCTCTGAAATATTTCCTGGTTTTAAGATAACAAGTTCCGCAGGAAGGGTGTCTTTCTTCTCGCCAATGGATAAACCTTCACGAAATTTTACTACATCTTCCTCAGTGACCAGACCGGATATGACAGCATAATAGGTCTTATCCACATGTTTTTTTGGTGACAACAGTTCGTGGGACAAAGGTCCGTCGTCTGTCAGCAAAAGTAAGCCTTCGGTATCAATATCTAACCGTCCTACTGGAAATAATTTCTGTTTATTAGGTACGTCAAGCAAGTCAATGACGGTTCGATGGAGATTGTCAGTAACTGCTGACACTACACCGGCAGGCTTGTGCAACATGTAATAACGATTCTCCTGATAGCTTACTTCTTCACCCTGGAAACACACCACATCTGATTTTTCTATAACTTTTATATCACCCTTAACTACTTTCTCACCATTCAGGGTGATCATTCCTTTTTTTAAATATACCTTCACTTCAGACCGTGTACCAATACCACAGTCTGCTAAATACTTATCTAACCGCATCTTGTCTTATAACCCCTGTGCTCTGTAGCCTTCTGTTATTAAATCTAACTGGTGGTAAAAACGAAACAACTGGTCAATATCCTTGGTATTGTAAACCTTATAAAATTCATCCTGAATTTTTCGGACTTCCCGTTTGTTTGCCACCTTATATAAATTCTGAATGCTTTTCAAAATATTTGTCACTAAATTTTCACGTATCTGTGAAATATTTTGTGCATCCATAATTTCGTTTCGTACAGAGGACATTTCCTTATCCATAGATACTACTGCTTTTGCCGCACCTAATAAGCGTTCTTTCACATATTCCGGAATGTTCCGGTCGTATTTGTACTGCAGTGAATGCTCGATAACTGCCCAGAAATTCATGGCAAGTGTGCGAATCTGAATTTCTACCGGAATTCGCTTTGGACCATTGATTGTCTGTACTGTATAATACACGATGATATGAAAACTCTGATAACCACTGTCTTTTGGTTTTGCAATGTAGTCTTTCATACATTTTATGGTCATATCATTTCTTTTCTCAATTAATTCTACAATACTTTGGATATCCTCTACAAACTGACAGATAATTCGTATACCGGCAATATCCTCTATCTTTTCTTCGATTTCTTCAAAGGCAATGTCTTTCCGTTGCGCCTTATCTAATATACTGGATACAGTCTTTACACGTCCTGCAACCTGTTCAATTGGCGAATATAGTCCTGACTCTATATGTTCCTGTCTGATATGGTTGAATTTTACATTCAATTCATCAACAGCTAACTCGTAGGGTCTTAATAGCTCCCGCCAGGATTGTATTTCCATAATATAACGCCCCATTTCTAAAATTATTATTTATTTAAATATATGGCATAAATGATACCATATACAGTGATTCATATTTTTTTAAACACAGTCTAATACACTGTCCAGAAAAATATTCTGCGTGATTCAGTGGAGTTATTTTCGAGACGCTATACTAGAGAGTGTTTGAAAATATGGTAAATTTACTTAATTAAATTTATTATATCATAGAATTGTGTTTTTTTCACGTATTTCTTTTAAGTAATGATTATAATATGGAAAGATTTCTGCATCCTTATAATATAATCTAAAGTGGCTAAATGTTAAAGAGGAATACATGCTGAAATTATTATCTCCGTCAACATTTATCAACCTTGGCAATAGTATAAAAATAGAATAAAAAAGGGGCAACTTTATGTTTCAAAAGCAGTTTCTTCAAAGGATAGCATGTTACCTTGCATGTCTAAGTATTCTGGCAATTCTTATTGTTGGATTAGAAGACACCATGTTTCTGGCGTCAAAATACAATGCATTATCTTCTGAACAGCTATATACAGATGAATTTCGTGGGCAGCTTATAGATGAAGATGAATATCAGAAAATGTGTTCTCTTTCTAAATCACTGGAACTGCCTTTTTCTGATGTGTTATGTGTATTTCATTGTGCATCCGGATTTCAAATGGAGGATATTACCATTGATAAAAAACATTACGAAACATATTTGGAAGAACTGAGGGAAATGCAGCCAGAGGTTTTAAAGGAATATCAGAACTGGTATGAACGGATATATGAGGAAGCAGAATATTTTCCTGTAGTCCTATCTTCATCTCAAAAAAAATACACCATCTCCTATGAAAATTCATGGATGTTTGAGAGAACCTATGGGGGACAGCGCGGACATGAGGGAACGGATATTATGGCAGAGGTGAATGAACGAGGTATCTATCCTATCGTAAGCATGACAGACGGTGTAGTAGAAAAAATTGGCTGGCTGCCCAAAGGTGGGTATCGTATAGGTATTCGCTCCGCTGGGGATGTGTATTACTACTATGCCCATTTAGAGCGGTATGCAAAAGATTTTAAAGAGGGAGAAACGGTTCATGCCGGGGATTTGCTGGGCTTTATGGGGGATAGCGGTTATAGTGAGGTGGAAGGAACCGTTGGTCAGTTTCCTGTACATCTTCATTTTGGGATATATATCCGGACAGATGAGGTGGAAGAATTAAGTCTGAATCCGTACTGGCTGTTGCGCAAGATGGAAAATGCTACATTGAGGTATGATTACTGATAGAATATAATTATTGGGAAGTAGTCCATCCTAAAATTATTGAATGATTTTCAAGTATAATCAGGAGTGGCATCTGGCATATGTTTTTACTCTTTTTCATAAAATATGGTAATTAACATATAAGTAATTGTAAATAAACTATGTCTTTTGATATGGGGCTTTTATAATACTTTGGGGATGATATAAAAATATGATAAAAAAAATCATGTATTCAGGTTTTACAATAACTCTGTTTTTGTTTCTGCTCTTTTATCCAATCAGTGCAGTAAATGCTGCAAAACAGGGCTTGCAACTATGGTTTTATACGGTATTGCCTACACTACTGCCCTTTATCATATTATCAACGATAATTCGTAAAATGCAACTTGTTCGGCTGATTACTGTATTATTTTCGCCTATCACCAAAAGACTTCTTCATATTAGTGATAACAGCACTTATGTTATGCTGATTGGCTTTCTTTGTGGTTATCCTATGGGAGCAAAAATGACAGGGGATTTTGTTCGGGATGGAGAATTGTCTGTAGAAGAAGGACAATATATGCTACTGTTTACGAATAATGTCAGTCCTATTTTTGTGATAAGTTTTCTGGCAAAGGATTCGCTACATTGCAGTGAGTTACTACCCTTTTTGTTGGGGGTGATATATGGTGTTCCTTTGCTTACCGCTTTCGTATTAAACCCATTTTATCGTTGTAAATGCAAATCCATTGACTTGTTACATAAGGGAAAATTGAAGGAAAAAGCCAGCTTTAGCTGGAATGTCATTGATGAAAGTATTGAAAATGGTCTGGTAACAATTACAAAGCTTGGTGGATATATGATTTTGTTTGCTATCATCACATGTATGCTCTCATTGTTGCCAGTGTCAGGCTGGTGCAAACTGGTTATCAACAGCCTATGTGAAATTACATGGGGAATTGGTAGCGTTTCTGCTGCAGAGATTACCCTTTCACAGAAACTCCTGCTCCTGCTTCCAGCAGTCTGCTTTGGCGGAATTTCTTGCATTGCCCAGACCAATAGTATGATACAGGGGACACAGTTGTCTATCCGTAAATACATACTGGCAAAGGCAATGCAATATGTGCTGGCAGCCGGGATCGTCATATTACATTTCACACTATTATATCATTTTCATTGAATTTTGACATGCAAAAACTATACTTCTACCTCTGGAATTTCAGGCAATTCACCTGTTTCAGATGGAATGTTATTATACGGCATATGTTCTGACGTATCTGCAGCAGTTGAGTCTGATTCATCATCAGAACGCAGTTCGTTGCGGTTCTCAACAACAGTATCATATGCTTTCTGCAGTTCTGTAATCAGATTGGTGTATCTGGCAGAGGCAGAATCTGCCGCCTGGGCAATGATATGCTGCACATTGCTTAACAGTTCATCTGTGTACTGCATAGCACCTAGACGAATGTTGTTGGCATCTGCAGTTGCATCATCCACGATTGTCTGCGCCTGTGCGGTAGCTCCATCAATAATAGCCTGTGCCTGTGCGTAGGCCTGCTGCATGACTTCACTCTCGCTGATTAAGTTGTTGGTCTGAGCAGCTGCGTCCTGTAGCATAGCATCGGCTTTTGCTTTTGCATCCTCAATAATAGCATCACGATTTGAAATTATTTTCTGAAATCTGCGGATTTCATCTGGTGTTTTTATGCGAAGCTGTTCTATGTAATTATCAATAATATCTTTCTCAACTATAATCTTAGAATTACCTGATAAAGGCTGAAATTTACAGCCAGAGATATAGTCATCCAATTCATCAATCATCTCTTCTATTTTACTGCTCATGTTGTATCCTCCTAATATTCAAGTTCATGCAGCATTTGTAACGATTCAGTATTTTATAAGTTACCATTTTAGCTATCAATTATATTTAATTTACTTGAATTTTTCTTCTACTTTATTTTTTACATATGCTGGCACAAAGTCAGATATATCACCGCCAAAGGAAGCAATCTCTCTCACGGTGGTAGAACTTACATAAGAATACTGTACATTGGTAGTCAGAAACACAGTATCAACCTCAGGTTCCAATGCATGGTTTGTCTGTGCAATCTGTAATTCATATTCGAAATCAGATATAGCACGCAAACCACGTACTACTATATTTGCGTTCATCTGCTTTGCAAATTCTACTAAAAGTCCATCGAACGCAACGACAGACACATTTTTTAAGTCTTTCGTAACCTCAGCTATCATATTAACACGTTCTTCCGCAGAAAACAACGGCTTTTTGCTTTTATTAATTAAAACGCCAATAATCACCTGGTCAAACATCCGTGAGGAACGTTTGATAATATCAAGATGTCCATAAGTAACCGGGTCAAAGCTTCCCGGGTAAATTGCGGTACTCATTACTGATTGTTCTCCTTCTTGCGCACAAAAATGTGCTTGTTTGTCTTGTAGTTTTTTGTCTTATACAGTTCAAATCCTAAAGCATCCAGATAGGAAAATTCATCTTCAAGGGAAGCTTCGATAATAATCACAGTATCTTCTGTTACAATATCAGAATCCTTTAGGCAAGTCAATACTGCTTCTTCTAAACCTTTTTTGTAAGGAGGGTCCATAAAAATATAATCAAAAGGTTCACTGCCTTCTAACTGGCAAATCCCGCTCACACAGTCACAGGCCATTACTCTGGCATCATCCTTTAATTTTGTAAAGGCAAGGTTTTCTTCAATACAGGCAACTGCTTTTCTGTTGTTTTCAATGAAAACAGCGTAGGAAGCACCTCTGCTTAATGCTTCAATTCCTATGCCACCACTGCCGCTGAATAAATCAAGAAAACGGCACATAGGAAGATTTGGCTGCAACATGTTAAATAACGTTTCTTTGATACGATCTGTAGTTGGTCTTGTGTCAAGACCCTCAATGGTTTTTAATGGAAGACTTCTTGCCTTACCTGCTATTACACGCATAGTTACTCCAATCTGCGCCGGATTATTTTGGCCGGCTGCCTTTCATATCTCTTTTTCCACTGCGAAGTTTTTCTAAAATTACTTCTTTATCCTGATAAGTAATGGTAGTCTCACCGTCTGGTTTCAACAAGTACATATCTTCCACGCTGTCTTTGGCAGAAAGCTTCATGCCTCGTACACCTACTGCTCCCTTCTTTTTCTCCGGAACTTCCTCTAGTGGAAAACGAAGGAAAATACCGTCTTTTGTACGAAGGGCAAGGTGTGTATGTTCTTCAATAAATCCAACAAATACCAGCAAGTCATTTTCAGCTAATTTTGTTGCGGCAACCGTTCGTTTACTTACATCGAATTCAGAACCGCTTACCTTTTTTATCATGGATTGTGATGTACCAAATATAAGTGTACCAGTTTTCAACTGGTTCATGGCAAATAAGCCTATAATGCGTTCCTGCTCACTGGTAAAATTACTCATATTGTCCACAGGTGTTCCCTTATCACGGAATTTTCCATAAGGAATGTCTAATACTTTTATGGTATGCATTTTTCCAGTGTCAGTGAAAAGACACAGGCGGTCTGTATTCATACAGGTTATGACATATTTATTCTCTGTATCAGCTGCATCCTTATTACGCTCATAGGTTACAGTATCAACAGAACGTGTGTACCCAAAACGGTCCATAAGAATCACAACAGGCTGTTCCTCGATGGCTTTCTCTTCAAATACTACTGCCGCTGCATTCTCAATAGCTGTTTTTCTTGGTGTACTGTAGGCTTTTTTTACATTGTCTAATTCCTTCATAATCAACTTCGTCATAGAAGAATGATTATTTAACAAGTCTTCATAATGGGCAATGTTTTTTAAGGTCTCCTCATATTCTTTATTAAGAGCCTCGATTTCTAAGCCAATTAATTTATAAAGACGCATTTCTAAGATGGCAGAAGCCTGACGCTCCGTAAAGGCAAGCTTGGAAGCCTGTTTTTCAGAAACTTTTGATTTAAAACGGATGGCGTCGGTCTTTCCTTTTGTTAAACATGCTTTTGCATCCTTGATGTTACGGCTTCCACGAAGAATCTCAATAATCAAATCAATGACGTCACATGCGGCAATTAAGCCTTCCTGAATTTCTTTTTTGTCTAATTCTTTTTTCAGCAGAGTGCTGTATTTTCTGCCATTCACTTCATATAAGAAATCGGCATGGTGTCTGATAACGTCTTTTAATCCTAATGTTTCCGGTTTTCCGTCAGCAACTGCTAACATATTGACACCAAAGGTATCCTCTAATTTTGTTTTCTTATAGAGCATATTAATTAAATGCTCTGTATCAGCATTTTTCTTTAATTCTAAGACAATGCGGATGCCGTCTTTTGAGGATTGGTTGGAAATATCTACAATATCAGTTGTCTTTCTTGTCTCTACCAGATTGCCGATATCATTTAAGAATTTACCTATATTTAAACCTATCATGGTATATGGAATCTCGGTAATGACTAACTTATCTTTCCCACCTTTACCATGTTCAATTTCTACTTTACCGCGAATTTTAATCTTACCGGTACCAGTTTCATAGATAGAAAGGAGGTCGTCTTTATTTACAACAATGCCACCTGTTGGAAAATCCGGTCCCTTTACATACTGCATTAACTCAGAGGTGGAGATATCCGGATTTTTTAAGTAGGCTTTTTCTGCATCAATAATTTCACCTAAATTGTGAGGCGGAATACTGGTTGCCATACCAACGGCAATGCCTTCTGCCCCATTTAACAGCAGATTTGGCACGCGTACCGGCAAGACAACAGGTTCTTTTTCTGTCTCATCAAAATTAGGCTGATAATCAATGACATCCTTATCTAAATCCTGTAGGAACGCTTCCTGGGTGATTTGCTTTAATCGTGCTTCGGTATAACGCATGGCAGCGGCGCCATCCCCTTCAATAGAGCCAAAATTACCATGTCCATCTACAAGTGCCATTCCTTTCTTGAAGTCCTGTGCCATAACAACTAATGCTTCATAGATAGAGCTGTCACCATGAGGATGGTATTTACCCATGGTATCACCTACAATACGGGCACATTTACGGTAAGGTCTGTCGTAGCGAATACCTAACTCATACATATCATATAAAGTTCTTCGCTGAACCGGCTTTAATCCATCCCGTACATCCGGCAGCGCACGTGCAATGATAACGCTCATGGCATAATCAATGTAGGACTTCTGCATTATGTCAGAGTATTCGGTTTTTATAATTTGTTCGTCCATATTTCCTCTCATTCTGTCACTTTAGCGACTTTCAAATATTTAAATATCAAGTTCCGCATCTCTTGCATGCTTATAAATAAATGCCTTACGTGGCGGCACATCCGTACCCATAAGCATTTCTGTTACATCCGATGCCATGCGGGCATCTTCAATTTCTATCTGCTTTAAGATTCTGGTCTCTGGATTCAAAGTTGTTTCCCATAACTGGTCGGCATCCATCTCACCAAGACCTTTGTATCGTTGTAAATTAAATGGTCCTTTATGACGCTTACGGTACTGCTCTAACGCTTTGTCATCATACAGATATTCTTCCTCACCCTTTGCCGGCATTGCCTTGTAAAGTGGTGGCATAGCAATATATACATGCCCCTCATAGATTAATTCCGGCATAAAACGGTAAAATAACGTAAGTAGCAAGGTAGAAATATGGGCGCCGTCCACATCCGCATCGGCCATAATTACAATCTTATTGTATCGAAGCTTTGTAATATCAAAATCATTGCCATAACCTTCAGAAAATCCACAACCGAAGGCATTAATCATGGTTTTGATTTCTGCATTGGCAAGGACTTTGTCAATACTTGCTTTTTCCACGTTCAAAATTTTACCACGGATAGGCAAAATCGCCTGAAATTCCCTATTTCTTGCAGATTTTGCTGAACCACCGGCAGAATCTCCCTCTACAATGAAAATTTCGCATTTGGAGGCATCCCTGCTTTCGCAGTTGGCAAGCTTTCCGTTAGAATCAAAGGAGAATTTTGGCTTTGATAACATGTTTGTCTTTGCCTTTTCTTCGGTTTTACGGATTTTTGCTGCTTTTTCTGCACAGGAAAGAACAGATTTTAAAGTTTCAAGGTTACGGTCAAAGTAACGCTGGATTTCATCTCCTACCACCTTACTGACAGCCTTAGAAGCATCCTGATTGTCCAATTTAGTCTTGGTCTGCCCTTCAAAACGTGGATCCGGGTGCTTGATAGAAACAACAGCTGTCATTCCATTACGAATATCCGCACCGGTAAAATTAGAATCCTTTTCTTTTAAGATTCCCAGTTCTCTTGCATAGGAGTTTAAAATAGTGGTAAATACTGTCTTAAAACCAGTTAAATGAGTACCACCCTCTGCATTGTATATGTTGTTACAGAAACCAAGCACATTTTCATGAAATTCATTTACATACTGAAAAGCAGCATCTACTTCAATGCCATCTGCTTCTCCATGAATAAATACAGGGTCATGAACAGCTTCTTTGTGTTTATTCAAATCCTGCACAAAGCCTATAATTCCAGCTTCTTCATGGAATTCTATGTGTTCTTTTTCCGGCCCACGCAAATCATCAAATATAATAGTAAGCTTTGGATTCAGATAAGCAGTTTCGTGAAGGCGGGATTTGATCTCCTCCTCGCGAAAACGTGTTTTCTCAAAGATTGTGTCATCTGGCAGAAAATTGATAATGGTTCCTGTCTCTCTTGTCTTCCCAACAGTAGGCAAAAGTCCATCTACCAGCTCCACCACTGGAATTCCCCGTTCATATCGATCATGATGGATAAGACCATCTCGTTTTACTTTAATATCCAGATAGGTTGACAAAGCATTCACAACGGAAGATCCTACACCGTGGAGACCACCGCTTGTCTTGTAAACAGAATTGTCGAACTTACCTCCGGCATGCAATGTGGTAAACACCAGACGTTCTGCACTAATGCCCTTTTCATGCATATCTACCGGAATACCTCGTCCATTATCCGCTATTGTTGCAGAACCATCCTTTTCTAATGTAACATGTATTTTTGAGCAATACCCTGCTAAATGTTCATCTACAGAATTATCTACAATCTCATAGATTAGATGATTCAGACCTTTTGTAGTTACACTTCCAATGTACATACCTGGTCTTTTTCGTACCGCTTCTAATCCCTCTAAAACCGCAATATTCTGCGCTCCATATGTTTCCTTTTGTGCCATAACGGTTCCCTTTCTAAAACATTATAATTATTTTTAATCATAGCAGACTTATTTAAAAAATGCAAACATATTTTTGTTTTTTATGTATTGATGTAACAGTACTTTTTATAAGACAGAAAAATTTAGATATTTGCAAAATAATATGTTATTGAATTCTGGCGCACAAAACAGGGACTATAGTATGAAACTATAGTCCCTAAAAATTCCTATTTTTCTACTCTAGGATTGTTACATACTTCCTTTATCAGCCATCTGGCGTTCCTGTGCTTCAATCATTTTCTTAACCATATAACCACCTACAGAACCGTTCTGCTTGGAAGTTAAATTACCATTATAACCATCAGTTAAAGGAACACCAATTTCATTGGCCACCTCATACTTAAAACGATCTAATGCACTCTTTGCTTCTGGTACCTCTACTCTGTTTCTGCTTGACATAATAAACTCCTCCATTTCCTTCATAAATCCTTATATGAATTAGTGATGTTGTTTGTTACATCCTTAGTATGTGTCAATCTGTTAAGAATACACTAGAAGTATTTTACAACTAGAGAGTGTTCCTAAATTGCAGGAATGGATTTTTAAACACGCGTAACTATTCAGTACCCTCATAGTTACGAGCCAAAATCCATGCAGAATCACCTACGGTGATGGATTTTGGCCTGCTACCACTACGTTTTCATACGGACTGTGCAGTTCAGCACAGTCCTGTTCTGAATAGTTACAAACACCCTCTAATTACTGTACCAGATATCAATGGGGAATAAAAATTTGAAGCCC
>JBGVIB010000078.1:0-2241 GCA_045122835.1 Lachnospiraceae bacterium
TGTAGTTATTGGGTACCAGTAGATATAGAAAATGGACAGGCACAGAAGATAGAACTTTGTATATTAGATGAATTACATAAAGATAGTTGTCCGTTAGATAAGACGTTGCTGGCAGAGGCATATAATACGACACGAAAGGCACTGGAAAATTACCTTTCATCAGAAAGTACTATTACCAGAAGCTGCTATGTTTATAAAGGTAATGACACTATCATATGCAGAGGAATGGCACATTACATCTTTGAAGATGCAGATGGAAATTGTTATGATTTAGTTTACAATTTCAATATAAATCAGATACATACATTTGTTATAGGATTAGATGTAGACTATAGTACATATCGAGAACAATATAAGAATAGTGAAGAAGTGGATGAGAAAAGCAATGAAGTCATTACATGGAAGATAATAGACATGGACACAAAGTAATATCATTATGTCTGTTAATCAGAAGTGGATAGATGTAATAAGTATACTGTATCACTGATGCAGTACACTACAAAGGAGATTTATATGAAAAAAATTATAAAGAAAGTTATATGTATTTGTGCAGTTGTGGTAGGTGTTAGTACGGTGGCACCAGTTACAGCATTCGCGCAAACAGATGCAACAACTCAGCAGGATGCATCTAATTCAACAAGAGCAGTAATAGTAGTACCTAACGCAGAGGTGACAGGAGATGGTGTGCGCTTGAGAAAAACACCATCCACAACTGGTACAATACTTAAGTTAATGTATTATGGAGAGACTGTAAATGTGAATCTGTCAAAAACAACTACATCCGGAGGAATAAAATGGTATTATGTTATCAGAGTGAAGGATGGAACTTGTGGATGGGTTAGTAGCCAGTATATAGAACTCTGGTAATCCCGGCAGGTGTAATTGTATGTCCCATACCTTAACGGAGGGTATGGAACATGAAAATCGTAATACATCAAGGTGCGGAATAGATGAGAAAAGAAAATAAAAGGTATAAGACACACAATGAACCAATATTTTAACGGAGAATATTGGCAAAACTTTGTGATTAATTACTTTATGGAGGTAGTTATTGGATGCTAAAAATCTCTTGCAGAGACAATATGCATGTGATATACTACCTCCTGCGTTGTTTATTTAATAATTGCGAGTTGGTAAACAATATGATATAAAAGCAATAAGACAGTTCGTAACCATCCTGTCTATAAACAAAACTAGTTGAAAAATTATTCTGCGGAGTTTAACCAGATATCAAATTCTACCGCAAAGTGGGGCGTGCAGATTGCAGGAATGAATGTGGGGACACACTCTAGTGCACTGAGAATTGATATCAAGGTAAAACAACTTATTAATGTTTATGAGAGGACACTTTTAGTGGCCTTTTTTTATATACTGGGAAATTACAACATTACACAATAAAATGTTATAATTTTCAAACACGCTCCAGGATATAAAATATGATGCCCACGAACTTGAAAGGAAGATGCAGCAATGGAAGTAGAATGTAATCCAGTAAGATATTCTGTAATTGAAGAAAAAAACATAAGAGAAATAGTGATGCTGCGGGGAAGCGGGTGTGCATGGAGAAGATGCCGTTTTTGTGATTATCATCTGGATTCCTCAAAAGATGAAGAAGCAAACTATCAGCTAAATAAAACCCAATTAGAGCGGGTAACCGGCAAGTATCATAAGTTAGAGGTTATCAATTCCGGCAGTTTTGTGGATTTGGATAAGAAGACTATGGACCTTATAGAACAAGTATGTGTACAAAAAGGAATTACACAAATACATTTTGAATGTCATTGGATGCATCGGGAAGAAATCCCAGGGCTTAGAGCATTTTTTGCATCATCAGGAATTACAGTAAAGCTAAAAATCGGCGTGGAAACCTTTGATTCCCTATTCCGGGAAAGCTATTTAGACAAAGGAATAGATACCGACAATCCAGCAGAAATTGCAGAATATTTTGATGAAGTCTGTCTGTTACAGGGCATACCCGGACAAAGCGTGGAGAGCATGGAGAGGGATATAGAGACAGGGCTTACGTATTTTGAGCGTGTATGCGTGAATATCATGCAGGAAAATAGCTGTCATATCAAACCAGACCCGAAGGTAATAGAGGAGTTTTGGAAATACTTGTACCCTAAATATGTAAATAATGAAAGAATAGATATCTTAATGGAAAATACTGCATTTGGTGTAGGAGGTATGGAGGAGCATGCAGAATGAAATTAATTTAATAATCTCTCTGGCAATTACATA
>JBGVIB010000079.1:0-16165 GCA_045122835.1 Lachnospiraceae bacterium
AATAATTGCTATCTTTTTATTAAATCTTTTTTCAATTACATTCATTATAATTCCACGAAAAACCATTTCCTCTACAAATGCTGCACCAAACGCCGTGAAAAAAATTCCTGCTGCTACTGTGCTTAATTTACCATTCAAATCCATCGTATTTTCCTGAAACGAACCGTTTAACAACAGATAACATACTGTTACCAATGCTGGTAAAGCAATTGCTGTCACAAGCCACTTAGCTTTTACCTTGAACTTTGGAATATAATAATTACTCATGTCATCTTTAATGTATTTTTTACATAATAATTTTATAAATCCAAAAGCAATTACAACATATAAAATACCTGCACACATATTGCAGACAAATGCCGGCAATTTTATCATCAGAAACACACTTGCAATTATCTGTGACAACATTTGTGCAGCTATCAGTGTTAACAGACTAAGCACAATCGTTATAATCATTTTCTTTGTTTTCATAGCTATTTTTCTCCTTTTCGTAACTATTCAATAGATATAAGTTACCATTATAAAGTTTCAAGGAAACTTCTCATTTCCTGTTCCACTTCATCCGGCTTATATTCATATATGTAGTGGTCGCCAGGAATGTTTACATATTTGCAATTTCCAAGCTTCTCTACATAATTCTTTATAAAACGGTCGTAATTTTTCTGTCTTTCTTTTCCATCTGTATCCCAGAGTTTATCCATGCTTTCTTTATTTTGAGGGTTAATATCCTGTTCAAACAACCACTCCATCCCATTGTTATATAATACCTCATAATATTCTATCATTTCTTCCTTTGTATAATACGCAGCATCAATATAAAGCTTTGGAATATCATTTGCTTTTAATATTTCAGCTGTTTTTATCATATTTTCTTTTGTACAGGCTGATTCGGAATTTTGTGCAGCAGTACATATGCTATGTTCCCAAAATGCCTTTTTATAGTCTTCATTATTAGAAGATGTTGCAGAGAACCATGGCTTATACTTAGAAATTGTAATAGTCAGCCTTGCAAGTCCCATTTTCTGCAATATGGCAGGTGCGTTGCTTATCTCCTCCCACCATACTGTTTCCCCTTTATGATTTTCAATATATGAGGCATCCCCGAGTATATAAGTAGGGTCTAGGTAAACAATGCCCTCTATTTCCTCCGGATAAGTATTGGCCCAATAAGTAGCATAATTCCCACCAAGAGAATGTGCAACAAGCACATACGGAGCTGTACAGCCTACATTTTTTAATGCTGTCCGGTAATCCGAAATAATACGTTCCGCTGTCTGTTCCTTATCTGTATCATCGCTCATGCCATAGCCTGCACGGTCAATAATTGCAATTTTATTTTCCTCTGCAAATCTTTCCATAAATGGCTTCACCGAAACAGCAAACTCATGAACACCCATTCCGGAAATCCCCACAAGGGTATGCCTTCCATTCTCTTTTCCATACAGACAGACGTTCAAATTGTAATCCCCAACTGAAACTGGATTAATATATCCGGCCTCCAAAAGCATATCATATTCCTTTGCACTAAAATGTTTGTGTACCAGAAAGATTATAAGCAAAGCAACAATTATAGTTATTAATATTCCTATTCCAATATTTCTCAATATTTTTAAAGATGATTTTTTCACAAATTATACCAACCTTTCAAATTCGTTTCCATTAATCCACCTCAACATTTCTCTTAAAGCAAAGATATGTCACGCTGAAATAAATGCTGTAGACAAGTAAAAATAAAGCTAGTGACATTCCAAAGAACAAATGATTGCCTGTCTGGATTTGTGTTCCTGTTAATAGTATCTGATTGAATTTAAAGGAAATTATCATACTAATAAGTACAGGCATCAGCACCGGGCATCCAAAATAAATGAGTAGCTGTCTCCAGATTAGTTTCGCTCTCTGCCTGTCATCTACTCCCATATGATGTAACACCTTATATCTGTATTTATACTTTGTAGAATCACTTAACTGCTGTACTGCAAGAATGGTTAATGCCACACAAATAAATACTAGTGCCACATAAAAAATGGAAGATACCACTGTAATAATCGCTGCCTGCACTTCAGAAACATAACCTCCATTTTTCACCATGATATTATCACAAATTCCATACAGACTATCCAGTCCCATGCCATGGTCTAATTCGCCTTCCCGTTCTGCAGACGTTGCCCAATTATCCACATCCTGGGACACATACTTTTTCAGCTTTTCATACAGAGCATTATCCGTTTCCTTTACGGTATCGCACACATACTGGGAATAATATACCTCCATCTGCTCTGCCACATTATCCGGCACAACTACCACATAACCTGCCCCATTTTGTCCATTTTGCGCAAAGTCCTTATCACAAATATCTTTACATTCATACATCACACCTTGAATTTTCATTGTGTGGTTTTCCTTCAGCCATTCTTCATAATATGTTGAAACAGAAGCAACACAATGAAGCAGATATTCTTTTTCCTTTAAATGAACTTCTTCTAATCCAAGATAACCTCTTAATACATTATAATCGCTAAGCTTCATGTAAGTATCATACTTAAAATACCCTCCGAATACCTGGTTCTCCTTTAATACCTCCCGAAGCACAGCATTTTCTCCACGATAAATGTTGTATACAAGGTCATTTTTTATCCAGCCATCCTGTCCTAACATTTCTCTTACTTCTGCAAATTCCTCATCCGCATCCAAATCTGTAAGACAAATATCAAATGGTGTATACTTTTCAATTTCTCCTTTAAAATTACTTAATCCAATGGCATAATTACTGCTTATTAAAGCTAAAGTAAATAACATGGCGATGGTTCCCATGGTAAATCCCATCGTATTGATTTTAGAAGCAAGCTGTCTGAACACAAACACATGCATTTTCTTATACTTGAAATGCTTTGTTTTATCAACCAGCAAAACCAGAATGCCGGATATTCCCATATAAAAACCATAAATAAAGAAAATGAGGCAAATAACAACTACAATAACCGGCGCCCCGGAACATGCAATCACGCCTGCAGCAAGAGATAACACAAACAAAATCACATTCCTTGTAACATGCTTTACCTGCACCTGTTCATTCACTTTGTCCGCATTCATCAAATCGCGTATTTTTAACTTTTTTAAATATCGGTTGTTACGAAATACTACAAGTATCTGGATGATAAGGTAATACAAAATTGTAAGAAGCATCGCATACATATTAAACTCTGCCCTTAAATTGTATTCTTCTCCAAAGAATGCTGTAACAATTATTACTAATCCCTGGAACACAAAACTTCCAATGAAGCATCCTAATACAAGTGCAACAACTCCAAATATGATATTTTCATAAAAGAACAATTTAGAAACATCCTGGTTTTCCATTCCTAATATTAAATACGTTCCAAATTCCCGGCTTCGCTTTTCTAACATAAACTTTGTCATATAGTTTACCAGCCATGCAACCACAACAAGAACAATTATGGAAAACAAAATTAACAGTGACTTATAATCTGCCATATGAGCATTCATTCCAAGTATCATATCCGAGAACATCATGGAATTAAATGCAAACATCAATGCAAGAATTAAAGTAATCGTTATCACATATAAAATATAATCATTTATGGAACGTTTGATATTCCGGACCGCTAATTTAGTAAGCACCGTTTGTTTCACCTCCTAGCAGAACAAGCACATTTAAAATTTCATTATAAAATTCCCTTCTGCTTTTTCCCTGTGCGCTTAATTCCTTAAACACATTTCCATCCTTTAAAAATAAAATCCGCTGTGCATAACTTGCCGAAAAAGCATCATGGGTTACCATTAAAATCGTTGCATGCAGTTGTTCATTCATTTTTGCCATAGTTTCTAACAACAGCTGTGCAGATTTGGAATCTAAGGCGCCGGTTGGTTCATCTGCAAGAATTAATTTAGGATTGTTAATTAATGCTCTTGCACAGGCACATCTTTGCTTCTGTCCACCTGATATTTCATAAGGAAAGCGTTTTAAAATATGCTTAATTCCCAGCACCTCTGCCATATGTTCTACACGCCCCGGAATCTCCCTGGCATCTGCCTTATTGATAGTCAGTGCAAGGGAAATATTTTCTTCTACAGTTAAAGTATCAAGCAAATTAAAATCCTGAAAAACAAAACCTAGATTTTTCCTACGAAATTCTGCTAATTGTGTATTTTTCATCTCTGTAATATCCGTCTGGTCGTAAAAAATATGACCGGATGTTACTGTATCAATGGTAGAAATGCAATTTAACATGGTTGTCTTCCCAGAACCAGAGGCCCCCATAATGCCTACAAATTCCCCCTCCTGAATTTCAAAATTTACTTTATCTAGAGCTTTTGTTACATTCGATTCATTGCCATAATATTTACAAACATCTTTTATTTTTAATAGTGACATGTTCCTTCCTCCTGTCAGTTTTGTTCTTTTTCTGTCTTTTTCTTTATTATCATAGCTTATTTTTCATTATGTTTATATAATGGAGTCTTACATTAATCTTACAATTTTGTAATCTTTCGCAAACAACTATTGTACAACCAAAATAAAAGGTGTAAGACCCTTTTCTTAATGAAATCTTACACCATATTTCTATAACTTTATTAAATTTTCCTACAGCGTGTCCCCAAATTGCTTTCTGCAAGATGTGCGTTCCAGTTTGTAGAGAATTTGATATAAATTTAGTATTCGTAATAGGCTACGTGTGCTAAATTTATATCAAATTCTACCGCAACTTGGGGCGTGCAGATTGCAGGAATGAATTTGGGGACACGCTCTAACATATATAAAATGTCCCTTCCCCAAAGGTCAGTATCATCTTTGTATATTTCCCATATTCCGAATCCGCCTGCAATCCAATATCTAACTTCTTACAAAGCTTACTGCAAATAAACATTCCCATTCCGCTGGACCTTTCATTTTTTCTTCCATTGGTTCCCACATATCCTTTTTCAAAAATATGGCCAATTTCCTCCGGCTTAATTCCTAATCCGTTATCTTCTATAATAAGACTGGTACTTTCCTTTTCTTTTCTGGCATAAATACGAATGGCTAAGGTGTCTTCTCCCTGATACTGCACACAGTTTAATAAAATCTGGGTAATAATAAACGAACTCCATTTTGCATCCGTATAAACCACTTCCTCTTCTACCTGCATATCAATTTTAACACCATTATAAATAAAAATCTGATACACTTTCATAATGGAACTTTCCACAATCTCCCGAAGAGAATGGCGGGCAATCACATAATCTTTCCATGTTTCGCCGGATTTTGAGTAGTAAAGCATACGCTCAATATCCATTTCTACCTTTTTAGTTTCTAACTTAATTCTGTCAGTCAATGTATTTCTTTCATTGTCACACATTAACTGAATTGCCGTAATTGGCGTTTTTACTTCATGTATCCAGCTATCTATGTATTCCTTATATTCTATATTTTCTCTCTCTTGCCAGACAAGCTCATCCATCATGGATTTGCAGGCTCTTCGCACCAGTTCCATATAAAACTGCTGTTGATAATTTCCCTTTTTCTTTACCACCTCAGAAATCAGATATTTTTTATCCAGCAAGTCCATGGTTCGCTCCAGATTTTTATATTTCTTTCTGGTATATAAAAAATGGCATATAAAATAAACCCAGAATACACTTGGATACACAATAGTAAGAAATAATACAATATCTTTGTTAATACCTGCCAATAGTAAAAAGATGAGAAAGAACACAAAAGAAAAAATCATGACCAATAACAGGGAAATTCTGTCTACGATATAATTTTTTAACTTCAAATCCGATACCCTACCCCTCGTTTTGTTTCAATGAAATCTTCTAATCCATATTCACTTAATTTTTTTCGTATTCTTGTTACATTAACACTTAATGTATTGTCATCTATATACAGTTTATTTTCCCACAAATATTCAATCAGATTTACTCTGGAAACAAAGTTCCCCTTGTTTTTAAACAGGCAAGTCAGTATCTTCAATTCACTCCATGTCAGTTCAATACTTGCTTCATTATAGGATAATTCTCCTTTTTCTATATTCAGCGTAACTCCTTTTTGTGTAATAAGATTGGATTCCTTCTCGTTCCCATAAGTACGCCGCAGCACATTTGCAATCCGTCCTAACAGAATCGGAACATTGTATGGTTTGGCAACAAAATCATCTCCACCCATAGTAATACACCGCATCTCGTCTTCTGTTGTATTACAGTTGGTTACAAACAAAACAGGCACCTGGGAAAAACTCCGAATCTTCATACACAATTCCAACCCGGACTGGATAGGCAGCATCACATCCATTAGAATCATATGAGGTTGTACTTTTTTTACCTGGTCTATGATATCTTCAAAATTTTCTGCTGCATACACTTCATAGCCTGCATTTTTCAGCAAGACCTGCAACTCTAATCGTATTGTTTTATCATCTTCTACAATCATTATGGTATAAATGGTAATCACCGTCTTTCGTATTTTTCATTTTATAGTATACTCATTTCCGCTGATAAAATCAATCATACCAGTGTACCGACTAGAGTGTGTTTGAAAATTCATTCCCCTTTTCTAGCCTGCCTTCCCTGACTTCTTTCTAAAAATGCATCAAATACACCGAAAATTTCGACCCTTTACCTACCTCAGAACTTACCTTTATATATCCCCCTTCCAAAGATATAATTTTCCTCGCTAAAAACAATCCGATGCCAACACCTTCATATTGATTTACACTTTCACTGCGGTAAAAGCGTTTGAAAATGGAAGCCTGTTCCTCCTCTGCAATACCTATACCGGTATCATTTATCTCAACAGCCTGAAACATCTCATATTCTTTCACTTCAATATGAATACTTCCGCCTGATTCTGTATACTTAATTGCATTGTCAATCATATTCCCCAAAGCTTCCTTTGTCCATTTATAGTCAAGCTTTGCCCTAGCCCCTGTCTCTGCAACAGAAATAGAGATGCTTTTTTCCTTTGCCTTTCCATAATAAGCATCTCTAAGTTCTGAAAGTAATGGTTGTAATGGCTGTTCTACAGGCACCAACTGGAATACTTGGGTTTCTAAACGTGAAATCTTTACAAGTGACTGCAGCAAAAAATTTAATTTATCTGCCTGTCCTGAAATCTGCTTCAACATTTTTCTATCTTCCTCACGTTCCAGGGATTCCTCTAACAATTCCGAATACAGCATTATATTGGTGATAGGTGTTTTTACCTGGTGACTTACATCAGAAATCATTTCCTGTATATGTAATTTTTCCTCTTCCAGTTTATTTTTTGAAAATCTACTACTGTTTAAACATCTTGCCAGCTTTGACTCAAACTTTGAAAGCTGACTTTCATCATATGTGCTTTCCTTAAATTCGCCATCTAATGCCACATCCAGCATTTTATCCAAACGATGAAACAGACGATTCACATAGAATACTATGAAAACAACTATACTTATACAAATAATCACAATGAATAACATATCTGCCGACCTTTTATCCTCACTTTACATATCTCCACGAAACCGGTATCCAATACCATAAATCGTCTGAATAAAAACACCACCGATTTTATTTCTCAACCTTCCTACAGTCACCGATAATGTATTCTCATCCACGGACTCCTCCACATCCCAGACCTGCATAATAATCTGATCTCTTGTAAGCGTCTGTCCCGGATGTTCCACAAACACTTGCAACAGCTTCTGCTCCACCTTGCTTAGCCTGATTTCCTTATTATCCTTTAAAAAAATGCGTTTTGAAAAATCAAATTTACAATTTCCTAAAACGTACTCATTTGAGCTCTCCATTCTTCTAAGAAGCACACTCACTCTTGCTCTAAGTACCCCTAAACTAAAAGGCTTTGTAATATAGTCATCTGCCCCGGACATCAACCCGGCAATTTCATCCTGTTCCGTATCTCTAGCTGTAAGCATAAGAACCGGTGTCTTACTGCTTTCTTTAAAACTTTTACAAAATGAAAGTCCATTTCCATCCGGCAGATTCACGTCAAGAATTAATAACTGAAATTCCTGTTTTTCCAATAAATTTTGTGCTTTTGATAATGTATGTCCATAGCTTATCTCATAGCCCTCCTTTTGTAGGGCAATCCCTATGCCTTGTGCCAGACTTACATCGTCTTCAATAATTAAAATTTGAGTCATATTGTTACTGCCACCTTATAAAGTATTCGTTTTTCTAAACTCGTCTAGTGTACGGTACCATTGATATCTGGTACCGTACACTAGTTATTTTCGAGACTCTCTACAATGCTGGATTTATTCTACCACACGAAGTCTCTCTACAATAGAGGTTTTTGAAATTGATTTATATAATAACAACGGAACACCTGCTCCAATAAGGGCATATACAGGTAATAGTACAAGTAATGGAAGTATGGTCATTTCTCCGCTAAAGAACCATATAATTTCCGAAAGAACGTTTAATAAAACTGGCTGTACACTAACACTTAGCAGAAACGTTATCACAATAGCGATTCCTGTATAAAGCAAGCCTTCATAAATTAACATTTTCTTTAACTGTTTACCGGTCATTCCCACGGCCTGCATCATGGCAAATTCCCTGCGTCTTGCATTAATACCTGTTAAAATAGAATTTGTGAAATTCAAAATTCCTACAAGCCCTACTATAAAGGCTAATGCACCACCTACTATTACAAACATATTTCTAAAATCTTCAAATTCCTTTGCGTAGGTTTCTTTTGATTCATAATCATAAAGGGGATTTACATTTGTAGTATAATCATTGATGTATTCTTCCATCTCCGCTTCCTTGTCATCCTCTACATCCATGGCATATATCATTACCGTATCTTTTCCAGTATCTCTCAAGAAACTCTCAGCCCCTAAAATATACTGCTTTCCGCCGTATGCACGGTAAGAGATAGCATTTGGTACAAGCACCTTTGCACATACAGTATAACTAACAGATTTACGTTCTGCATCCTTTACTCCTATGTACTCTTTCGGAATGGACTCATCAGAATCCTCCCTTTCTTCTCCTGTTCGTGTATCATAAAAAGTATATTTATCTCCATAATGGATGGTTATCTTGTCACCTATTTCATGTATATCTGTTTCCACCTCAGGGTTACCATAATCATCTGCAAATAGTACTTCAATAATATAATTTTCCTCTGTGTCATTAACTTTTGAGACATCTCCCTCCAATACCTCAAGCATACTTAATGGGAATTCATCCATTCCATAAATATCCACCATGTACTCATTTTTTCCATTATTATTTTCCTCTGTAATTACAGAATTTTCCATTCCCCTTTGTGTATAAAATTTATCAAGCTGTTCCATTGAAAATTCTGCAAATACAATATCAAACATTCCATACACCCTGCCGGATTTTGTAATCTCCTGTTGACTGTTCATTTCATCTATTACATCAGAAGTTACTACATCATTTGATTCCATCCCCTGATTTCTATTGAAATAATTTACACTTCCTATAACAAAATCTGAGGCATGGAATTTACTGGTGTATTTATCCATATCAAAACCGTTTGCAAAGGTAAAGGTAAGATGAAAAAGCATTGCCGATAGTGCCAATGAAGCTACCACCAACCCTGTTTTTGTTTTACTTCTTCCAATATTAGCAATTGCCATATTTATCAGTTTTGCACCCTTTTTTCCTTTTTTATTTTTCTTCTTTATTGAAGTATTTTCTGTATATCTTACTGCTTCAACAGGGGATACCTTACCTGCAATTCCTGCTGGTTTAAGACAGGAAATAAGTACCGTTATCAGTGAAAATACCGCAGCAGCCACAAACAGTAATGGATTTGCCGACACTACTGAAGTTGTATAAGTAAGACTTTTCGTAACTATTCAGAACAGGACTGTGCTGAACTGCACAGTCCGTATGAAAACGTAGTGGCAGCAGGCCAAAATCCATCACCGTAGGTGATTCTGCATGGATTTTGGCTCGTAACTATGAGGGTACTGAATAGTTACGACTTTTCATAATAACAGGTGTCAACACATTTCCAATGAAAAATCCCAAAATTAATCCAATCAAAATACCTGCTGCTGACAGGCAGAGTGCCTGAAATAAAATCATTTTCCGAATCTGCTTTTTGGTAGTTCCAATGGTTTTTAAAAGTCCGTAAAACCTTATATCTCCTGTAACAGAAATACGGAATATATTGTAAATAATCAAATATCCGGTTGCACCTATCATTATCAACAGTGTAACAATTGCCACCACAGTTACAAAATCCATATTATTTGATAACTGAGCGCTGCTATACCCCCAATTTATTCCAATATCCACATAATTTTGTGCTAACGAATCTTCATTTTGAAGTCCCTGTCTTTCCAATATCTGAACAGCTTTTTCTTCCAAATCAAAAGAGCTGTCAAACATTACGTTCACATCCCAGCTTCCTGTCTCATCTCCCTCAGCAGGTGTATATCCTTCTAAAACCTGTTCACAATAGCCCTTTGAAACTAATACCATACTGGCGTTTGATGCTCCATCATATTCCCACCATCCTGAAAGAGAAAATCTCTGTGTGATTTTTGTTCCATTTCCAAGCTCATATGTAAGAGGCACGACAGCACCAATTTCCGGTGTAATTTCTAAAAGTTGTAATACTCTTGTGTCTGTGGCAACCTCCGGCAATTCCTGCCCTTCTGTTTCTTCCGGCAGTTTTCCTGAGTTAGGTGTACAAAAACTATGTTCTGCATCATTATTATCCATATATCTTATTTCCACATGAACTTTATTAAAAGGCTCCTCATTCACACATCCCAAACTACGCTTATAACCTACAACCTCAACACTTTTATCTGCGGCAATTAAATGCGCCTGTTCTATAGTCACGCCTTTGAAACCCACATGAAAGTCGGTCCCCACCTGACGGAATGTTTGCTGTTCAATGGATGCATTTAATGATGCTGCCACAGAACATAAGCTGGTAAACAATATTGTGGTCAGTGCAATGGCTAAGATAGCAACCAGATTCCTGGTTTTATTTGCTTTAAGATTTCGCAGAGTGAGTTTTCTTATCAGCTTCTTATTACTTACCTGAAACATAATTAACCCTCCTTCTTTAAAATCTTTCCGTCTTCTATACGAATAATGCGGTCTGCCAGCTGTGCAATTTCCTCATTATGGGTAATCATAACTATGGTTTGAGAAAATCGTTCACTGGTTATTTTAAGCAATGACAGCACATCCTGGCTTGTTTTGGTGTCAAGATTTCCTGTCGGTTCATCTGCTAAAATGATTGCCGGCTTTGATGCTAAAGCTCTGGCAATTGCCACGCGCTGTTGCTGTCCTCCTGACAACTGAGATGGCAGATTTTCTAATTTTTTCTCTAATCCCAACATCTGAATTACCTGATTAATATATTTCTCATCTACTTCACCGCCATCCAGTTCTATAGGCAGTACTATATTTTCATAGACATTTAACACAGGTACTAAATTGAAATTCTGAAAAACAAAGCCTATTTTTCTTCTTCTGAATATTGTCAGTTCATCCTCTTTTTGTGAAAAGATATCTTTTCCATCTACAAACACCTTACCGGATGTTGGAATATCAAGTCCACCCAGCATATGTAAAAGAGTGGATTTACCACTTCCTGATGTTCCTACAATTGAAACAAATTCCCCTTCCTCCACTGAAAAATTCACACCATCCAGTGCCTTAACCTTTGCTTCATTCTCGCCATATGTTTTTACCAGATTATCTGTTTTCAAGATTGTCATGTTGCTTCCTCCTATGATGTATTACTAATTTGCAAATAAACAGCATTTATTTACCGTATTGATATTACAATATAAATCTTACGAGAATCTAACAAATTGCAAAAATTTTGAAAGAATGAAAGCACCAAATGATAAGTTCCCATCATTTGGTGCTTTCCATCACATACTCTGTGTATCCCAGCTTGGATACAATCCTATTCAGAGCCCCATTACGCAAATATTCTGCTCTCGCTTCATTCGACATTTTCTTAATCCTAATCCAATAAAGAATACTAACACCGTCGGCACTATCCCAGATATTGGGTCTAGTATAACAGAATATCTTTCCTCAATCTGAAATACATTAGCTGTTACAAACAACATAGTAGGTATTGCATCTTCCATTGAATGCAGGATAACACAAGGCCATACAGAATTCGTTAGTCTGCGTATTTCTACAAACATTGGTGTCCAGAAAATCATTAATATAATTCCTACTATCACCATCATTGGTCTGCTAATCTCTATAAAATATTCGTCCGGCAGGAAAAACATATAGTATGTAATATGCCACATTCCCCAGATTAAACCATTAGTCAAATACAAATACCAATCATTTATTCCTGTTTTTTCTAGGTATATAAACAAACATCCTCTCCATGCAAATTCTTCAAATATATTCTTTATAAAATTTGTAAAAAACGTGGTAAGAATCAATGCCAATAATACATTTAACTCAATCTCACTTACAACTAATCCTCCACTAACTTTTGCCAAAATTACACTAACCAACGTTATGCAAGGAAAGATGAGGACTGCAATTGCATACCATTTCAAATTACTTTTAAAATTTGGTCGAATGCCAATTCTACTCAAATCCTTGTTGATAATTTGCAGTACAATACCTGTGAAAAAGGGAAGTATTAACCATAATCCCATTCCCAGCGAATTGCCTTCTGGTTGTTCTGTGAGTACTTGATCCAACAAACATCCGAAAATTCCTGCCGTGATTGTCACAAATATAAATACCGCTAGCGTAATTTTTTCTCGTTTACTTACCTTTTCATTCATTTTCACTTACCTCCTTCACTCTCTATTTTCATTCCTTAACATAGCTAAGAACCATTCCTTTTCTGGCAATTTCAAATTATCCCTAGCAACTAAGGTCTCCGCAAATCCCTGAATACTACTATAAAATAATACCGAAAGCGTCAAAGGATCACCTTGTCTGATTTCTCCTAACTCCTGCCCTTTTACTATATATGGAACACTCATTGCCTCAACATCATGCTCTTTTATCATTTGAGCTGCCCGCTCAGAAACATCCTTTGCATTTATGGCTACTAGACCCATAAAAACAAACATCCTTGATGCAAAATTATTTTGTGTTACCACAGATAAAAACCAATCAACCTGTTTTTCGAAAAACATCATCGGCGACTCGCCTTCGTCATTATCAATTGTCATTTTTTCGCATCCAATTTCTACTAATGCTTCATAAAGTGCCAGTTTATTTGGAAAATAGTGAAACATCAGACCTGAACTTATTCCCGCTTCTTCTGCAATTTTCCTAGTGGATGTTCCATAAAATCCATACCGGATAAAATGATTTAATGCAATATCCAAAATCTGCCATTTACGCAGTTTGTGCTGTTCTTCCTTTTTTGTCATCCTTACCTCCATTTCTTTCCATATACCTTGTAATTTAATATCTTACGCTTATATATTAAGCACTTGCTCAACTTTTGTCAAGCACTAATATCTTTTGTATTTTTCATATTCCCTCTTAAGCAACGAGACTTATACATATACACGAAAATATAACGAATCTTTCATGGTTATACTGGCTTTTGACAATCATAGCAAGCACTGTCTGTGTCCGTACACAGGCACAGAAATAAACTGTTGTAAACATTAAAATGTTTACAGCAGTTTTTTGTACCCATTTTTAAGAAAGTTCGATACTACTCAAAGTTGCCGTTTCGTATATTCTTTTCTTCAACTTGTCTTCCAAGACATGTTCTAACAGTTGTTGTTGTCGCAATATCTGTAAAATCTGATGTTATAAATACCGTTCCCGGTTCAGCCAATTCTATTCTCTTCTTTATTTCTGTATATATGCCGCTTGCCATAAAACCACTGTCCTTGTTTTGTCACGATTGTTATATAATTTTCGTGACATTTTTTCCAATATCATTTATATATTATTCCATAAAAAATACAAAAAGATGTTTCATCACTCATTTTTTGATGAAACATCTTTGATAAACCATGAATTATTCATAACTAGCAATAATACTTCATTGTAAGTTTCTCTACAGTTTCCTCATCAGTAAATCCAACAGATGCCCCATCGAAACCTATCTTATAAGCAGCAAACACCTCTGCTCTCTTAAGACAATCTATAGGCTTTAATCCCTTTGCATAAAAATGAATAAATGAGCTAAAAAGTGCATCTCCTGCCCCTACTGTATTCACTACTTCATTTACATTAACTGCAGGAAGTTCATAAAATTCATTTTCTTCTTTAACATACATAAGCGCGCCCTTGCTTCCCATTCCTAGTACAATTATGTCATTGCCAAACTTCTCTTCTATCGATAATAAAAACTTTCTATAATCTGTCTTTATATTTTCATCACTTAAAAATAAAATATTAGCATACTGCATAAAATCCTTATTATATTCATCCTCAATATCTCCTAATACATGCACATCGGTAGCAATTACCTTTCCTGCTGCTTTTGCTTTTTTCAATAACTCTCTATTAAAATTAGTATTACATGCTATTATAACATCACTTTCAGCATATAATTCTTCATCAAAATCATATTTTGCATCCTGCACATCCTTTAAATCACAATAAATCTGTCTTTTACCGTCACCATCATAAAGTACTACAGAATTAGGTGTAGCTTTTAATGTACTGTTTATATATTTTGTATTCACCCCTGTTCTTTCAACCTCAGCTTTAATATAATCTGCACTAAAATCATCACCTGTCATTGATACCAATGACACATTATCTCCCAGGCTTTTCAAGGCCTTAACCAGATTATACGCCACACCTGAAACTCTGGTATTTACACCAAAGAAAGGATAATCAATTGGAAAATATTCAATAGGGAACTGTTTAACCTTAACTGTTGTTTCCGTGTTTATCAATCCTGATACAAGTATTTTTTTCATAATATATTACCTCTTTTCCTTATTTTGCAGTCCTAGAATTTTTTTGTTTCTTGACTAGTGTTTATGTGTATCTTTTCATACATTTCTTTTCCATATATATCTCGAAGCTTCAACATATAGATATCATTATGGATATGCTCTCTAATGACATCTTTCATAAGCTTATTGTTACTTACAGTTCCGCTCCAATTCCCTCTAGCATTGTCTGAATCTGAAATCAATACAAGATTTTCATCTGCCACTATCATTATTCTACTATCACTATTCTTCCTAGTTCTTTCTCTTTCATGAGAATAAACTTCAACCTCTTCAATGGCAGAATGGCTTGTAACAAATGAAAAAACTATAATTCTTACATTTCTCTCCACAGCTCTTCTAAATTCATCCTCAAATATGTCCAGCTCAATATTAGTGTTAATAAATATTTCTTTATCCGCATTATCTATAATACTCTTCACTTTGAAGATAATATTATCATATCCTTTGATAATGGCAATCTTCTCTTCATATCTAGTTTCTAGATAGTTCTTAAGTCCATCTTTTGCACTAGATATATTTTTCTTATAATCTAATTCAACTTTATTCAACAACACCCCTGGTTCTTTGGCTACATACATAACTGTATCTTCTGGAATAACTTCCACCATCCCCTTATTCAACATATGCTCTAAAGCATTGTATATAGATGATCTGGAAATATTTACATTCTTAGCTATCTGATATGGTGACATTGCACCTTTATCTAAGAGTATAAGATATATATTTACTTCCAATGTTGAAAATCCCAAGCCTTCAAGACTTCTACGCATATTTTCCATAACATCCTCCTTATAATTTCAATCTTTTTGTGCGTTGTCTAATTTATACAACCATCTTAATATATATATATTCTTCTGTCAACATTTTTTAGTAACACAAAAAATACTTGTCGTTTCCGACAAGTATCTTTGCCATCATCATACAGATAAGAAACATCCAGAATTTCTTCATTGTTAACTTCCAGAAATTTTAGACCTAAATGTTAACTTCCAGAAATTTTAGACCTAAAAATCTTGCCTTACAAATAATCATTCCGGACTACTTGTAAGGCAGGTCTTTTATTCGGCGGATTGAATATATGCTAAGATATCCTCATAACTACGTTGGCTTATTGATATTGCCTTAACAAGTTCATCCGTTTGCAATGCTTTTTTCTTATCTAACAATTTTTTCAATTCTGAGGTTGCTTCCTCATATCTTACCCTTGCTTTCGATACATTTTCTTGTGCTTTCTC
>JBGVIB010000080.1:0-3582 GCA_045122835.1 Lachnospiraceae bacterium
TAAAGATAGAATGTTTGCTTCTGCAGTTAAATCCATGGAATAATCTTGCCATTGTAAGTACTGCAAATGCCATGGTACTTGCTGTTGCTTCATTGACACCTAACCCCAGATGGAAGGCTGTCATGGCACTCACTGCAATCAAAGCACCCTGTCCTAATAACAATAACATAAAGTCTTTTGTCATAATTCCTTCCTTTGGATCTCTTGGCTTCTGTGCTAACAAATCTTTCTCTGCCGGTTCCATACCAATTGCCAAAGCCGGAAGTGAGTCTGTTACAAGATTGATAAATAACAAGTGTACTGCTTCAAATGGTACCGGCAATGCGAAAACAGATGTGTATAACACTGACAAAATACCAGCCATATTACCGGATAACAGGAACTGAATTGCATTTTTAATATTTCGATATACATTACGTCCATTGGCTACCGCTTTGATAATGGTTGCAAAGTTATCATCTGCTAAAATCATGGAAGCAGCATCTTTTGATACTTCTGTACCGGTGATACCCATTGCCACACCGATATCTGCTTTTTTCAGCGCTGGTGCATCATTAACACCATCACCTGTCATAGATACAATTCTTCCTTTTTCCTGCCATGCATTTACAATTCGAATCTTATTCTCCGGTGAAACACGGGCATATACAGATATCTTTTCAATGTTCTGCATTAATTCTTCTTCTGACATAGCATCCAGTTCCATTCCGGTTACCGCCATGTCACCTTCTTCAAAGATACCAATCTGTGTTGCAATTGCAGTAGCTGTAATCTTATGGTCACCTGTAATCATAACGGTCTTGATTCCGGCACGTTTCGCATCCGCAACAGCTGCAATAGATTCTTCACGCGGCGGGTCAATCATAGCAATCAGACCTAAGAAAGTATACCCATATTCTGTATCTAAGCTTAATTCTTCATCAGAATCTTTATATGCAAATGCTAATACACGAAGTCCACGTTTGGAAAATGTAAGGTTCTGATTCAATATCTCATCACGCTCTGCATCTGTCATATCAGATATGCCTTCTGATGTTCTAATAGATACACAACGCTCTAAAAGAACGTCTAATGCACCTTTGGTCATAATTACCGGTTCACCATGGAGATGATATTTGGTACTCATTAATTTTCTATCAGAATCAAACGGGACCTCCTCGAGACGCTTCATCATTCCTCTGATTTCTTCTTCGTTGATATATCTTCCGCCTAAATTTACTTTTCGGAACATTTCTAACAATGCATATTCTGTCGGGTCACCAATTCCTTTTCCATCTACAATACTAGAATCATTAGTGAGAACTGCATTGTACAGGAGATAACGATGAAGCTGATCACGACCATCAATCTCCTCTGGTTTCATTGTCTTTCTGTCAATATATACTTCCTGAACTGTCATTTTATTCTGTGTTAATGTACCTGTCTTGTCGGAACAGATTACAGATACACAGCCTAAACTTTCTACTGCCTTCAAATCCTTAATAATAGCATTTTCTTTTGCCATCTTCTGTGTTCCCATTGCCTGCACGATTGTAACAATGGAACTCAAAGCTTCCGGAATAGCAGCTACTGCAAGGGCAACGGCAAACATCATGGCATCTAACAATTCCATTTTACGATAAATACTAAGCCCAAACACAATAGCACATATAATTAAAATCAATATAGCAAGACGGCTGCTGAATGCGTCTAAACTGACCTGCAGAGGTGTTTTCTTTTCCTTTGCAGCGTTCATCAAGCTGGCTATTTTTCCCATTTCTGTCTGCATTCCTGTACCTGTCACTAATACAGTTGCTCTACCATAAGTAACAAGACTTCCAGAATACACCATATTGACACGATCTCCTAATGATGTTTCTCCTTCCAGCACAGTATCTGCTTTATCAATGTTAGTAGATTCGCCTGTTAAAGAACTTTCATTTACCTGCAGAGAAAAATTCTCTAAAATTCTTCCGTCAGCAACAATCATATCACCGGCTTCTAACAGAACAATATCACCAGGCACTACATCCTTTGAGTCTATCTCTATCTTTGCACCATTTCTCATTACCTTGGCACTTGGCGAAGAAAGGGATTTCAAGCTTTCCAATGATTTCTGTGCCTTACAATGCTGAACAGTTCCTAATATGGCATTTAAGATGATTACTACAAAGATTACAACTGTACTTTCAATATTACCTGATAACATAGAAATAACTGCTGCAATAATCAGTATGATAACTAACAAATCCATAAACTGACCTAAAAATACCTGCAGTACACTTTTCTTTTTCTCTTCCTGTAATACGTTTTCTCCATACTCCCCTAATCGTTTGGCTGCCTCCTCGTTAGACAGACCATCCTTTGTCACACGAAACTCCTTCAAAATCTCGTCTTTTTGTGACTGATACCATTCTTTCATACATGTTCCTCCTGTTTTTTAGTAAATGAGGTAATTTTCGAACGCACCCTGAATAGTGGCAACAAAAAAGAGACTTTCCACACGAAACAAAAAGCGTATCATATACTCTTTCGTTCGTGTGAAAAGTCTCATTACCATCTATCATTATCTGGTTTGCACCACCAGGCAGTTACGCCGCGTATGTTGACAGTGCAATTCAATTACTCCCTTTTCTATGAAGTTACAATACAGTTATAAACTGTGAACTAAGTATAACCATAAACTTAAGAATTTGTCAATTACTTTTTTCATAAATTGCAATATTTCTTGACATTCTGAAATTTTCAATCATTTCATTCGTAAGACTAATTTTTGATGGATTCACAGGAATCTCCTCGCGGGTAAACCAACCTGCATAGGATAGCTCTGCTTCCTCACGAGTAATAGTATCATCTCCATCTACTTCACAGGTATATCCCACCAATAACGTATCGGTAAAAGACCAGGGCTGGGACTTGTAATATTTAATATTTTTTACCTTCAATCCAACCTCCTCCATCACCTCACGGCGAACGGTATCTTCCAACGTTTCTCCTACCTCTGCATAACCCGCCACAAGGGCATATCGCTGATAACTACTATGAGATGCATTGTATTTGGTAAGCAGAATTTTATCACCATTTGTAACCGCAACAATTACAGAAGGGGATATAACCGGATATATAGTCTTTCCACATTCCTGACAAATCAAAGCTCTCTCCTCAGAACTTTTTCTTAAACGATTTCCACAACAGCTGCAATAACGGTGATTCTGGTACCATCTATGAATTTGAATTCCTGTAATTGCTGCAAAACTTTTCCACATAGGTTCTGCAGTACGGAATGTCTTCGGTTCCTGATAAGAAAATGCCCCAACAGGCTGCAACGAATCCCACAACATAAAATAATTCTTATCATCTATGGAAAATAAAAACTGCACATCACCCTTATCACAATCTATATCTTCCCATGTTGGAAAGGAAAGTGTCCCATCTTCCACGGATGCCAACAGGCAATCTCCCTGAAATGAAAATACAAAATCACCTGATGCAGGTTCTTTTTCTTTATACTCCACGTGGTACTGATGGGGATAAATATCCTGAATCATATTTTTCCTCCTCATAAATCTCATAACATTTAGATGATTACAAAACGCCAATTTA
>JBGVIB010000081.1:0-24872 GCA_045122835.1 Lachnospiraceae bacterium
AAGAACCCTCCTGCATATACTTATAAAAAATCAGGTTATTGTAAAGCGAAGATACAACCTTTGCAGTCACCTAAATTTCAGAAGTATATGCAAGGAGGGTTTTATGGATAATTTCAGCGGAAATACTTATGATTTGTATAAAGATATGAAAGCCAGAACAAACGGAACCGTTTATATCGGGGTGGCTGGTCCTGTGCGCACAGGAAAATCAACATTTATTAAACGCTTTATGGACCTGATGGTTCTGCCTAATATGACAGATGAAAATGAATTAGAGCGTGCCAAGGATGAATTGCCTCAGTCAGCCCAGGGAAAAACCATTATGACTACGGAGCCCAAATTTATTCCTAAGGAAGCTGTTACCATACAGGTTGGGGAAGATTTAGAAGTAAAAGTAAGAATGATAGACTGTGTGGGTTATATGGTAAAAGGCGCAGAAGGTCACTCGGAAAATGGAGAAGAACGAATGGTGAAAACACCATGGTTTGACACCGAAATTCCATTTACCCAGGCAGCGGAAATGGGAACGCGAAAGGTAATCAATGACCATTCTACAATCGGAATTGTGGTGACCTGTGATGGTTCGTTCTCAGATATTGAAAGGGAGAATTACATAGAAGCGGAAGAAAAAACCATTCAGGAGTTAAAAGCATTAAAGAAGCCATTTGTAGTGCTTTTAAATTCAGCAAAGCCATACAGTGACGAGACTATACATTTAGCAGAAAACCTGGCAGAAAAATATCAGGTAACGGTTATGCCAGTGAATTGCTCCCAGCTTAGAAAAGATGATATACATAAAATTATGGAGACCATTCTCTATGAATTTCCAATCTCCAGTATTGAGTTTTTTGTGCCTCAATGGGTGGAAATGCTTCCGGTAGATCATCCACTTAAGGCAGATTTGTTAGAAAAAATAAGGGATTTACTGTTTAAAATGAACAGGATTAAAGATGTGCGGCGGGGAGATTTTAAGTTAGAGAGTCCCTATGTGCAGCAGCTTAAGTTAGATGGCATTTCTCTTTCTGATGGTAAGATAGCCTGCCAGCTGCGCATTGATGATAAATATTATTACGAAATGTTAAGCGAATTGACCGGCGTAGAGGTAGAAAATGAATATGCACTCCTTGCAATGATAAAGGAATTAGCACGTCAGAAGAAGGAATACAAGAAGGTTTCCCAGGCCATGGAAGCAGTTCGCTTTTCCGGTTATGGTGTAGTGGCACCGGAAAAAACAGAAATCAAACTGTCAGAGCCGGAAATCATGAAGCATGGCAGTAAGTATGGTGTGAAAATTAAATCAGAAGCCCCGTCTGTTCATATGATTCGAAGCAATGTGGAGATTGAGATATCGCCAATTGTTGGAAGCGAAGAACAGGCAAGAGATTTAATTCAATACATTAATAGTAGCAGTAAGGAAGAAGAAGGCATCTGGGATATTAATATTTTTGGAAAATCTGTGGAGCAGTTGGTAGCTGAAGGGATTCAGAGCAAATTATCACAGATTGGTGAAGAAAGCCAGGTGAAATTGCAGGATACCATGCAAAAAATTGTCAATGACAGTACAGGCGGCATGATTTGTATTATTATTTAATCTGACAAACCTGCTTTGGTATGGAAAATTTTCCCGAAATGAGATAGAATGCTCTGGGGAAAACTAAGGTACAAAAGAATGTAAAGGAAGGTAGCATATGCAGAACTGGTGGAAGGATATTTTTTTAATTGGTACCGGTGGTGCCTTGTATTATTCACTGGAAATTTTGTACAGAGGCTATTCTCACTGGAGCATGTTTTTGTTAGGAGGCCTTTGTGTTTTTATTATTGATAAATTGTATCAAAAAAGAAAAGGAATATTCTCTGTTTTTTACTTTATGTTAACAGGTGGACTGATTATAACTGCTTTGGAAGGTATCACAGGAGCTTTTGTAAACATCTATTTGCATCATCATGTGTGGGATTACAGCAATCTGCCGCTACAATTATTTGGACAAATTAGTCTGTCTTTTGCCTTGTTATGGTGTGTTCTGACAATTCCTATTATCTGGTTGTCAGGTTTCTTTCATTATTATGTATTTCATGATGAACAACCGCAAATTCGCCGATTTAGATCTGTATTTTTTTAGAATGATGTGGTAGCATATAAATTAGAATGATTACGAATTAGATTGACATGGTTGTGTGTCGGCACACAGCTATGTTATCAGGGTTGGAAATATCGAAAAGAAAAGAGGACAAGCCAATGAAATATGTATTAGACACGCATTCCCATACAATAGCAAGCGGACATGCTTACAGCACCATCGCAGAGATGGCAAAGGCAGCAAGTAAAAAGGGATTGGAATTGCTCGCCATTACGGAACATAGCAAAATGATGCCAGGATCCTGTCAGGACATTTACTTTTCTAATTTAAGCAAAGTTCAGAGAGAACAGTATGGCGTAAAGCTTTGGATGGGCGTGGAATTAAATATTATGGATTATGAGGGCAACATAGATATGCCGGAGCGAATTTTGAAAAACATGGAGATGGTAATTGCCAGTCTTCATACACCATGTATTAAACCGGGAACGATAGAAGAAAATACCAGTGCCGTTCTTGGAGCCATGAAGAATCCATATATTCACATTATTGGACATTTAGATGATGCAGGGTATCCGGTAGACTATGAAAAAATTGTACAGACAGCAAAAGAGACAGGAACCATTTTAGAAGTTAATAATAATTCGCTGTCCCCAGATTGTTTCCGTGCAAATTCAAGAAATCTGGATGCAAAAATGATGAAGCTTTGTATGGATTACGAGGTGCCTGTTGTGGTTGGAAGTGATGCCCATGCTGCCCATCTGGTAGGTTCTCATGAATATGCATACAGCCTGATGAAAGAAATCGGTTTTCCAAAGGAACTAGTGTTAAACCGTTCTGTAGATATGTTAAAGAAGGCAATGAAAAGTAAGAAAAAATAAATAGAAAATCTTGACTGAAAAAAAGGGATAGGATATACTAGAAGCAGTGTGTTTATCTTTAAAATGGAAGCCCACATTTTGATAGGCGTAAAGCCAAAATTAGAATGGTCGGAGAAAGAAGGGAAATGGCTGTGGGGTTTGCAGCCGATGTAAGTATGATTAAAAGTATGACAGGCTTTGGCAGAAGCGAAAACATCAGGGATGAGCACCGATTGACTGTAGAGATGAAAACAGTCAATCATCGCTATTTAGACTTGAATATTAAGATGCCAAAGAAGTTTAATGCATATGAAGCAGAGATAAGAAATATATTAAAAGGCTATTTGCAGCGTGGAAAAGTAGATTTATTTATTTCCTATGAAGATTTTTCAGGGAAAAATGTGAATGTGAAGTATAATCCATTGCTTGCTGCAGAGTATATGAAATATCTAAGCAAGATGGCAGAAGAATTTCGAATTCCGAATGATGTGACGACAAGTATTTTATCAAGATATCCGGAAGTATTCACTATGGAAGAAACTGAGGATGAACCAGATGAAGCATTATCAGAGATGATTCGACAGGGGTTGAAGGAGGCTTGCGAATGTCTTGTAGCGGCTCGCAGTAGAGAAGGTGACACCCTGAAAAAGGATTTGTTAGAGAAGCTGGATTCCATGCTTGAGAGTGTAGCATTTATTGAGGAACGTTCACCACAGATTGTTGCAGAATATAAGGAAAAGCTTCGGAAGCGTATGGAAGAATTGTTAGAGGGCAGTCAGGCAGATGAGAACAGGCTTCTGACAGAAGTAGTAATTTTTGCAGATCGTATTTGTGTGGACGAAGAGATTGTACGTTTGAAAAGCCATATTGAGAATATGAAAGAGATTCTTGCAGAGGGTGGTAATGTAGGTCGTAAGTTGGATTTTATGACTCAGGAGATGAACAGAGAAGCTAACACAATTTTATCGAAGTCAAATGATTTGAAGATTTCGAATTGTGGCGTGGATTTAAAGACTAATATCGAAAAAATCCGGGAGCAGGTACAGAATATAGAGTAAGGTGATTAGTTTGGCTGCATTAATCAGTGTTGGATTTGGCAACATGATAAATGGAGATAAGGTAACCGCAGTGGTGAACGCGGAATCTGCTCCGATAAAACGAATGATAGCATCAGCAAAGGAGAATGGACTTCTTATTGATGCAACACAGGGACGAAAAACAAAGAGCGTGGTTGTGATGGAAAGCGGACAGTTAGTGATATCCGGTCTGCAGACTGATACGATTGCAGGGCGTTTTTCGGCAGTACAGGGAGACGAGAATGAAGAATAGAGGAATTTTAGCTGTAGTTTCAGGCTTTTCCGGTGCGGGAAAAGGCACCATAATGAAAGAATTATTGAAGCAATATGACAATTATGCATTATCTATTTCAGCAACAACAAGACAGCCGAGAGAAGGAGAAATGCACGGCAGAGAATATTTTTTCATGTCCAAGGAAGAATTTGAACAGTTGATAAAGGAAGAAAAATTAATCGAATATGCCAGCTATGTGGGAAATTATTATGGAACACCAAGTTCCTTTGTGGAAGAACAGCGAGATGCAGGTAAGGATGTGATTTTAGAAATTGAAGTGCAGGGAGCCTTACAAGTGAAAGAAAAATTCCCGGATACAGTATTGTTGTTTGTGACACCGCCGTCAGCCGCTGAATTGGTTTCTAGACTTCGTGGCAGAGGTACCGAGACAGAAGAAGTAATTTCAAAGAGAATGGAGCAGGCGGTTACGGAATCTGCACTGATGAACAAGTATGATTATCTGGTGATAAATGATTCATTACAGGAAGCTGTGGAAACTATGCATAATATTCTTCAGATGGAGCATGATAAAATGTCCAGAAATGAAGAATTTATAACTGATATACAAAATGATTTAAAAGGTTTAGGAGGAATAAAATAATGATACATCCATCTTATAGCGAATTAATTAAAGTAGTAAATGACGGTGTGGAAGAAGGCGAAGAACCAGTAGTTACAAGTCGTTATTCTATCGTACTGGCAACATCAAGACGTGCGAGACAGATTATTGGAAGTGGTAATGCTGATGATATAACACGGGGTAAAAAGCCATTATCTGTTGCAGTTGATGAGTTGTATAAAGGTAAGATCACAATCCTAAGCGAAGAAGAAGCAGAACAGTTAATTGCAGAAAAAGAAGCAAGAAAAGCAGCTGAAGAAATGATGTTAGAACTTGCAGAAGAAACAGAGGAAGAAGCAATTCTCATAGAAGAAAACAAAGACGAGGAAGAAGAAAGCTCTGAAGAGTAGTGATGAAAGTCAGCGTTCATAAACTATGGACGTTTTAAACATTCATGTGAGCGTGTATAAAATATAAGCTGTGTGCAAATTGAGAAGTATAATCAATTGCACGCAGCCTATTTTTTTGCTATAATTTAATTATTTAGGAAAGATTAGAATAATTTATCAATTCTTTCTAATGCTTCCAGTGTATTTTCACGGTTACCGAAAGCCGTGAGACGGAAGAAGTTCTTTCCATTTTCACCAAATCCGGCACCTGGTGTACCTACAACCTGAGCGTTTTCTAACAGGTAGTCAAAGAAGGTCCAGGAGTCCATACCATTTGGGCATTCGAACCAGACATATGGAGAATTGACACCGCCGAAGAAGCGGATGTTTTTCTCTTTTAACTTATTGGCAATGAGAGTTGCATTTTCCTTATAGTATTGGATGTTTTTCTGGCACTGTTCCATACCTTCTACGGTGAATACAGATGCTGCACCTGCCTGTACAATATAAGGAACACCATTGAATTTAGTGGTCTGACGGCGGTTCCACATAGCATTTAAGGACATTTCCTTACCAGAAGATGTCTTAAATACTAATTCCTTAGGAACGATAGTATAACCACATCTTGTTCCGGTGAAGCCGGCTGTCTTAGAAAGAGAGCAGAATTCAATAGCACACTTTTTAGCACCTTCGATAGCGTAAATGCTTCTTGGAAGGTCAGGCTCGCTGATAAATGCTTCATAAGCAGAGTCGAAGAGAATAACAGCATCGTTTGCTAATGCGTAATCAACCCACTGCTTTAACTGCTCTTTGTTGTATACAGCACCGGTTGGGTTGTTTGGTGAGCAAAGATAAATCACATCTGCATGCACAGATGGGTCCGGTAATGGAAGGAATCCATTTTCAGCATTGGCATCCATGTAGGTGATGTTTTTGCCACCCATTAAGTTGGTGTCAACATATACTGGGTATACTGGATCTGGAATTAAAATTACGTTATCAACGCTGAATAATTCAGTAATGTTACCAGTGTCACTTTTGGCACCATCAGAAATAAATACGGAATCTGTATCGATAGATACACCGTTTCGTTTATAATAATCAACTACTGAGTTACGAAGAAAATCATATCCCTGCTCTGGACCATATCCTTTAAAGGTTTCTGATTTTCCAAGTTCATCAACAGCAGTATGCATAGCGTTAAGAACTTTTTCGCCTAAAGGAAGTGTAACATCACCGATACCAAGGCGTATTACCTTTTTATCAGGATGACTTTCTACATAGGCATTTACACGACGGCCAATCTCAGCAAAGAGATAGCTTTCTTTTAAATTAAGATAATTTTCATTTAACTTAGGCATGATGCTTCCTCCTTATGTTTTTTATTTGAGTTTCGTACTTTTGTATGATAACAAATTAAAAAAGGTGTGTCAACATGAGGAGGACACGGAGGAGAGAATATAATGATTGAGAAACAAATGGAGCAATTGCTATGGGAGTTTTCTGTAGAATTATTATTTATTGTGGATGGTAAGGGAATTATACAGAAAGTAAATAACTATGTCATAAAGGAATTGGGATTTTCAGAAGATGAATTAGTTGGTATAGATATTCGTACCTTGTTTCAGAAGAACAGCCAGCCTATAGATCTGACAGGAGTGCAGGAAAGTGCAGTGGATACCGAAATCTATCGCAAGAATCGAACCTGCTTTCCTGTAGAAGGCAGAATCGGAAAAAGTGATGATGGCACACTCTATATTCTTGCTTTGTCTAGTACACTGGATCAGAAGGTGGCAAAGCGGGACATGCAGATGGGAAGAGAAGCGGTAGAACAGGCAAACAAAGTGCAACATGAATTTATGGCAAATGTAACTCACGAATTGCGTACACCAGTGAATGGAATTCTAGGACATGTGAGAAATCTTTTAGAAGAAGAAGCATTGGCACCTCACAAGAATACCCTTCATATTATTGAAGGATGTTGCGATAATATGAATAAAATTATAAGTAACCTGTTAGATTTCTCAAAACTGGAATCAGGCAAATTTCAGATAGAGGAACGGAAATTTTCTTTTCGAAAAATGATAGAACATGTGGTGGATACTAATATTGCTGCTGTCAATGAAAAGGGATTAAAGTTGTCTGTATCTGTGGCACAGAATGTGCCGGAGTACGTGATAGGTGATGAACTTCGAATTATGCAGGTCCTGAATAATCTGATTTCCAATGCTATGAAATTTACACCAGTTGGATATATTAAAGTGGAAGTCATTCAGACGATGAGGAAAAAACATGAGGTAGAGCTGTTTTTTATTGTTATGGATTCCGGTATTGGCATTTCAGAGGAAGGAAAACAGAAACTATTCCAAAGCTTTTCTCAAGTGGATGCTTCCATTACAAGAAAATATGGAGGCACGGGCTTAGGTCTGGCTGTATGTAAGGAATTGGTAACACTGATGCGAGGAACCATACGTGTGGACAGTGAACTGGATGAAGGTTCTACTTTTTCTTTCTCTATCTGGCTTAGGTTGGCGGACGAAGAAAAAGATACAAATGGTATACCTGCTATACAGGAACAATTTCAGTATGGGGACGAAGCGGATGATGAAGCGTTTGATACCGTGAAGGAATTTAACAGTACAGAAAATAAAAAAGAAATAGCAGATACATTAGATAAACTGGTACTTTGCGTGGAAATGGAAAATTGGGACAGGGCAGAAAAATTTGCTGATTATCTGAAGCAGCTGGTGAAAGACGCACCAGATGAATTAGATAAGAAGGTTTTCCGGATGCAAATGCAGATTCGTAAAGCGAATTATGAAAAGACCATGGAAATGTATCATAAGTTTACACAAGCTTACCGGACACTTATAGGAGGTGAAGATTTGTGATAAAGGCTGGAAAAAATGCAGCTGATATACTGATTGTAGATGATGTGGAATCTGATTTGCTATATTTAAAGAATGTGGTGGAACAGGCCGGTTATCATGCAAGAACAGCAGTCAGGGGAGAGGAAGCAATTACTATGGCGCGTGCAAAGCGTCCGGATTTAATCCTTCTTGATATCACGATGCCCGATATGAGTGGATTTAAAGTTTGTGCAATACTAAAAAAAGATGTTCGCTTTCGAAAGGTGCCAATTATATTTGTCTCTGCATCAAAATTAGAAGATGATAAAGTGAGGGCGTTTCAGTTAGGGGGCGTGGACTATGTTTCAAAGCCCTTTTTCGTGTCAGAAATGCAGATGCGTATTGCTCATCATTTAACAGACAGTATTACGGTGAATGAATTAGAAGAATCTAATAAAAGAATGAATCTGATGATTGTAGAGCAGATGAACCGTGTGGAGCAGGAAAAGAAAAATATGCTGCTGGCATTAGCCATGCTGTCAGAAAATAAAGAACATATGGCTGAGAATCATATTTATAATATCAGACGGAATTGCAGGCTGTTTGCCCAGAGTCTTCAATTTTCGCCTAAGTTTGAAGCTCAGGTTTCGAATTCCTTTATTGATTGTATTGAGATGGCATCCGGACTCCATGATATTGGAAAAATCCGTATTTCGGATGAGATATTGTTGAAACCAGGTGCTCTTAGCGATGATGAAACCCATATGATACAACAGCATCCGGCTATGGGAGCCGCCATGCTACGCAATATTTACTCGGTTATTTCTGAGAATGAATTTATTGATATGGCGATAGATATTGCATTGTATCATCATGAAAAATGGGATGGAAGCGGATATCCAAAGGGCTTAAAGGGGGAAGAAATTCCTTTGGCAGCCAGAATTATGGCAATTGTGGATGCCTATGATGCATTAGCCAATGACCGTATTTACAAAAAAGCATATTCAGTGGAAAAATGCCGTAGCATTATGCGCGAGGAGGCTGGCAGATCTTTTGACCCTGACATGATAGATGTGTTTTTGAAAATCTACAGACAGCTTTCAGTGTGCAGATAATATACAAGAAATTGACAAAAATGCTAATTCGGGTTATTATGAAATGAGTAGAATTTGAGTGGGGATATACTGCAAATTCACAAATGTATAAATAATCGAGAAGGAGGAAAATGACCATGAAGATTTTATTAGCGGAAGATGATTTTTCAACAAGAAAATTTATGCAGAAATGTTTGTCCAAGTATGGTGACTGTGATGTGACAGTAGATGGTATGGAGGCCATGGAGGCATACCGTTTTGGCTTAGAGGAAGAAGAACCATATGATTTAGTGTGTCTTGATGTAATGATGCCAGTGTTAGATGGTTATCAGGCTTTAAAAGGAATCCGTGATATCGAAAAGGAAAAAGAGCTTGATAAGACTAAAATATCCAAAATTGTTATGGTAACAGCATTAAATGATAAAAGAAATGCTAAGAAAGCATTTGATTTAGGTTGTGATGCTTTTTCAGGCAAGCCATTTGACCCGAAAAAGTTTGAAGAAACATTAAATGAATTGGGATTACTTTAGGATGGAAAAAGGAGTTGCTTGTGAGCAACTCCTTTTTTGAAATTATGTAACCATTACTAATTGATTGGTAAGATACCAGGGTGTTGCTTTATTATTATTTTTGCAAATACCTGATTATTGTAATAGAGGAATTACCTCTTCAAGATTGTCTACACAAGCGTAGAGCATAGATTTGGTTGCTTCGTCCGGTGGTGCTAAATCCGGTACCATTACTGGCTTACAGCCAGCGTGGAAGGCGGAGGTGATGCCGTTTGGGGAATCTTCTAAGGCCATGCACTGGGATGGTGGTAATTGAAGCTTATTAGCGGCGGTCAGATAAATTTCCGGGTCTGGCTTTCCTTTCTGTATCATTGGGGGACAGACGATGGCATCAAAATACTGTATTAGATTTAATTTAGTCAGATAGGGTTCTGTGCGATCATAGGAGGTAGCGGTGGCCACGGCACATTTATAGTGATGATCCCGCAGATAGGTTAGCAATTCATCTAAGCCTTTCTTTTTTTTAAGACCATTTTTTTCAATATAATCGTTCATTAATTCAATACGTTTTGTTCTTACTTTTGTATAATCAAAATCTTTACAGACGATTTCCTTTAATTTTACTGCGGCAAGAGGACCAGCCAGACTGCGAATCATTACCGAATGTTCCGGTTTCATTGGATAGCCATAAAATCTAGCGGCTTCACACCAGAAACGCTGATATAAAGTTTCAGTATCAAGCATGAGACCATCCATGTCAAAAATTACACCTTTTATCATAAAGTTGTCTCCATTTCCCGTAAAATATATTTTGAACATGCTATAGTGTAACATAGATTCTTTGTAGTATCAATGGGGGACAGGATTTAAAGCCAATTACGAAAAGAATGTTGCCTGGTTATTTACAGAACAGGGTAACTTAGTGTAAAATAGCCAAAGGGTAAAAGATTACCGTAATACAAATTGAGACAATCAGATGGAGGTTCATGTGAAGATATTAAATAGTACACCAAGAGAGGATGGATTCCGGATGCCAGGGGAGTTTGAACCTCATGAAGGCTGCATTATGATATGGCCGGAGCGTGGAGATTCCTGGCAGTATGGTGCGTTTGCAGCCAGGAAAGCATTTGTGCAGATAGCAGAGGCAATATCTGAATCAGAGGAATTAACAGTGGCAGTTAGTGAAGCCCAGTATGATACAGCCAGAGAAATGCTTCCAGAACGGGTAAGAATCGTGGAAATGTCAAGCAATGATTCCTGGGCAAGAGATTATGCACCTACTTTTGTAATAGATGATAACGGGACAAGACGGGGAATTGACTGGGGATTTAATGCATGGGGCGGACTGGTGGATGGTCTGTATTTTCCATGGGATAAAGATAATAAGATGGCAAGAAAATTTTGCGATTTATTGCAGAATGATGTATATAATGCAAGAGATTTTATCTGCGAAGGTGGTTCCATTCATGTAGACGGGGAAGGCACTGCTATGGTAACAGAGGCATGTCTGTTAAGTGAAGGCAGAAATCCTCATATGAGTAAGACAGAGATAGAGGAGAAGCTTTGTGCATTTTTAAATGTAACAAAAGTAATCTGGCTTCCATGTGGAATTTATCAGGATGAAACAAATGAACACGTGGATAATATTTGCGCATTTACTGCACCGGGAGAAGTAGTGCTTGCCTGGACAGAGGATAGGGAAGATGTGCAATATGAAATGTCTAAGCGTTGTCTTGAGGTGTTAGAAGCATCAACAGATGCAAAGGGTAGAAGGCTTATCGTTCATAAGTTACCCCTTCCAAAACCAGTCTATATGGAAGAAAATGAGTGTGAAGGTCTGCTTCATATGGATGGGGAACCTACCAGAGAAGTAGGGGAACGGTTAGCGGCGTCTTATGTGAATTTTTATATTGCCAACAAAGCAATCATTATGCCAGGCTTTGGAGATGAAGCGGATGAAGCAGCTAAAAAAGTATTAGAAACCTGTTTCCCAACCAGAAAAATTGTGCAGATTCCAGCCAGAGATATTTTAATTGGTGGCGGAAATATTCATTGTATTACACAACAGATTCCTTCCGTTTAAAATGTCGCAGATTCTGCGAAAAAGAGGAATGGTTGAAATGGTATTTCTTCAACCGGGAAATTGTGTGGTTAGGTAGTTCTTTTGAATGAAAAAGCCGCTTGTGCGGCGGAATGGAGCGGAGAATATGAGAAAAGTAACAGTAGCGGCAATTCAGATGAAGTGTAACGGTACAAGAGAGGAAAACATCAGGAGAACAGTAGGGTTTGTAGAGGAAGCGGCAAAGAATGGGGCAAACATTATCTTACCATCAGAATTGTTTGAAACCAATTATTTTTGCCAGGAAAAACAGTATGAGCATTATAAACTTGCTTTACCAGTAGAAGAAAATGAAGCAGTAAAGGAATTGCAAAAAGTAGCAGCCGCGTATCAGGTTGTGATTCCAGTGAGCGTGTATGAAAGAGAGGGAAACAGCTTTTATAATACAGTGGTGATGCTAGATGCGGATGGTAGTATTATGGGAACCTACCGTAAAACCCATATTCCGGATGACCATTTCTATCAGGAGAAGTTTTATTTTACACCCGGAGATACCGGATTTAAGGTATGGGATACCAGATATGGAAAAATCGGTGTAGGTATCTGTTGGGACCAGTGGTTCCCGGAGGCTGCACGTTGTATGGCATTGATGGGGGCAGAGATTTTATGCTACCCAACAGCAATTGGCAGCGAGCCAATTCTTGAATGTGACAGCATGCCACATTGGAGACGGTGTATGCAGGGACATAGTGCGGCAAACCTTATGCCGGTTATTGCAGCTAACCGAATTGGTTATGAGAAGATATCGCCATGTGAGGAGAATAACCATCAGGAATCCGCACTAGAGTTCTATGGTTCTTCTTTTATTACTGATGAAACAGGCGAGATTGTGGCAGATGGCTCCCGTGATAAAGAGGAGATTCTGTATGCAGAGATTGATTTGGATGCAGCAGAGGATATGAGATTGAGTTGGGGTGTGTTCCGTGACAGAAGACCGGAAATGTACCAGATTCTTACGAAATAAAAAGGTTCCAAGGCTCATACGGAAAACGAACAGCTCTTTACCAACATAAGGTGTTGGTAAAGGGCTGTTTGTTTTTAGAATAGTAATTATATTTTACATTCTGGCTTTTGTTGCCAAGGATGCAATAAATTCAGAATTCGTTGGTTTTAACGTATTAGAAAGGAAATAATCTTCCATATCACAATTATCATTTCTGGAATTTCGTTGCCAGCAAACCTCAATTGCATGGCGGATAGCACGTTCCACGCGGGATGGCGTTGTGAAATATTTGTTTGCTATTTCAGGATACAATATTTTTGTCACGGAATCTAATGCATTTATATTCCGTACACACATTTCAAGTGCTGTCTGCAAATAACGGTATCCCTTTAAATGAGCTGGTACGCCTATATGTTGTAACATATCAGTAATCTGCTTCTGTTTGTCCATGGTTAATGACATCGTATTTGTACAGGGGAGTGATTTTGTATAAGAAAATGAAGCTGTGTTGCCACTATATACAAAACGAATTCTCTGTGAGAGAATGTTTAGATCGATTGGTTTCAGTAAATAATAGCTGACACCTAAGTCAAATAGAGCTTGCGTAATAGGTGCACTGTTTACCTTTGTTAATACAATGAATTTCGTGTCAGGGTACTTAGTGATTGTATTTTCAATAATGCTTAGTCCATCTGCTCCTGGCAGAAGCAAATCAAGTATCATTACATCCGGATGCAAATCATCCAATAATTTTGTGGCTTTTATCCCGTTGTTGGTTTTACCAATAATCTCAATATCTGCATGCTGATTGATGGACTCCTCCACAGTACTCATGTAAAATTCATCGTTATCGGCCAATACAATTGATATTTTATTCATCTCATCACCTTATCCTATCTGTTTATATGTTTTCGAAAGAAAACTCGAAAATTGTTACATGTTGGATTATAACAGATGAAATTTTGCATTTCAATTCCAGATTTGGAATATAATATTGAATTTTTTTGGCGAATATGGTAGAGTTTTTTTCTGAATATGGAAGATTTTATAAGAAAAGTAAACGGAGAAGCGAAGATGGTACGGGAAAAATTGAATGAAAATCGTCTGGCTAAGGGAATGACCATAGAGAATTTATCGGAAAAAACAGGAATTCCGATAGGTACATTATCAAAGATTTGCTCTGGTCACACAAATACATCCTTTGATAATATTGCATTAATTGCCAATGCGTTGCAGTGTTCCATGGATGAATTTTCTGAATTTAGCGGACCTGCAACTTTAGAGTGGGAGATGAATTGGGTTGAAAAATATCGTGATTTGTCAGAACATGGCAAACGAATGATTGACAGGTTGATGGATTTGGATATACATTTGTCGAAACAGGTGGAGGATGCAAAAGAACGACTTCTTTGTGTGTGGGTTCCTGTTACCTATATGGAGGATGGAATGAATTATGATACTTGCCATATACGTTATCTTAACGTAAGAGACAGTGTTTCCCTTAAAGATGTTGATTTTGGATTACAAATCACCAGCAATGCATTTATGCCTGTTTTTTATGAGGGAGACATTGTATTAGTTTCCGATCGTTTTCCAAAGCCGGGTGAAGCTGGATTATTTATGCATGAAAATTTGATGTATATTAGAAAATACCAGATAACCAGAGAAGGTGTAAAATTGACTCCTGTAAATATGGAAGGACGATTTTTGCGTGCTGAAGGAAGCAAACAGTTATCGGTTCAATTGTGCGCAGGTGTCATATGTGGTGTGTTTCGTGGAGAAATCCTTGTGGAATATAATGATAAAGAATAGTTAGGAAAGAGATAGAAATATGAGTTTACCAAATGATTTTTTAATAAAGATGAAAAAACTGCTTGGGGCAGAATATGAGGAATTTCTTTCTGCCTATGAAATGCCAAAGGTGACAGGAATTCGAGTGAATCCGTTGAAAGTAACTTCTAAAGAATCTGCGTGTGAATTGCCTTTTCAGTTGAAAAAAATATCCTGGGCAGCAGAGGGGTATTCTATGAAGAATGACAATGGTCTGCGACCGGGCAAACATCCTTTTCATGAGGCAGGTGTCTATTATATGCAGGAGCCTTCTGCAATGGCACCGGCAGAGCAGCTTAGCGTGCAACCGGGAGAGCGTGTACTTGATTTATGTGCAGCACCGGGAGGAAAAAGTACCCAGCTGGCAGGTAAACTACAGGGACAGGGATTCCTGTTGGCAAATGAAATTCATCCGGCAAGAGCACAGATTTTATCTCAGAATATGGAACGATTAGGAATTGGTAATGCAGTGGTGACCAATGAGACACCTGACCGGTTAGCGGCCCGTTTTACTGAATATTTTCATAAAGTGTTGGTAGACGCACCATGTTCCGGTGAAGGAATGTTCCGCAAGGATGAAAATGCCAGTGGGGAATGGAGTCTTGCTAATGTGCAGAAATGTGCAGAAAGACAGGCTGAAGTTTTACATGCGGCGGCAATGATGTGTAGAAAAGGTGGTACACTGGTGTACTCCACCTGCACCTTTTCACCAGAAGAAAATGAGCAGACAGTAGTTCATTTTCTGCAAAATCATCCGGAGTTTTCGCTATGTAAGCCATTGTGGTTTGAAGGATTTTCTTCCGGAAGACAGGAATGGGCAGAGTGCGATGACATATCTGTGACAGATACAGTGAGATTATGGCCTCATAAATTACATGGTGAAGGTCATTTTATGGCAGTTTTTCGCAAGGAGGGCGTGCAGGAAGAAGAAAAAGTACGTTATCCGCAATATTTTAAGGACAAGAAAAAATTAGCAGATTATGAAAGTTTTGCAAAGTCTTATCTGACGGAAAAAATATCGGAACCATTTGTTGTGTTCGGTGACCAGCTTTATCGCATACCAGAGGAAATGCTACAGTACGATAAGCTAAAGGTTGTGCGCCCGGGACTGCATATAGGCACATTTTTGAAAAATAGATTTGAACCATCCCATGCACTGGCTTTATATTGTAAAAAAGAGCAAGTGAAGCAGTGGATTGATTTGGATTGGGACAGTAAGGAGTGTCTGGCATATCTGAAGGGGGAAACTATCCAGTGTGACGATAGCTTAAAAGGCTGGGTATTAGTCTGCTGTAATGGATATTCCTTAGGCTGGGGAAAGGCAAATAATGGAACTTTAAAAAATCATTATCCAAAGGGATTGCGATGGATGTAGAGACAAAGCGGACAAGTACGCTTTGTCCACAAAAAAAGCACTGGCTGACGGGACCAGTGCTTTTTGTATTTAAATAAGATTATGCAATGCTGTTTACAGCTTTTGCTAAACGAGATACTTTTCTAGCAGCGTTGTTCTTGTGATAAACGCCCTTAGAAGCAGCCATCTCGATTTTCTTTGTAGCATGAACTAATGCATCTTTTGCTACAGCAGCATCCTTAGCAGCTACAGCAGCTTCTACCTTTTTGATGCAAGTCTTAACTTCAGACTTGATAGCCTTATTTCTCTCTGTTTTTGTTGCGATTACTTTGATTCTTTTCTTTGCAGATTTAATATTAGCCAAACCTGTACACCTCCACTGAATATCGTTAAATTCCTAATTATCATAAAGCGTTTACGCTAAACGGACACGGACATTAACGTAAACATACCATAATATAATAATAAATAGATATTTATTTGTCAATACATTTTTATGAAATAATTGGAGAAAATAATAAAAATAAAATAGAAAATGTTGTATGAAAAGGTGCATATAACGGAATGGAGAGTGTATGAAAGAATATGAAATTCGGACAGACCTAGCACTGGAGGAAACAGAACGATTTGAGGGGGATAATGGGGAGATTAAAGGGGTACGGGTGGAAGAATCATTTGATGAAGAACGGTTAGTGACAACTACTGTTGTATACATTGATACGGAACAAGGAGCAAAAGTCATGGGCAAACCACCAGGCTGCTATATTACATTAGAGGCTCCGGCAATGGATGAAAATGATGAGGAATACCACCGGGAAATTTCAGAATGTGTAGCAAATCAGATAGAGAAGCTTCTTGAGTGTACAATGGATAAAAATATTCTGGTGGTAGGTCTGGGAAACCGCGAGGTGACAGCAGACTCCTTAGGTCCCCTTGTGGTGGATAATCTTTTTGTAACAAGGCATTTAATAAAGGAATATGGTCAGCATGTATTTGGTGAGAAATCATTCTGTCAGGTTAGTTCTGTAGCACCAGGAGTTATGGCGCAGACTGGAATGGAAACGTCAGAAATTATCCATGGAATTGTGGAATCTACCAAGCCGGATGCTTTGGTAGTGATAGATGCACTGGCAGCAAGGAATACAAGGAGGTTAAGCCGTACCATTCAGATTACTGACACGGGAATTCATCCAGGCTCCGGTGTGGGAAATTACCGTAACGCCATTACAAAGGAAACTATGGGAATACCGGTGATTTCATTAGGTGTACCAACGGTAGTAGATGCCGCCACTATTGTAAAGGATACCATGGATAATCTGCTTTCAGCGTTAAATCAGGGAAACATGGAAAAAATATACAAAGAATTTGGTGAGGAAGAACAATATCAATTAATCCGGGAATTATTGGCACCTTCTCTGCATACGATGTATGTAACTCCTAAAAATATGGATGAGACTGTGAAGCGGTTAAGTTTTACGATTTCAGAAGCCTTAAATATGGCATTTGCTAGTCATTAGCTGGGAGTAATATGGGATGGGAGTTGTTAGATTATGAGGCTGGACAGTGAGAGGTGGAAACGAAGTGTTATGACTGTGCTTTCCTCTGTATTGGGAGTGTATTGTCTGATAACGGGAATTTCTATCATCGAAAATAGAAATCAGACATTCGTTAAGGAGTGTAGAGAACGATTACGGATTGGATTTGAAAAACAGGCAGCAGGGCAGGTATCAGCCCTTTCTGCCTATTTGTTAGAGGAAGGAGAGGCAGGTGGGGAAGAAGGATTGCTAGAGGAATGTATTCCTTTTTTTTCTTATGCACAGGGACAGACCGTCTATGAAACCGCCAGTGAGGATACCATCATATATGAAGAAATTTTAGAGCAACAGGCAAGATTAGAAAACCAGGCAGTAGTCTCAGAAAAAACAGAAAATGAGAAACAACCAGAGGAGCCGGCAGAAGCAGAAATTCCTGCCATACAGCCTGCAGTATCAAATGTGATGCGTGAAAAGCAGGCAGAGCTTACGCAGGAACAGCTATCAGATAACACATGGCTACGAAAAAATTTTTATACGATTGATCCTAGTACATCTATTTCAGAAAATCAGTTAGATTACAAAACATTGATGGGAACGGATATGAAATTGACTGAGACAGAGGGACCGGAAATTTTGATTTTTCACACACATTCCCAGGAATGTTTTGTGGATTCAAAGGAAGGTGATCCGGATACCAGTATTGTGGCAGTGGGATCTTATTTGACAGAATTATTGGAAAATCAATATGGATTTGAAGTAATGCATCACACAAAAGAATACGATATGATTGATGGAAAATTGGACAGGAACGAAGCCTATTCCCTTGCTCTGCCTGATTTGCAAGCCATTCTTGAGGAAAATCCATCTATACAGGTAATTCTGGATATACATAGCGATGGGGTAAAAAAAGGCCAGCATCTTGTTACAGATGTGGATGGAAAGCCTACGGCACAGATTATGTTTTTTAATGGGTTAAGTTATCTCAATGCAGTAGGGGCGGTGGATTATCTGAAAAATGATAATCTTCAGGGAAATCTTGCTTTTTCCTTTCAATTGCAGAAGGTGGCAGAGGAATATTTTCCCGGATATGCAAGAAAAATATATCTGAAGGGATACAGGTATAATCTTCATTTACTGCCTAAAAGTGTCGTAATAGAGGTGGGGGCACAGACAAATACATTGCAGGAAGAATTGAATGCAATGGAACCCTTAGCATTTGTCTTAAATAAAGTTTTACGCGGTGAATAATTATCTGAAAAAGTACCAGCGGTAGATACTTGCTAGACAATATGGAATTGTGTTATAATGAACTCAATTGTATATCTAAATATAGGAATAGAGGTAATGTATGGCACAGATAGAGCAGAATAAAATACGAAATTTTTGTATTATCGCACATATTGACCACGGAAAGTCTACACTGGCAGACCGTATTATTGAAAAGACAGGACTTTTGACCAGCAGAGAGATGCAGGCACAGGTTCTTGACAATATGGACCTGGAGCGAGAGCGGGGTATTACCATTAAAGCACAGACCGTTCGTATTGTGTATAAGGCAGAGGATGGGGAAGAATACATTTTCAATTTAATTGATACACCGGGACATGTGGATTTTAACTATGAAGTATCGAGAAGTCTGGCTGCGTGTGACGGAGCGATTCTGGTAGTAGACGCAGCTCAGGGAATAGAGGCGCAGACTTTGGCCAATGTATATTTAGCACTTGACCATGACTTAGAGGTAATTCCTGTTATCAACAAGATTGACCTTCCAAGTGCTGAGCCACAGAGAGTCATTGATGAAATCGAGGACGTTATTGGTTTAGAAGCACAGGATGCACCACAGATTTCTGCAAAAGCAGGCTTGAATATTGAACAGGTGTTAGAACAGATTGTAAAGAAGATTCCTGCGCCAGCCGGAGATGCAGATGCACCGTTAAAGGCATTGATTTTTGATTCTATATATGATGCATATAAAGGTGTTATTATCTTCTGCCGTATCAAGGAGGGAACCGTGAAAAAAGGTACCCGTATTCGAATGATGGCAACTGGTGCAGTGGAAGAAGTAGTAGAAGTAGGTTATTTTGGAGCAGGACAGTTTATTCCTTGTGATGAATTGTCTGCCGGTATGGTTGGTTATATTACTGCAAGTATCAAGAAAGTAAAGGATACCCAGGTAGGTGATACGGTAACCGATGCAGACAGACCATGTGCAGAGCCGCTTCCTGGATATAAGAAAGTAAATCCAATGGTATACTGTGGATTGTATCCGGCAGATGGTGCAAAATATGGAGATCTTAGAGATGCTCTTGAAAAATTACAGCTGAACGATGCGGCACTGCAGTATGAGCCGGAGACTTCCATTGCATTGGGATTTGGCTTCCGTTGTGGATTCTTAGGATTATTGCACTTAGAGATTATTCAGGAACGATTAGAGCGTGAATATAATTTAGACCTGGTGACTACTGCACCGGGCGTTGTCTATAAGGTGCATAAGACCAATGGGGAAGTGATTGAGCTGACCAATCCTTCGAATCTGCCAGACCCTTCGGAGATTGATTTTATGGAAGAACCAATGGTATCTGCGGAAATCATGGTTACCTCAGAATTTATTGGACAGATTATGGACTTGTGTCAGGAGAGACGTGGTGTCTACCTCAGCATGGAATACATGGAGGAGACACGAGCATTAATCAAATACGAACTTCCACTGAATGAAATTATTTATGATTTTTTTGATGCGTTAAAATCACGTTCCAGAGGATATGCTTCTTTTGATTATGAGTTAAAAGGTTATGTACCGTCTAAGCTTGTAAAATTAGATATTTTAATCAATAAAGAGGAAGTGGATGCCTTATCCTTTATTGTACATGCAGATTCTGCTTACGAGAGAGGACGTAAGATGTGCGAAAAATTAAAGGATGAAATTCCAAGACATTTATTTGAAATTCCAATTCAGGCAGCTGTTGGAGGAAAGGTCATTGCCCGTGAAACTGTTAAGGCAATGCGAAAGGATGTACTGGCTAAATGTTACGGTGGTGATATTACCCGTAAGAAGAAGCTGTTAGAGAAGCAGAAAGAAGGAAAGAAGCGTATGCGCCAGGTAGGCAATGTGGAAATTCCGCAGAAAGCCTTTATGAGCGTATTAAAGCTGGACGATAATTAATGAAAGAACTAGAACTTTATATCCACATACCTTTTTGTGTAAAAAAGTGTAATTATTGCGATTTTTTATCTGGTCCTGTGGATGAACAGACAAGACAAGCCTATGTAGAGCGGTTGTGTGTGGAATTAACACAGGAAGCTTCCAAGCTACAGAATTATCAAATCAGTACTGTTTTTATAGGAGGAGGGACGCCGTCTCTCCTCTTTCTCACGCAGACAGAACAGATTATGAATGCCATATATAAAAATTACAAGTTAGCAGATAATAAAGAGATAACTATGGAAGTCAATCCGGGAACCTGCTCTGCCATTAAGCTTAAGACATACAAAAGTTTAGGAATTAACCGTTTAAGCTTTGGATTGCAGGATACCAGCAATGACAGGCTGAAAGCATTGGGACGAATTCATACTTACGAAGAATTTCTTGAAAATTATACACAGGCAAGAAAATGTGGATTTGACAATATTAACATTGATTTGCTGTCGGCCTTGCCGGATCAGACAGTGAAGCAGTATGAGGACAGCCTGAAAAAAGTATGTCGCCTGCAGCCGGAGCATATCTCTGCATACAGTTTGATTGTGGAGGAGGGAACTCCATTTTTCCAGTGGTATGGAGAGGAAAATCGTTTGCGAGAGGAAGGAAAGCCCATTGCAAATCCACATCTGCCTTCCGAGGAAATGGAGCGTGCTATGTACGAACTGACGAAAAATATTTTGCATTCTCACGGATATGAGCGGTATGAGATATCCAATTATGCCAGAACAGGAAAGGAGTGCAGGCATAATCTAGGCTATTGGAACCGCACATCCTATCGGGGATTTGGATTGGGAGCAGCTTCCTTCCTGGAAAATACACGCTTCTCAAACACAAGCAATCTTGGTGAATACTTAAATACGCCGGAAGACGTTACAATTCCTTGTTCGGAGCGGATGGTATTGTCTATGCAGGAACAAATGGAGGAAACGATGTTTCTTGGACTTCGTAAGATGGCAGGTGTGCCAAAGGCAGAATTTTACCAGACATTTGGAAGAAGCATGAGTCAGGTGTATGGTGATGTGATGAAAAAGCTGATATCCCAGGGGCTGTTGTCGGAAACAAGAGATGCGGTATATTTGACTGAGGAAGGAGTTTCTGTTAGCAATTATGTGATGGCAGAGTTTTTGCTATAGGGAGTGGGTGATTATCAAGTCAGTGGGTGGACTGTACAGGTGAGAATTTAGCACATTTCACCTTGCATAACCCACTGTTTCTGCTATAATAGTACAGGTCGCTGATGACCAATACCTATATGAAACGATACGGAGGCACCACATGACATATGAAGAAAGTGTTTCATACATTTTAAATATCCCAAAATTTACAACCAAAAACGAACCAGGACACACCCGTTATTTCCTGCAAGCCATGGGAAACCCTCAGGACAAAATGAAAATCATCCATGTGGCAGGTACTAACGGAAAAGGCTCGGTCTGTGCTTATCTGCAATCCATTTTGTTGCAGGCAGGCAAAAAAACAGCCATGTTCACATCACCCCATTTAGTCAGGATAAACGAACGGTTCCGCATGAATGGCATCCCGGTAGCAGATGATGCGTTTACATATGCCTTTGAGGCAGTATATCAACTCGTAAAAACAGCAGAAGGCCAGGGAATTGCCCATCCCACCTTTTTTGAATATTTATTCCTTATGGCAATGATATTATTTCAGGATTCCGAATACATTATTTTAGAGACAGGGTTAGGCGGCCGATTAGATGCTACAAATGTAATAGACCATCCGATACTTACCATTATTACCGCAATCAGTCTTGACCATACAGAACTGTTAGGAGACACGGTAGAAAAGATTGCTTATGAAAAAGCAGGTATTTTAAAAGAAGGCACTCCAGTGGTATTTGATGGTAATTCAAAAGAAGCATCTGCAGTTATTCGAAAAAAAGCAAAAGAACTTTCTGTAGAATATTGCCCGGTATCAAAAAAAGATATTAAGAATTTATGTAGCAGACAAAAATCGGTTGATTTTTCGACTTATGTTAAGTATTATATTGCTAATGGCGTTATTTCAGAAACAGAAGAAAGGTTCAAAATACCATTTCAGGCTCCTTACCAGGCAGATAATGCAATACTTGCTCTTAGAGCAGCCATGTATCTTGACTGTAAGGAGGAACTTTCTTTAGATATTTTAAAAAAGGGACTTTCACGTATGCAGTGGGAAGGAAGAATGGAAGAAGTAATGCCTGGAATTATTGTAGATGGTGCCCACAATGAAGCAGGAATGGAAGCATTTATCAGTGGGGCATCACTTGACAGTAATAAAAAAATACTGTTATTTACAGCGGTAAAAGATAAAGAATATGAACATATGATAGCCGATCTGTGCAGGGAGCTGGCATTTACAAAGATAGTAGTGACAGAACTTCCAATGGCAAGAGCTACGAAGACAGAAGAGCTGGCAGCAATTTTTTGTAAATATGCAAACTGTCCGGTTGAGGTACAGAACGATATCAAGCAGGCTTTTCATCTGGCAGAACAAAGCAGAGACGGGCAGACTACGCTATATTGTGTTGGCTCCCTTTATCTGGTAGGAGAAGTAAAAGCTATTCTGAGTAAATAGACAATAGGAGGTCATCTGATGATAAATTTTGACGAGGAATTAAAGAAATTTCATCCAAGTCTGGAAGTGGACGAAGCGGAAGATGTGATTGAGTCCAGAGAAATGACAGATATGCTGGATATTTTAATGGCAATGTTAGCAGAAAAAAATGGACAGTAACTCTTAGGAGATGAAATAATGAAGTGTTGGAATTGTGGAAACACCCTGACGGAGCATAATTTTTGTCCGGCATGTGGTGCAGATGTAGATACATTTAAGAAGATAATCAGAATCTCAAATAAATATTATAATGATGGACTGGAAAAAGCGAAGGTAAGAGATTTAACCGGGGCAATTGACAGTCTGAAAATGAGTTTGAAGTACAATAAGCGAAATATACATGCAAGAAATCTACTTGGACTTGTGTATTATGAAACAGGTGAGATTGTTGCGGCACTTGGTGAGTGGGTAATCAGCAAGAATATGAGACCAAATAAGAACATTGTGGACGCATATATCAAAGCAGTTCAGGATAACCCACAGAAGTTAGAAACAACGAACCAAAGCATTAAAAAGTTTAATCTGGCATTGACATACTGTAATCAGGAAACCTATGATTTAGCGGTGATTCAGCTGAAGAAAGTGCTGTCAACGAATCCAAAGCTGATTAAGGGAAGACAGCTGTTAGCACTCCTTTATATTCGTGAGAATCAGTATGATAAGGCATTAAAAGAATTAAAAAAAGCAGAAGAAACAGACCGTTGCAATCCCCTTACCATCCGTTATCTGAAAGAATTAGAGCGGTATCACAAGGTAACAGAAAAAACAGTAAATGACAGAGAAGAAAAACAGAAAAAGAAAGAACCGGTACATTATAAGGTAGGTAACGATACGGTAATCCAACCAACTGTATATAAGGAGAATAATGGATTATCTGTTGTGCTTAACATTGCAATTGGATTAGTGCTGGGTGCAGCATTAGTGTATTTTCTGGTGGTTCCTGGAAAGCAGCAGATTGCCAGCAGAGAAGCAGGTGAACTGCAGAAGTCACACAATGAGCAGTTGGCTGCAAAAGATGCTTCTATTGCCGATTTAGAGGATGTGATTGCAAGCCTTGAAGCAGAGGTGAAAGAGTTAGAAACAAATCTGGATGGTTATGAAGGCAAGGGTGGTGTGGTAGATTCTTATGAAAAGCTGCTGAGTGTTGTAACCACCTATACAGAAGGTGATGCGATTATCACATATGAAGCCCTTTCAACCATTACAGATGAAACGGTAAAAGAAGTTGGTGGCAATTTTGAAACTACCTATCAGACAATTAAGACAACAGTACAGCCGGAAGCAGCAACTGCATATTTTGAGAGGGCTGAAAAAAATTACAATAATAGAAAATTTAAAGAGTCCATTCCGGATTATGAAAAGTGTTATGAGTTAGATCCGAAAAATGATGAGGCTTTATATCGTTTGGGCAGGGCATATCAGAAGACGGATGATAAGGATAAAGCAAAGAAGGTTTTTGATGAGCTGATCAAAAAATTCCCGAACAATAAAACGGCAAGGGATGCAAAGCTTCACTATGACGATTAATACAACAAACGAAAGAAAAATTATCACTGTACAAGAGAAATCATTTTAATGGTTTCTCTTTTTT
>JBGVIB010000082.1:0-28344 GCA_045122835.1 Lachnospiraceae bacterium
AAGCGGCAGAAATCTTAACAAATTTTCCGTTCTCCTTCAAACTCTCAATGTCCTTAGTACCACAATATCCCATACCTGAACGGATACCACCAATCAACTGGAATACCGTATCTTCAACAGATCCCTTATAAGCTACACGTCCTTCTACACCTTCCGGAACCAATTTTTTTGCATTTTCCTGGAAATAACGATCTTTACTTCCGTTCTCCATAGCTGCAATAGAGCCCATTCCACGGTAAACTTTATATTTTCTTCCCTGGAATAACTCGAAGAATCCCGGACTTTCATCACATCCGGCAAAGATACTTCCCATCATACATACACTTGCACCTGCTGCAATAGCCTTTGTCATATCTCCGGAATACTTAATACCACCATCTGCAATAATCGGAATACCATATTCCTTCGCTACTGCATAACAATCCATAACTGCTGTAATCTGTGGAACACCAATACCTGCAACGATACGGGTTGTACAGATAGAACCTGGTCCGATACCAACCTTGATTGCATCTGCGCCAGCTTCGATTAATGCTCTTGTCGCATCACCTGTTGCCACGTTACCAGCTATAATCTGTAAATCTGGATACTTCTCTTTAATCATCTTTACGCAACGGATTACGTTAGCAGAATGACCATGGGCAGAATCTAATACAATAACGTCTACATGCGCATTTACTAATGCTTCTACACGTTCCATTACATTTGCTGTAATACCAACACCAGCACCGCAAAGTAAACGTCCCTGTGCATCTTTTGCTGCTAATGGATATTTGATCTGCTTTTCAATATCCTTAATGGTGATTAATCCTTTTAAGTTAAAGTCATCATCTACAATTGGAAGCTTTTCTTTTCTAGAAGATGCTAAGATCTTCTTTGCTTCTGTTAAGGTAATGCCCTCTTTTGCTGTCACAAGACCTTCTGATGTCATACATTCTTTAATCTTCTTGGAATAATCTGTCTCAAACTTAAGGTCACGGTTTGTAATAATACCTACAAGCTTTTTATTCTCTGTAATCGGCACACCAGAAATACGGAACTTTGCCATTAAGTTATTGGCATCTTCTAATGTATGCTCCGGAGATAAGAAAAATGGATCTGTGATGACACCGTTCTCTGAACGCTTCACCTTGTCTACCTCATCTGCCTGTGCTTCTATAGACATATTCTTATGAATAATACCGATACCGCCCTGTCTTGCCATTGCAATTGCCATGCGATGCTCGGTAACGGTATCCATACCAGCACTCATCATAGGAATGTTTAATACAATTGACTTTGTTAAATGCGTAGTCAAATCCACCTGATTTGGTATTACTTCTGAATACCCAGGAACGAGTAATACGTCATCAAAGGTAATACCTTCACCGATAATCTGTCCCATTATCTTATCCTCACTTTCTTCTTAATACGATAGTAAAAACTTTTCAAGTAATTTTGAAAAGATATTGTGTACAATTGTAACAAACTTTCATATTCATGTCAACTAACGTGGGAAAATTTATAAAAGTTTCTGTCGGAATTTTCGAATTGCTGCTTCTATATCCGTCTGTGCCATGATTCCTGCACTGACTGCTATACCGGAAGCGCCAAGTGATAATGGATGGCTACAGTTCTCTGCTGTAATTCCGCCAATGGCCAGGTTTGGGATGGTGGTGGCAGCCAGAATGTCCTTGTATGTTATCTCGTCGATTGGAAGGGCATCTGCTTTCGTCCGTGTGGTGAAGAATGCACCTGTGCCTATATAATTGGCACCTTCCTGCTCTGCTTTTATTGCCTGGCTTACTGTTTTGGCGGTTGCTCCGATTATGAAATTTTTCCCTACATGGCAGCGGATGTCTTGGACAGGAAGGTCTGTCTGTCCTACATGGACACCGTCTGCTTCTGATAACAGGGCTATGTCTAACCGGTCGTCAATTATGAGTTTTGTATGATATTGCCTTGTCATGGTGCGCATTTGTTTTGCACGGGCGAGATATTCGGCTGAGGTAATGTTTTTTTCCCTGAGCTGAACGTAATCCACACCAGCTGACAGGGCGGTTCTTATTTTATCTTCTCCGTAGGAAAAGTCTACGATTAGGTACAGACATTTCGTCATGGTTTTGGTCCTCCTACCATTTTATAAATTTTACACTTCAGGATTCAGCAACGATATAGACTGATACAGCCATTCTTCCAGGCTATGCCTGTCTGGCTCATTGATGCGGTCTAATATGACTGTTTTTCTTGAACCGTATGGAAGGCTTCTTACTTTCTCTTGTGCGTATGCCATAAGTGCCAAACCGGTAATTGTTCCTATCAGGTTACTCCGTGATACAACTGCATAAGCACAGCATAAGGCGCCAGCAGCGCAACCGGTTCCTACGATTGGCTCAATGTTTTCCTTGTGAGGAAGATATATTTTATGCTGACTGTCTGTTATTAGGTCTGTCATGCCGGTTATTGCTGTTATAAAGCCGGGTAGTGTCTGACATTCCAAGTTGTCATCCGGGAGAGCATCTACTCCAGAATATTTGATGGTGCCTGTGGTTAATGCTGATAGTTCTGTTGTGTTACCTTTTACGATACCGGTCCAACCGGCTGCTAAGATTTTACGGTTCCATTCTAAGCGTGCCCTTGAGGCGCCGGCACCTACGGGGTCGTAGACGATGGGAATACCTGCCTGGGTGGCTGCCTGTAAGGCTAAAAGGGCAGTCTCTGCTTTTTCTTTGGAAGGCTGTCCCATGTTTACGTTCAAACCATCGGCGTGAGATGTAATTTCTTCGATTTCTTCTCTGTCTGTTGCCATTAATGGTCTTGCCCCTGCAGCCCGAAGGGTATCAGCTGTAAATGAGGCTGATACCTGATTTGGAATTACATGAATAAGAGGAGCAGTTTCCTTCAGATTCCAAACTGCCTCCAACACCTTTTGTACCAGTTCTTCTTTCTTCATTCCACTGCTCCTCCTTATTTTTTACTACATAAAATCTTTGTTATGTCCAAACTGCCATCCATGATTCAACGGACCATTGCCATGGCCGATTTCTAAATCTTCCTGTATCGCACCTGTGACATACTGCTTTGCCCAGCCAACTGCATTGCGAACGGTAAAATCCTTTGCCAGTCCTGCTGCAATGGCAGAGGACAAGGTACAGCCTGTTCCGTGAGTGTTATTGGTATTCAGTTTCTGCTCGCTAAACCAGAGATACTGACGGCATCCGTTTTCTTCATAACAAAGCAAATCTCTCGCACTTTCAGCTAAATGTCCACCCTTCACCAGAACAGCTGCTGTTGTCAATTCTAACAATTTTCGCGCGGCTTCTTCCATCTGTTCGCCACTCAAAATACTGCCGGTCTTCATTCCGGATAACACCTCTGCCTCCGGTATGTTTGGTGTTATCACTGTGGCTATGGGAAATAATTCCTCTATCATAGCCGGTATTGCAGATGTTTCTAACAGCAAACTACCACTAGAAGAAACCAGTATTGGGTCTACTACTATATTCCTTACATCATATTTCCGTAAAATTTCACCTACAACACGTATTACTTTTTCGGAATATAACATTCCTATCTTTACTGCGTCAGGTCTGATATCCTCGTAAATCCTTTCTAACTGCTCCCGTATCATTTCTATGGATACTTCTTCCACCATAGTGATGCCCCGTGTATTTTGTGCTGTCAGTGCGGTAATGGCACTCATTCCATACACACCATTTACTAAAAAAGTTTTTAAATCTGCCTGAATACCTGCTCCTCCACAAGAATCAGATCCGGCTATTGTTAACGCTGTTCTCATTGTACTGTACCTTCCATTACGTTTTTACACATTGCAAGCAATCCGGACTTGGAAAGTATGCCAATAAAAAATATGGCACACAATGTTCCGCCTGCTGAACTAACAAAAAATGGGAATATATATGTAAATAATGCGGCTTCCTTCCCCATTACAAAAGAAGCTATGGGATAGCACAGTAATCCTCCTAAAACAGCTGTTCCAAACAGTTCACCTGCATAAGCAAAGCTTAATCGTTTTGTCTGTTTATAAAGAAATGCACATAGAAATGCTCCTACCATGCTTCCTGGAAATGCAAGGAGACTTCCGGTTCCTAAAAGGTTACGAATGAGTGAGGAGCAAAATGCCATTCCCACTCCATAACCAGGGCCTAACAGAATCCCTGCAACTATATTTATCAAATGCTGTATCGGAAAACATTTCGATGCACCAATTGGTACACTAAATCCGGAAAGTGCTACGGTAAATGCAACCAGCATTCCTGCTATCGCAAGCTTTCGTACATTCACTGATTTTCTCATGCTTCCTCTCTTTCTGCCACTAAAGTGACTATTCTGTCAGGAAAACCTTTGTACATAATACAAAGTTGCGGTTGAAAGAATAAATTTCTTTCAACCTAATCTTCTCTGCATCTTTTCGTATTATTTGTTATTCATCAAAAATACTTACAATCTCACCATCTAAAATTCGGTTCATATTTTTCACTGCACACATGTTTCCACACATACTGCAGGTGTCTTCTTTTTCCGGCATTGCAGATTCTCTGTATGCCCTTGCTTTATCCGGGTCCATGCAAAGTTCGAACTGTTTCTCCCAGTCTAACTTCTTTCTGGCTGCACTCATGGCATCATCCCAGTCTCTTGCACCTTTTACGCCTTTTGCAATATCTGCAGCATGTGCAGCGATTTTCGAAGCAATAATTCCTTCCTTCATATCCTGCAAATCAGGCAACCTTAAATGTTCTGCCGGTGTTACATAACATAAAAAAGCTGCTCCATATGTTGCCGCAATTGCGCCTCCAATGGCTGATGTAATATGATCATATCCCGGAGCCACATCGGTGACAAGTGGTCCTAATACATAAAATGGTGCTCCTTTGCAAATTGTCTGCTGAATTTTCATGTTGGCTTCAATCTGGTCAAGGGGCATATGTCCTGGTCCTTCTATCATAACCTGCACATCTTTTTCCCATGCACGCTTTGTCAACTCGCCTAGTGCTATTAATTCTTCTATCTGGGAAATATCAGATGCATCTTTTAAACATCCCGGACGGCAGGCATCTCCCAGGCTCATGGTAATATCATATTCCCTGCAGATATCTAAAATTTCGTCATAATGTTCGTAGAATGGATTTTCTTTTCCTGTCATTTCCATCCATGCAAAGATAATGGAACCGCCACGGGAAACAATATTCATCAAGCGCTTATTTGCCTTGAAACGTTTTGCTGTTTCACGGTTAATACCGCAATGAATCGTCATAAAATCCACACCGTCTTCCGCGTGCATTCTTACAATATCTAACCATTCTTCTGTGGTGATGTCTTTCAATGGCTTATGGTAATATACCACTGCATCATAAATTGGTACGGTTCCAATCATAGCAGGGCATTTTGAAGTTAATTCTGTACGGAATTTTCTGGTATCACCGTAATTGCTTAAATCCATGATTGCTTCCGCACCCATTTTCACGGCACCTTCCACTTTTTGCCATTCTGCATCAAAATCTTTGCAATCTCTTGAAACACCAAGATTCACATTAATTTTTGTCTTCAACATAGATCCAATTCCGTTTGGTTCAATACAGGTATGCTTCTTATTGCATGGGATAATTATCTTTCCCTCTGCCATAAGAGTCATCAATTCTTTTATATCCATGCTTTCCTTCTTGGCAACAATCTCCATTTCCTTGGTGATGATTCCCTTTCTTGCAGCATCCATCTGTGTTGTATAAGTCATTTTTCCTCCCATTCTGCTACTTTTACAGCTATCTATATTCAGAGTTTTAGACCAAAGATATTTCCTGGTGCAGGAATGAATTTTTAAACACTCTCTAGTATATGAAAAAACTGCTGTAGATTCACAGCAGTGTAGACGCACTTTTTCCATTGCTTCCTACGCCGGCATTATCCGTATCAGGTCTGCGGGTCGAAACGTTTACGCTTCCTCTCAGCCTGCTCACAGCAAGCTCCCCGAATGTATATTTTTCACCTAGAGCGTGTCCCAAAATTGCTTTCTGCCAGTGTACTGACATATTTATTTTCAAACACGCTCTAATGAAGTATAGACAATTTCTTCTGCATTGTCAACGTTTGATTTGCATCTTCCCTTCCAATTCCTGTGCATCACTTTTTATATACTAGGAATTTTCGAACATTACATTCTATAATAAACCGTTGTCATTTCCTAGTATATAAAAAACAGCCGTTGTCGACGCGATATCATGTCTCCGGAGCAGATAACATTTTATAGCTTATCCACTCAGGAGGCATCCCGCCTCTTAAACGACTGCTTTTACTTAGTCAATGAATATTTTATGAGGTGCCAAATCCTTTAATGCCTGTAATATTTCTTCTTCTGGCTCAAAGATGACTTCAAAACGTCCATCATCTCCATTGTAAATAAGGGTGTAGGTCTTAGCATCCTTCTCTCTAGAACTGCAGTTTAACACTTTTGCGTGTGCATATTTGTGTTCCTTTATCTTCGGAGAATCGCTAGGAGCCAGTACCTCCATTTTTCCAATTACCATGCGAATAATACCTTTACGTTTTTGCTGTGCTATAATCCTGTCAATATTCAGTTCATCACTCATACAGGAATATTCAAACTCAACTTTGTTCTGCATGTTTACCCACCAGAAAAGCAGGCCTAACAGCAATGCAATACACAAAAACATTGGAAACAGGAAAAATCCTGCTAATGCAAAAACTATAGTAAGTGCCAACAGAAAATACGCATACATCAGTTTAAAAATTGGCGTTTTCTGTTTTACAAACTGTTCAATAAATATTTTTGCCATTTTCGTTTCCTCCAAATGTACTTTTTACTTCGGTTGTAAAACTGCCGGAAAATGAGAGCGGCCTTTTGTATACTAGTCCCACTCTACTTCCCAGCACATAAAAATTGCCGGTCTTTTCACCGGCAACCTTTATGTTACACTTTTAAAGCCATTGCCCATTATATCAAAAATAAGCTAGTCTGAAAAGTGTTAATTTATGAATTTATTATAAATTACATCATGCCCATTCCTGGATTACCTGCTGGCATAGCTGGTGCATCTTCTTTGATGTTTGCCACAACAGATTCTGTTGTTAATAATGTAGATGCTACGCTTGTTGCATTCTGTAATGCACTTCTTGTAACCTTGGCTGGATCTAAGATACCTGCTTCTACCATATTGCAATATACTTCGTTGTAAGCATCAAAACCTACACCTACTTCAGATTCTCTTACTTTATTAATGATAACAGAGCCTTCTAAACCTGCATTTGCTGCAATGTGGAATAATGGAGCTTCCATAGCCTTTAAGATGATGTTAGCACCTGTCTTCTCATCACCTTCTAATGTCTCTGCTAACTTAGCTACTTCCTTAGAAGCATGAATGTAAGCAGAACCACCGCCGCAGATGATACCTTCTTCTACAGCAGCTCTTGTAGCAGCTAACGCATCTTCCATACGAAGTTTTGCTTCCTTCATTTCTGTTTCTGTAGCAGCACCTACACGGATAACAGCTACACCACCAGCTAATTTTGCTAATCTTTCCTGTGCTTTTTCTTTATCAAATTCAGATGTTGTCTCTTCGATGATTGTCTTAATCTGACCAATTCTTGCCTGAATTGCATCCTTATCACCTTCACCTTCTACGATAACTGTGTTCTCTTTCTGAACCTTAACTGATTTTGCACGTCCTAACATTTCTAATGTTGTATCCTTTAAGTCCATACCTAAATCAGAAGAAACTACCTGACCACCTGTTAAGATAGCGATATCTTCTAACATTGCCTTACGTCTGTCACCATAACCTGGAGCCTTTACAGCTACTACGTTAAATGTACCACGTAATTTATTAACGATTAATGTTGTTAATGCTTCACCTTCTACATCCTCAGCAATGATTAATAATCTTGCACCAGACTGCACGATCTGCTCTAACAATGGAAGGATATCCTGAATATTAGAAATCTTCTTATCTGTAATTAAGATGTATGGATTTTCTAATACTGCTTCCATTTTTTCCATATCGGTTGCCATGTAAGCAGAAATATATCCTCTGTCGAACTGCATACCTTCTACTAAGTCTAATTCTGTCTTCATGGTCTTGCTTTCTTCGATTGTGATAACACCATCATTGGAAACCTTTTCCATTGCATCTGCAACCATGTTACCTACTTCATCATCACCAGCGGAAATTGCAGCTACTCTTGCAATCTGCTGTTTATCCTGAATCTTACTTGACATTGCAGCGATTGTTTCTACTGCTTTATCAGTTGCTTTCTTCATACCTTTACGAAGAACGATTGGGTTCGCACCTGCTGCTAAGTTCTTCATTCCTTCATTTACCATTGCCTGTGCTAATACAGTAGCTGTTGTTGTACCATCACCTGCTACATCATTTGTCTTTGTAGCAACTTCTTTTACTAACTGGGCACCCATATTTTCAAATGCATCTTCTAATTCTACTTCTTTTGCAATGGTAACACCATCGTTTGTGATTAATGGAGCACCGAAAGAACGATCTAATACTACGTTTCTACCCTTTGGTCCAATGGTAACTCTTACTGTATCTGCTAACTGGTTTACACCTGCTTCTAATGCTTTTCTTGCGTCTGCGCCGAATTTAATTTCCTTTGCCATGTTTATTTTCCTCCTGAACTATTACTGATATTAACATGGTTAATTATTACCCATGTTAATTATTAACTATGTTAGTCGATTATTCTACGATTGCTAAGATATCGTTCTGTCTTACGATGATATATTCTGTATCTTCTAATTTTACTTCTGTTCCTGCATATTTAGAATAAATTACTTTGTCACCAACTTTTACGTTCATGGTTACTTCTTTACCATCTACTAATCCGCCCGGACCTACTGCAAGTACTTCTGCTTCCTGTGGTTTTTCTTTATTCTGTCCTGGTAATACAATTCCTGATTTTGTTGTTTCTTCTGCTTCTACCTGCTTTAATACAACTCTGTCTCCTAATGGTGTTAATTTCATATTTATTTCCTCCTTAAACTTTAATATCTACCTCTTAACTATTAGCACTCGACTTTGATGAGTGCTAACTGCTAACACATATATTAGTGTTTCTCAAATCATTGTGCAACTGTCTATTTTCCGATATATTCTTGTATATCTTTATTTTTCTTTCGTTTTCCTTTGTTTTCTTCGTTTTTCTTTACTTCCTTAACTTTTGCAGTTTTCATATTTCCTTTAGAAATGTTATTTTCTTGTAAGATTTTCTATGGAAATGTTTAGAAATTCTAGCTTGTGTAACTGAATCATAGTTGCTACCCGACGCACTATCCGGAAATGATGCCGTCAGTTTTATATATATTCGTAAGATGGGAAAACTAGTACTGTTCCCAAGTTAAAGTAATTTTACTCTAATTCTTCTGTTTTAAAGGTTGTATATCCTTCATAATAATAGCTGGTATCAATACCTTTCATGTAAACTTCCCGGTTGTTGACTTCATCTGTGAGTGCTGATTTCAAAATGTGTTTTATCTCGATATCCTTAATCGGGCTGCGCTTCATAGCCTTTTTCTTACTAAGTTTTTCTTCTGTACGTGCTAATTCAGCCGAATTTGTTATACCCAATTTATACTTAAGGGTCATTATCCCATTCCTTTCTTACACAAACATATTCCCAAAGCAAAATTTATTAATAATATTTTGCAGTTTTCTATGTCAATAAAAAACCACCCTCATAAGCCCTTTTAAGCATCTCATAAACTTCAGGATTGGTTTTCTTTACATTAACAGGCACCAACGATGTATTGGTCAGTGCATGAACGGTACTGCCTTCATTTATCACAATTCCATCTTCATTCTTCACAGTATAGAAAAATTCTAACTTTGCACCACGAAAAGTACCAATCCGGCACTCTACTATTAAATTTTCCTCATATCTTGCCGGCTTAATATATTTACAATGAAGTTCCACAAGAGGCACCATAACGCCAGCCTCTTCCATATCAGAATAGCGCATTCCCATAGCTTCAATGAAGTCTCCTCTTGCTGCCTCATACCAGACCGCATAGTTGGAGTGGTGTACAATTCCCATTTTATCTGTTTCTGCATAACGTACTTTAATTGGTGTTTTTGTTACCATAATTATCTCTCCTTCTGCCGCTTCGACGGCTACTTCCTTTATATTATATCTTTTATCTATCACTTTTTATTATATTTAACAATTCGTTTTCTCCCATCCATATGATACAGAAATTGACGAATTATGCGGAATATGATACACTTACGGTATCTGAACTTATTTAAAAGTTATAAATATGTAACCATTCAGAAGATGCCATTCACAAAATAGTAACATCTACATTTTGTGTGTATGTTCACACCTTTTGAAGAGTTACCAGATTATAATAAAAAGGGGTATATACATATGACAGTCGATCAAATACGTGCAATGGAGCAGACCGCTTCCACCACAGCCACTTCTGCCGCAAACGGAACTGCTAACACCAGTTTTTCTTCTGTATTACAGGAAAGCACTTCTTTAGATTCCATTATTACAAAAGCTTCTGAGAAGTACAATGTACCTGCTTCTCTTATCAAAGCAGTATGTAAAGCAGAATCTAATTTTAATGCAAAAGCCGTGTCATGCTGCGGTGCCCAAGGCGTGATGCAGTTAATGCCATCCACTGCGAAATCTTTAGGTGTAAAGGATGCCTTTAATCCGGAGCAGAATATTATGGGAGGAACAAAGTATTTATCGCAGTTACTTGATAAATATGATGGCAATGTTACCTACGCTCTGGCAGCTTACAATGCCGGTTCTGGTAATGTTGCAAAATATGGCGGTGTACCTCCATTTAAGGAGACACAAAATTATATCAAGAAAATCACCGGTTATCTTACAGATGGTGTTACTGTCCCAGCAACCGCTATACAAACACAGACAACCACTGCCACTGCTAATCTTACTGTAGAGGAAGTAGATGCAGAAATTCAGGAGGTTGTGGACCAGTTAAATGAGTCCCTGTCCTTTGAGTATGATGATTATCTTGATTTTATCAGAATTTTCATGGAATATTTAAACCAGGAAGAACCAGATGACAACGAAGATGCCAAACAGGCTTATACGGCAAACTCCTCTATGCCTTTTGCATTACAGCAGATGTTGGATCTTGTATAAACCATAATGATCTTCTTTACTACAGTAGGTATTATATAAAAATTTCGCGAAACACAGTCCCCGGCCTTCACTAACGTGACCGCCGGGGTTTTTTCATATATTACTTTTTCACATATACTTATTTTCTATCAAAAACAATCGATGCAGGTATGAAAAAAGGACACTGCCCAAACGCTAACGCCACATAAGGAAGTAATTTGAAAATAGCAACGGATATGGACTATTTGTACTCGGATTTAAGAATATCGGATAACAGTTCTTTTTCGATTACAAACTCCGGTGTACCCATATAGCCGGGGGCTACCTCGTATTTATCAAAAACAATTACAAGGTCTCCGTTTTCACTCCAGTAAAAATTATGTTCATCACTGAGCTTTACAAAGTCCTGTCCGATTTCCGCATTTTCTGTCCAATAAATTTTGCTGTTATCTCCAGCCATCTCTATATTCATTTGACGGCGAAGCTCGTTCTCTAAAACAGCAGAATATTCATTGTCAATGAAAAGGTCTTTTAGCGTTATAATTTTATAGCCACGCTTGTCAATGTGGTAATATTTATAGTAGGTATTACTGCTACCCGCCACTTCATGAACACAGATTTTCAAAGTAAACCAATTTTCTGTGTTTGTTATCACTTCATAATCAACATATATACCACTATGACCTTTATCTCCGATTTCTTCCAAGTCCATATTAAATCTGTCAACTAATATTTTTGTCAGTTCGTCAACATCTTTATTGATATAATCTGCCGCCTGACTTTCGTTACCCTCAATTTTAGGAACATCAATATCCATTTCGTGATTACGGTCGGAATAAAAGTAGTTGCGGATAGTTACAACTTCTACAATATTTCCGATAACAGGTATTTCTTCTAACGCCTTTGCGTATACCGTACTACAATTAGGAAGTACAACGAGAAACACGAATATAAAACAAGCCGCTATAGTCATGATTTTCGGGAACAGTTTAAATTTGAGTACTTTCTGTTCCTGTTCGGGCAATGATGCGAGCGTTTGCTCAATTTGTAATTTAACACTATCGGGGATTTGCCGGTTTTCTTCTTTAATTTTTGTTTTTATAAACTTATCAAATTCACTCATTTCGCAAAATCCTCCTTCAAAATTTCCCGCAGTTTTTTTCTCGCTCGGGATAAATGTTGTTTTGTAACAATCGCATTAGTGTTTGTGATTTTTGCAATTTCATCAATCCGTAAATCCTCATAATAGTAAAGTATTATATCTGTTCGATACGGTTCTTTAAGCGTGTTAACTGCCTGCCATACAGTCAGCTTTGTTTCGGTATCTGTTTCTTCAAATTCACCCGCAATTACGACTTCCTGTATAGGAATTATTCTTGTGTTTTTTCGTATGTATTCAACCGCTGTGTTATGTATTATTTTTAGAATCCAAGTCTTAAATGCTTTTTTGCTTTTTAATGAATTGAGATTTTTGTATGCACGAAGAATTGCTTCACTTATTATATCTGCCGCATCCGTATCGTTTCTGACCAGTGAAAAAGCCAAATCATACATTGCTTTTTCGTGAAGTCTTATTTGTTCGCAAAATGTATCCTTATCCATCAAGTTTAATCCTCCTTACATAGTTTTGCAGTTTCTGTGCAAATCCATTCCCCCCACTCAACATAATATTTCGCATATAGGTGTGCATTGTCGGATGTTTTGTCGGCAGATAAATTCCCACCGCCATCATCAAACAAATTATTTACATCAATATAAAATATATTTTTTCCGTTTGCGATTTTTGCCAATTCAGCATTTAGTTTGTTGATATTTTTATTGTTGATATAATTATCGCTATCGTTTAGTTTTTTTGAAACGTGCAAATTTGCCTGTATTATAATTGTGGCATCAGGCTGCTTTTCTTCTATAAATTCAATCAAGTCATTATATTTATTTATAACTTTTTTAAACTCATAACCCAACTCGTTTATTCCAAGCATCACATATATTTTACCATATTTTTTGTTAGATAACACCTCATCAAGGGTTACCTTACCCATACTTGGAACCGAAAGCCGTTCTTTCTTTATATCAAACACATTCATACCTGTGCTGCAAAAATAATTGGCATCTTTTAGTCCTGCGTATTCCATTATTCCAACTGTTCGGGAATCTCCGATAAAAAGTGCATCATTCATCGAAACCGGCTGTACATTCAAATCGTCTGCTTCACTTGTTTTGTTCTCGCTTGTCGCATCCGTATTTTCTGTTAGCAATGTAGAAACCGATGTATCGATTTCTTTTTCGTTATTTTCTAAAATTTCTATGTCAGAAGCAGATATACTTTCCTTATTTTCTTTTTCAACACTTCTGCAAGAAGCAAAAGCAACAACTAATAACACGGCAACAATTAAAGACAATAAAGTAATTAAATTTGTTTTTTTCATTATAAATACCTCTCAAAATCTAAAATATAAAAACGGATCGTCAAGACCACGATACATACAGTAAAGACTGCCAACCAATATTGCTGTCAAGAAAATCCCTAATATTATTTTGCTGTTAGTTTTCTTTAACAGTTTGTACGGCAATTTGGTTGATAACAATATTCCTGCTATAAAGAATGGGTAATATTCACCTAAATATTTCAAATAGTCATATCTGAAAACCGACCACACACCCTGCCCGAAAAACGGAAACATTCTTGTAAATAAAACTCCTAATTGTTCCATATCGCTTACTGCAAAAATACTCCAAGTAATAGGGATAAGAAACACCATATAAATATGACCTAAAGCCCTGTATGTGCTAAGAAACTTTCCTATTAAAAACTTTTCGATAAGAATAATCAGAAAAAGTAATAATCCCCAAAGCAGAAAATTATATCCTGCACCGTGCCATATTCCCGTAAGTAACCATACAATCAATAGACTTGTTACGTTTTTCATAATACCATTCTTATTTCCGCCAAGCGGTATGTACACATATTCACGAAACCAGCTACCGAGCGTTATGTGCCAACGCCTCCAGAATTCGGTCATTGTAACGCTTGTATATGGATGCTTGAAATTTACAGGCAACGTAAAGCCTAACATTTTTCCTAAACCTATAGCCATTAAAGAATATCCGAAAAAATCAAAATAAATTTGAAAGGACAAAGCAATAACCGACATCCAAGCAAGTGGTGTTGAAAGACTTTCAAAGCCGATTGACTGTGCCTGAGACCAAAGTTTACCTATGGGATTTGCAAGTAATACTTTAAGTCCGATACCGAATATAAATATTCCCACACCTTGCTTTACGATATATGAATTTACTTTTCTTCGTTCAAGTCTCCCTGAAACCTCTGTGTAGGTTACAATAGGACCGGCTATGAGCTGTGGAAACATTGATATATATACAGAAAAGTTTAACAAACTTTTTTCGGCTGTGGTTTTCCCTTTGTACACATCAAAAATGTACGACATACCTTGAAAGGTATAAAAAGAAATACCAATAGGCAAAATTATTTCTTCAGGCAGATTAAATCTATCAGAAATCTTCCCCAATTCACTGAAAACAAAATTTGCATATTTGAATACACAAAGGGATATTAAATGAAATATCACACCGCAAAAAAGAATGAACCTTTTGTGTTTATTATATTTTTCCAAGTAAACTCCTACGTAAAAATCCACTAAAATACTTACAATAAACAAAACAAAATGATAGGGGACTTCTATTGTTCCTATAAAGTAAAAAGCAAGGCTTCCCAAAAGTAGAGCTATGTTTCTGTATTTGGTTGGCGTCAAATAATAGCAGATAAAAAATATCGGCATAAAAATTAAAATAAATTGTAAACTACTAAAAACCATTTATCTGTTCTCTCTTTCTGTTATTCACTTATAAAGACGAACAAGGAACCCAAAAGGTGACAGACTTTTGAAAATATTTTCTGTTAACGTTATTCCACCCATTACCGAAAAAATATTTAAAAAGCTTTGGCAAACATACGCTCTTCTTGGTGTAATAAAATACTCTCATAGGAGAGACACAACTGAATATAGTTTTTTATCACACGAGGTTAAGGGTGCAGGAACTCCATCAGCAGACCTTGTCAGAAGCCAACAAAAAGGTAACAGATTTAAGGCATTTTCTTCGTACCTTGCGAGAAATGAGCGAGATTAAGGAACTCACCCCTACTCTTGTAAATCCCTTATAGAGCGTATAGAAGTCCACAATAACGATAAGTCAAGCGGTCATTGTTATGTAAAAGTAGATATTTACTTTACAGCGGTGGGAATGATTGATATTCCGACCGAGGAAGAAATCCTTGTTATGATAGAAGAAATACGGGAAAACCCGCATGAATTCCGTTTAGTATCATAAGGGCAAAAGAATACGGTGTAACCCATTTTACTGAGTTACACCGTATCTTACCTAAAAAACTTCCTTAGTGGACACTGCCCCAACGGCAATGTCCTTTTTCATACTATATTTTATTTAATTCATCTCCAACATAATCCACGATATTTTCTGTGTGGTCGGAAATTCTCTCTAAGTTTGTTAATAAATCTAAGAAGATAATACCAGCATTTGTATCACACTTCTTGTCTGAAAGGCGCTTAACATGCTGCTTTCTCAATTCTTCTTCCATTGCATCAATGGCATCTTCATCTTCATGAACAGCATTCACAGCATCTAAAGACATGCTTCTACGACATTCTACTGCACGCTCTACGGCATCCTCTGTCTTTTCAAACATAACCTTCAAATCTGCTTTCGCACTATCAGAAAAATTATACTCATTCTCTACCATGTTAGTAACCAATTCACCAATGTTGTCACAGTGGTCACTGATTCTCTCAAAATTACTTACCGTATAGAACAAATCACTCACTACAGCATGCTGCTGCTCTGTCAATGACAAGTTGCTGATTTTTACAAGGTAATCTGAAAGACTGGATGCAAAATTATCTACACTATCTTCTATTTTTGCAGCCTTTTTAACCTTCTTTAAATCTCGTCCAAATAAAGCATCACGAACGGTCTGTAAATGTTTTATGGTTAAATCACCCATACGACCTATTTCTGTAATAGCAGCTTCAATAGCAAAAGAAGGTGTCTCTAAAATACGTGTATCCAAATGAGGAAGTCTCTCTGGATGTGTTACCTCTTCCTCCTCCTCTTTGCCATCTCTGATAATCAAATAGGATGCCTTCACTAACTGGCTCGCAAATGGGAACAAGATAATTGTGTTTGTTATATTAAATATTGTATGGAATATAGAAATCTGCACTGTGGAAATATTACTTGCTGCAAGGTCTGGTTTTGCCCAGAAGAACAGGAACGTAATAATTCCAAAAATGACAGCACCTAGCACATTAAATAACAAGTGAATAACAGCTGCACGTTTTGCAGTTTTCTGTGCTCCGGCACTTGATAAAATTGCTGTAATACAAGTACCAATATTCTGACCTAAAGTAACAAAAATTGCTGCTCTCCAGGTTACCATTCCATTGAGAGCAAGAGCCTGCAAAATACCTACGGATGCAGAAGAACTCTGAATCAATGCAGTAACTAATGCACCAACTAAAATTCCTAAAAATGGATTCTCACCTAATACCCGGAATGCATTAGAGAATACTGGTGAATCTCTGTATGGTTCAATTGCACCAGACATAAAATTCAAACCAACAAACAGCATACCAAACCCAATTAAAATCTGGCCTACTTCTTTTGTGCGTTCCTTTTTCGCAAATAAAATGGCAAATGCACCAATTCCAATTAACAATGGAGCGTAAAAGTCCGGACTGAATAAATTGCCGATATCCTTCATGGATACTAACCAGGCAGTAATTGTGGTACCGATATTGGCACCCATAATAACACCAACGGACTGTGTCAGATTCATCAATCCAGCATTTACAAAACCAACCACCATTACGGTTGTAGCCGAACTACTCTGAATAATTGCAGTTACCAACGCACCCACCAAAACCGCTAATAATCGGTTACTGGTCAACGCTGCAAGCAGTGACTTCATCTTACTTCCTGCTGCCTTCTGCAAACCTTCTGCCATAATATTCATACCGAATAAAAATAATCCGATACCACCGGCAAAAGAAAATAGTAATTCCACATCTGTCATACTCATGTTTAATTTTCCTCCCAAGTGTCTGCTCTCTCAAGCATATGTGCTTTCTACGCAGTCTTTATTATTGAAAAAACTCACAGGCTGTTCCTGCACATTGATGGGACGATATCGCTTGTGCGTCCTCTCCATGCTTACACTCTTTTTACGCTTTCTATACAAATTATTTACATTAAAAGGTAAAAAAATACCTGCATGGATGGTATTTATAGCACATTCTGTTGCTGACCGCACCTATCTAGATTATATATTAGCGAAATATGACGGTTCTGTAAAGGAAATTTTTCAAAATATTCTCTTTTTTTGTATTTTTCGTTTAATATTGACAATTTACTTTATTTTTTCTTAAAATTTACGTTAGATTTACCAACTTGCATTTTGCGATGCAAATATTTATAATACGCATCACCTTTTATATACTAGGAAATTACAACATTACACAATAAAATGTTGCAATTTCCTAGTATATAAAAAAAGCTGAAATCTTAAAGATTTCAGCTTTTCTTAAGCTAGCAACGGGAATCGAACCCGTGACCTCTTCACTACCAATGAAGTGCGCTACCGACTGTGCCATGCCAGCTTGGTTACTACCGAAAATTATAGTATCACATACCATGAAAATTGTCAATATTTTTTTGAAAAAACATACAATTTTAAACCAACTGTTCCATTGTTTTCGTTTATATCAGCACACAAACCTTGAGATTTTGGTTTTTATACGCTGCAAAGCATTGTCCACAGATTTTGGTGTTTTTTCTAAGATGCCTGCAATGGTCTGATAACCATGTCCTGTTAAATGCAAATCCAGCACCTTTTTTTCAAATTCGCTTAAATTTTCTTCTATGTACTGCTCAAGCTGTTCTAAATTTTCCTGATGGATTACAAGGGATTCCGGATTATTTTCCGCGTCTCCCTCCATCACTTCAAATAACTCCACACCATCTTTTTCATTGTCTGATACTTTTGAGTAAATGGAAATATAGGAGTTCAGCGGTATATGCTTCTGTCTGCCTGCAGAAGTTACTGCGGTGTAAATCTGTCTGGTAATGCATAACTCAGCAAAGTTAAAAAAACTTGTCCTTTTCTCCGGATTATAATCCCGAATTGCTTTAAACAAACCAATCATACCTTCCTGAATTAAGTCTTCATTGTCACCACCAATCAAATACATGGCCTTTGCTTTTTTTCTAACCAAATTCTTATACTTTTCTAACAGATAATCCGTAATGCCGGATTCGTCTTCCCTAATCCGGCTTACTAATTCCTCATCTGAATATGAATGATACTTTATCATATGCCTCCCATCATTTTCCATACTCATATTATATATCTTCGTAACTATTCAGTACCCTCATAGGTTACCAATGTTATTATGAATTGCATTCATAATAACAGGCAAAATCCATGCAGAATCACCTACGGTGATGGATTTTGGCCTGCTGCCACTACGTTTTCATACGGACTGTGCAGTTTGGCACAATACAAGATTGTATTGTCCTGGTTCTGAATAGTTACATATCTTCTATATATGGTAGGATAAATATCTCGCCTTTTTCACTATATTAATTTGCCTGTAATCTCTGTCTTACAATCTCATAAGCTAGAACACCTGCTGCTACAGAAGCATTGAGGGAATCAATGTCTCCTTTCATTGGAATCGAAGCTGTCATATCGCATTTTTCCCTTACCAGGCGGCTGACACCCTCGCCTTCATTTCCAATTACAAGTCCAATGGAGCCTTTCAGATTCACACGGTACATAATGTCTCCATCCATTGCCGCACAGACAAACCACATGCCTTTATCTTTTAATTCTTCAATGGTTTTACCGATGTTTGTCACTTTTGCAACTGGAGTGTAATTTAAGGCTCCTGCTGATGTCTTTGCCACAGTAGCGGTCAAGCCGGCTGCACGATGCTTTGGAATGATTACGCCATGGGCTCCTGCCAGGTTTGCTGTACGAATGATCGCACCTAAATTGTGAGGATCTTCAATGCCATCTAAAATAAAAATAAATGGATCTTCTCCCTTTTCCTCTGCCGCCTTTAAAATATCCTCCACCTGGGCATACTCATAAGCTGCCGCATAGGCAATCACACCCTGATGCTTTCCTGTTTCTGACATCTGATCTAAACGCTCTTTTTTTACATACTGGATAAAGGTATCCTGCTTTTTGGCTTCTCTGATAATGGTATTGACTGCACCATCTCTACATCCATCCAGTACAAATAATTTATCTATGGTTTTGCCGGAACGAAAAGCTTCCGTTACAGCATTTCTTCCTTCGATTGTAAATTCCTCGTATCTCATTTGGCTCCTTTCTGTTCCTCTAAACGGGCCAGTCCTAATTTTATTAAATCTGTCATCCGTTCGTAATCGCCTTTTAAGTATAAATATCCCATCAATGCTTCAAATCCAGTAGCTTTGCGGTAATCCTTCATAGTTGCATTTTTTGCCATGGTAGGAGACTTGGCATTTCGTCCCCTGCGGAACATATCCTGCTCCTCTGTTGTCATATCCTCAAAGAGCAAATCAATCATAGTTGCTTGAGTTGCTGCCTTTACCAGTTCACTGGTTCTACGGTGAAGCTTATTTGCCTGAGTATTCCCCTGATGGACTACAATTGTTCGGATAATCAGGTCATATATGCCATCTCCAATGTAAGCAAGCACCAATGGCGAATATGTCTTAATGTCCACATCCGGCAATTCATATTTCTCTTTTAAAAATTCTGTTAAATTCTTTTCCATTTTACGCCTTCTCTGGTATCCTTTAATTCAATGCCCATTGCTAACAGCTGATTTCTGATTTCATCTGCTTTTGCAAAATCTTTTTCTTTTCTTGCATTCTGTCTTGCTTCAATTAAAGCTTCCACCTCTGCATCTAAGCTTTCCTCCTCACGCTCTGTGATAATTCCTAATACATCTGAAAGCTTTGTAATCGTTTCATATAATTTCTGGATATATGCTTTTGTACTTTCATTCGATGCTGTTACATTAGAAAGCTTCACAAGCTCGAAGATTGCAGATACTGCATCGGCTGTGTTGCAGTCATCATCCATTGCTGCCTCAAATTTTTTCACAAGCTCATCTGCCAAAGCAAACTGTGTCTGCTCTTTCAATGTCATTTCATTACATTCAACACCTGACAAATCCTTTAATTTTTCCACAGCTGTTGTAATTCTTTCCAGACCATTCTTAGAAGCTTCCATCAAATCATCACTGAAATTTAAAGGACTTCTATAGTGTGCACTAAGCATAAAGAAACGAAGTACCTGTGCATCATATTTCTCTAAAATATCTCTTACCGTAAAGAAATTACCCAGAGACTTTGACATTTTTACATTGTTGATATTTAAAAAGCCATTATGCATCCAGTAGTGCGCAAAATTCTTGCCATTTGCAGCTTCACTCTGTGCGATTTCATTTTCATGATGTGGAAAAATCAAGTCTTCCCCACCAGCATGAATGTCAATGCTGTCTCCTAAATATTTCTTTGCCATTACCGAGCATTCAATGTGCCATCCCGGACGGCCTTCACTCCATGGTGATTCCCAATATGGCTCTCCTTCTTTTTTCGGTTTCCAGAGAACGAAATCCATGTTGTCTTCTTTCTGCTCCTCTACTGCAATACGCTTTCCAGCCTCTAAGTCATCAATGTTTTTCTTAGATAATTTTCCATATCCATCAAACTTCCTGGTACGGAAATAAACAGTACCATCCACATTATAGGCATATCCCTTGTCAATAAGTGCCTGAATCATTTCAATCATACCATCGATTTCTTCCGTTGCTTTCGGATTCTTGGTGGCCTTTTTGATATTCAGGGCATTCATATCCTGTACACATTCTTTTATATAGCGTTCTGATATTTCAGTAGTAGAAACACCTTCTTCATTGGCCTTCTTGATAATCTTATCGTCCACATCTGTAAAATTTGACACATAATTTACCTCATAGCCTTTGTATTCTAAGTATCTGCGGACAGTGTCAAACATAATCATTGGTCTTGCATTTCCAATATGAATATAATTGTATACGGTAGGTCCGCAGACATACATGCGGACCTTACCTTCCTCAATTGGTACAAATTCTTCTTTTTTCTTTGTCAATGTATTATATAACTTCATTTTTCTCTCCATTCTGCCACTTTTAATGACATTATAATTTTATCTGCTTTTCTATGGTTTCTATTCTTTCACGCAGTGCTTCATTCTCCTGCTGGAGACGCTGTAATTCTAATTCGATTGGGTCCGGTAAATGCACCTGGTCTAAATCGCAGACTTGCACTTCTACATTTTCCCGGCGAACTACCCGACCTGGAACTCCTACCACTGTAGAATTTGGCGGAACCTCCTTTAGTACAACGGAGCCTGCACCGATTTTGGAATTGTCTCCAATGGTAAATGGACCTAATATTTTTGCACCGGAACCCACCATAACATTATTGCCCAGAGTTGGGTGACGTTTACCGCTATCTTTTCCGGTTCCTCCAAGGGTTACCCCCTGATACAGGGTACAATTATCACCAATGATTGCTGTTTCGCCAATAATAACACCGCTTCCGTGGTCAATAAATAATCCTTTTCCAATCTGTGCCCCCGGATGAATCTCAATCCCAGACTTACGTACTCCTCTCTGGGAAATATACCTCGCCCAGAAATAATGTCCATTCTGATACAGCTTATGGGCCAGCCGATAGTGCATCATCACCTTAAAGCTAGGATACAGAAATACTTCCATATTAGAATGCAGTGCTGCATCTCTTGATTTAATTACTTCCATTTCTTCTTTAATAAATTTTATCAATCCCATATTGCATCCAGCCTCTCCTGAATCAGTTTTATAGTATGTATTGTTGCAATCTCCTAGTATATAAAAAAACTCCGTCTCTTACATCCAAGAGACGAAGTTATCCGCGGTTCCACTCTTATAGAGAATCTACATTCTCCACTCATATCACGTAACGTGTGTGCACGTATCGGACTACCTGCATTTTGCGCTCACCCGATCAGCTCCCAGATGCACTTCCCTTACCAGTTCCTTAAAGCTACTTTCAGCCAACGGCAGCTTCTCTCTGCAATTCACACGCAAGGTACTTTTCTGTTCTAAGCCTTTTCTTTTTTCTATCCGTGATATAGTTTATGCAAATTTATGCGTTTTGTCAACAGAAAATTATCATAAATATCTGTACACCATTTACTGACCGTCACCGTTGAGACTTACTGTTTTTTGCAGCCAGGACAGCTTTCACAACCTGCCACATTGCCATTCTGGTCAACGGCTGCTGCAATTCTTCGCGAATCATATGCATAATCTGCAACGGTAGTTAATGCACAGATTGCCTGAGAGGAAATGCCCTCTCCGGATCCGGTAAAGCCTAAGCCCTCTTCTGTGGTTGCCTTTACATTTACCTGATTTTCACTGATTTTCAAGGTATCTGCTATATTCTTTACCATCTGTGGAATGTGTGGCAGCATCTTTGGACGCTGTGCAATAATGGTTGCATCAATATTTTCAATGACATACATATTTTCCTCTAACAATAAACCTACATGTTCTAACAGCTTTATGCTTGAAATTCCTTTGTACCGTTCATCTGTATCCGGGAAATGCTTACCGATATCCCCTAAAGCTGCCGCTCCAAGAAGAGCATCCATAATCGCATGCAGCAGCACATCTGCATCAGAGTGTCCAAGCAACCCCTTTTCATAAGGAATATTTACTCCACCCAATATCAAATCTCTGTTCTCCACTAATTTGTGAACATCATAACCCATACCAACTCTCATATTTACCTCGATTCCTGCCGATAGAGAGTGTTTGAACATTCATTCTTACAATCTGCCGTGCTCCTTGCAGAAGGCAATTTTGTAACACGCTCTAGCAATGGCTAATTTATATTTTCTACATGTAGTGTAGCATATGCACAGGATTTTTCCAATCAAAAAAAATTGTACATGATGTACTTAATTTTTCAACAAGGCAATCGTTACATCAATTTGTATTTCTTACGCTTTCTCTATCAGCACTGTTTTCCCCTCAAATGCGAATCCATATTTATATATCCTGTCTGCTGGTATCCCCTTTGCAAGTAGGGCTGCATCATACTGTTTTTCTTCAATCTGGGCAAGGGCTGCCTTGGCTGTTTCCTCTAAGGAAGCTTCTCTTTTGGTATTAAATACCTTAAATTCTAAAATCATTGCCGGATTTTTCTCCGGATGCTTCGGTTCTATTATGACATCATATCTTCCAAAACCGCTTTCTCTGTTGGAAGTCACAATATATTCCCTCTGCAAATCTACCATTAACCCTAGCACAAATCCATGGTAAAATCGTTCCGGCTGTGCCTTTTTTGATGCCCGTTTCCCGGTATCAAAGCTACTAAACAGTTCAAGGCTCATCTGATTCATATATTCATTCATGGCATCCACATCCTTAATCAGCATTGCCTTTATAAAATCATTATAGTCTGCATTGGTTTTCTTAAACCATGATTTTACCATACCACCAAACATAATCCGCACTTCACGGTTAGTCACCGCCAGTTCATAACATGCTTCTTCCCCTAATTCCAGTTCTCCCAAACGATCATAATTCAGGACTTTTAAATAACCACTGGCAAGCAAAAGACTCCACACTGCTTCTTCATTGTCATCTAGCTGGTTATACACAATCTGCTCATCAATAGGAACGCGCAACTGATTTCCTAAAAGCAGCTCTTCAAACTGTTTCTTTATGGCACCATTTCCTTCCCGAATCAGCTTTCCAACCAGACTGTTGGAACTGGTATTCACCCAGTAGGTTCCATACTTACCGGTATCTAAAAAATTAAGAATGGACCATGGATTATAGATATCACTGTGCTCGCCAAACACAAAACCGTCATACCACTCCTTGACTTTTTCTTTTTCTTCTCCTAGTCCACCTGCATCTAATGCAGCAAATACTTCTTCCTCTGTGAAACCAAACGATGTGGCGTATTCATTCGATGTGGTAGTTACCACTTTCAGATTGTTCAAATCCGAAAAAACCGATTCTTTGGATACTCTAGTGATTCCGGTCATAATCCCCCGTCCCATGTAAGGGTTTGATTTAAAGGTAGAATTAAAAAAACTTCTTGTAAATGCCACCAGCTCCTCCCAGAAACCATTTACATAGGCTTCCTGCATAGGCGTATCATACTCATCAAGCAGAATGATGACCTTTTTGCCATAATGACGGCTTAAATAATCTGATAAACGGTGCAGAGAGGAACCTGCCTCAAAAGCATCCATTTCTCTTGCCATACGGCTTACATATTCCTTTTCATTCAGTGACAATTTTTCACTCTCTGTTAAAAAAGCATGCTTTTCAAACTGGGACATCAATACTTCTAAGATTCGCTTCTTGGTAGTTTCAAAATCTGTTTCTTTTATCCTTGCAAAAGACAGGCTAATCACCGGGTAGGTTCCCTGCAATTTCTGATACTTTTCCTCCTCCCAGATGGAAAGTCCCTCGAATAAATCCCCTCTTCCTGCATAATTCACTGAAAAAAATTCCTCTACCATGGACATATTCAAAGTTTTTCCAAATCGTCTTGGGCGGGTAATTAACGTGACACTGTCTCCACTCTCCCACCATTCCTTGATAAATGATGTTTTATCTATATAAAATTTTTTATTTTCACGGAGTTCTATAAAATCCTGTATTCCAATTCCTATATTATTCGCCATATCTGCTCACATCCTTTCGAAATCCACTCTCCTTTATTATGGTTAGTATAACGGATTTTCTTTTTAAATGCAACGCTCCTGAATTTTGGAACACACTCTAGCACACAAAAAATAGAGGGCCCTCATTCCCTCTATTTTTGTATACCCTTATTAATTTTTCTTTTCCCTCATCTACATGACCACATTCCCTTCAAGCAATCATGTTTATAACCCCTAATAATACTCCTTATGCGCTGTTCAACTGTCCCTTCAAACATAAGTTGATTTTATTATACATGATATGACATATTTTTCAAGTAAGTCTACCTAAATGTATGAAAACTTCACCTTAACGTAGTGTTTTTAGTACTTTCGAACTAGTACAACGAATAATTAATAATTAATATTCGTTGTACTAGTCTTATACACAACCAATAATGTCATGTATATCTTCCACATTATATTTTTTCATATATGCTTCGATACCATCTACAACTTCCTGTGTTGCCATTGGGTTGTGGAAATTTGCTGTTCCAACGGATACCGCAGTGGCGCCAGCCATTAAAAATTCGATAGCGTCTTCTCCTGTCATGATTCCACCCATACCAATAATTGGCAGATTCACAGCCTTGGATACCTGATATACCATACGGACTGCCACCGGCTTAATTGCAGGACCGGATAAACCGCCAGTCTTGTTAGCTACTGCAAATTTACGCTTGTGAATATCAATCTTCATTGCTGTCAAAGTATTGATTAAAGATAATACGTCTGCACCGCCTGCTTCTGCTGCTTTTGCCATCTCTGTAATGTCTGTTACATTTGGACTGAGCTTCATAATAATTGGCTGCTTAGCGTACTTCTTTACTTCCTTTGTGATTGCTTCCACATAACCTGGATTTTGTCCAAATGCAATGCCACCTTCCTTTACATTTGGACAGGAAATGTTGATTTCTAACATATCAACCGGCTCATTCGCCAATCGCTCCACAACTTCACAGTAATCTTCTGTTGTTCTTCCACATACATTTACAATAATCTTTGTATCATATTTTTTTAAAAACGGAATGTCTCTTTCTACAAATACATCAATTCCGGGATTCTGCAATCCGATTGCATTAATCATTCCACCATATGTCTCTGCTACACGTGGGGATGGATTACCTGGCCATGGTACATTTGCAACACCTTTTGTAACTACTGCACCTAAATTGTTTAAATCTACAAATTCACTGAATTCCCCGCCAGACCCAAATGTGCCGGACGCTGTCATAACCGGATTCTTTAATGTGACACCTGCTAATGTTACAGAAGTATTCATTAAATCTCCACCTCCTCGCTATTAAATACAGGACCTTCTAAGCATATTCTTGTATTATTTACATTAGTATGCTCATCCTTATGTTTTGTCTTTACCACGCATCCTAAGCAGGCGCCAATTCCACATGCCATATGCTCCTCTAAAGAAATCCATGCCGGAATATTCTGCTCTGTGGCATATGCTTTTACCGCCTTTAACATTGGCATTGGACCACAGGCATAGATAACATCTGCCTGAATCTGGTTTGCCTTTATTGCATCAATTACTGTTCCCTTTGTTCCTGCAGAACCATCATCTGTAGCAATATACATGTTGCCGTACTGTTCTAATTCCTCGTTCAAAAATAATATGTCGCGATAACCTGCAACAATATTCTTCTCTCCTGTCAGTTCCTTTGCTAATTGAAGCATTGGGGGAATACCAATTCCACCGCCGATAATTAATGCTTTTCCTTCTGCCTTCGGAAAGCCATTTCCTAATGGACCAAGTACTTCCACTTCCATACCAGCCTTCATCTGGGAAAATTCATCGGTACCCTTACCGGCAATTCGATATACCAGTCGCAATTCATCACCCTTTATCTCACAAATACTGATTGGTCTTGGTAGTAAGCGGCTTCCATCCTTACAATAGACGGCAACAAACTGACCAGCCTTTGCTTCTTTTGCAATCTGCTTTGTTTTTAGACACATGCTGAAAATATCTACACTAATCGGCTCCTGTCTAGTTATTACTGCTGTTTCTTTAAATTTCGCCATAGAGTTCCTCCTTTAATTCTTCGCCTGATCGATTGCACCATTAATATCTGCTAACATATCAATCACTGCCTGTCTGGATGCATCACCATAGTTTTCTGCACCAAATTTTGCATACTGCTCCTGCTTATACGCAGCAATGATACCACGTGAGGAATTGATGATTGCACCTAAGCCATCTTCATTGAAATAATGGACTAAATCTGCACCTTTTCCGCCCTGTGCGCCATAGCCTGGCACTAAAATGTAAGTCTTTGGCATTACTTTACGAAGTACTTTTCCAATTTCCGGATAAGTTGCGCCTACAACAGCACCTACATAGCTGTAAGAATCTCCCATGTGTTCTTCCCCCCACTGGGCTACCTGCTCTGCCACATGCTCATACAATGGCTTACCATCAACTAAGCGATCCTGAAATTCTCCACTGGATGGATTGGATGTCTTTACCAAAATAAAGATACCCTTATCTCTTGTCTTACATACATCCATAAATGGACGAATACCATCAGAGCCTAAATATGGATTAACAGTAACAAAGTCTTCATCGAACGGAACGTATTTATTTGTGCCTACCTGTACTTCACCTACATGTCCCACTGCATAAGCAGAAGATGTGGAACCGATATCACCTCTTTTAATATCAGCAATGACCACCAGACCTTTCTCCTTACAGTAATCCACTGTCTTCTTAAAGGCAATCATTCCCGGAATTCCAAACTGCTCATACATCGCAATCTGTGGCTTTACTGCTGGAATTAAATCGTATGTTTTGTCTACAATCTCTTTATTAAACTGGAAAATAGCTTCTCCTGCACCTTCTAATGTTTCGCCAAACTCTGCAAATGCTGCTTTTTGCACATGCTCCGGCACATAATTTAACATTGGATCTAATCCTACTACAATGGGTGCTTTTTTTGCCTGAATCTCTTTCACTAATTTGTTAATCACAATTTATCCTCGCTTTCGTTTCGAACTGACATTGCATTTGGTACATGCTCTGCCTAATACTTAAAAGTATAACATAGATTTGGTGGTATTTCCATTACTTTTCCTTGATGCAATCGAAATTCTGGTTTGTGTGGGTGTTGAATCATGGTCGCTACCCGGACGCCTAGTATAAGCTGTCTGGATTGCCTAATCATATGCGTAAACCCTCCGGCTGAGAGAGGGGATGTAGCTTGCTATCAGAGGCTAGGAATTTAGCTGTAAGTGGTTCTAAGGGCGGTGATTTGTGCATAAACGAAGTCCAAAAAACACGCTGTAAATGCGTAATTTTTGGACTTATGCACAAATCCCTCGCCCTAAGAACCACTAAACATCTAAATTATAGCCTCTGA